>NZ_JBFASK010000001.1:206313-335969 GCF_040677675.1 Streptomyces sp. NPDC053755 | reverse complement strand
GGCGGGCCTCCGCTTGCTCGAGGGGGTGCGGCCGGCCGGTCCGGCGGCCGGGGGCGCCCTGCCAGGTCCGGCGGCGGGGCCGCCTGGCCCGGCTCCGTCCCCGGCGCCCCCGCCTGCCTCCGGTCTGACGAGGCGTCACCCGCGCGGCCCGCCCCGCAGGACGGCGTACGGGCCGCGTGATCGGGTGGGGACCGTGCAGCAGCAACCGCCCGCGCCCCCGCACCCTCCCCCGCATTCGCCGCCGCCTCCGGGCCCGCGGCCGCTCCTGCCCGAGGCGGTCCGGCGGGTCGCCGCCTGGTGCGTCGTCGTGCTGCTGCTGACCGGGGTCGCCGCGGTCGGCGTGTGGCTGTGCGTCGTCTTCAAGACCGCCGTCACCCCCGTCCTGCTCGCCCTCCTCGGCACCGCGCTGCTCGGTCCGCTCTACCGTCGGCTGCTGCGCGTCAAGGTGCGCGAGTCCCTCGCCGCGGCGATCACCTGCGTCGCCGTCGTCGCGGTCGTCGGCGGCGCCGCGTACATCGTCGTCAGCGCCCTCGTCGAGACCGGCGACCAGATCGTCGCCTCGCTGCGTCAGGCCGCCCGGGACCTGACCCGGCACCTCGGCGCCACCGGGACGTCCCTGGACGACGTCGCCGCGAACGCGAAGCAGCTCCTGGAGAAGTTCGGCGGCACCGCCGCCTCGGGGGTGATCAGCGGCCTGAGCGTCGTCGGCGAGATGATCGCCGTCGCCGTCCTCGCCCTGCTCCTGGTCTTCTTCTTCCTCCGGGACTCCGACAAGGCGGTCGGCGCGCTGCGCTCCCTCGCCCCGCGCTCCACCGGCGACACCGTCGAGGCGATCGGCCGCCGCGCCTTCGAGGCCGTCGAGGGCTTCATGCGCGGCACCACCCTCATCGCCCTGATCGACGCCTTCCTCATCACCATCGGTCTGCTGGTCCTGCGGGTCCCCGGCGCCGTCGGGCTCGGCGCGCTCGTCTTCGTCGGCGCCTACATCCCGTACCTCGGCGCCTTCATCTCCGGTGCGGTCGCCGTCCTCGTCGCCCTCGCCGACCGCGGGGTCGTGATCGCGCTGTGGGCGCTCGGGGTCGTCCTGGCGGTCCAGGTGCTCGAAGGCCACATCCTCCAGCCCGCGATCCAGAGCCGGACCGTGCAGATGCACCCCGCCGTGGTGATGCTGACCATCACGGCCGGAGCGTCCGTCGCCGGGATCCTCGGCATGCTGCTCGCGGTCCCGCTGACGGCCGCCGCGTTCGGCGTCGTCGGCGAACTGCGCGGGCGGTACGAGAAGCAGCGGGCCACGCTCGCGGAGGGCGACGGGGGCTGACGCCCGCTCCAGTTGCCGCGCGCGGGGCCGATGGCGTCGGGGTCGGTGGCGGCGGGTGGGTGGCGTCGGGGGCCGCTGGGGTCGGGCCAAGGGCCCGGCCGGCCCCGGGGCCCGGTCACCTGCCGGGCGGAGCAAGGCGAGCAAGGCGAGCAAGGCGAGCAACGCGAGGGAAGCAAGGCGAGGCGAGGAAGGGACGGCGGGGCGGGTACGGCGGGTCAGGTGGCCGCCGGCATGCCTCCCGGCTCGAAGCCGGCCAGCATCTGCTCCAGCGCGGCCTGGTCCGGTCCCACGAACGGGTCCGAGTCCGGCGCCATGCCGATCGTGTCGAGAAGCGAGTCGATCATCCGGACGGCCGGCGGCAGATGCGTGCTGAGCACGATCTCCGGGTTCATCTCCCGCAGCGGATCCATCGACGCCCGGTACTTCGCCGCGTCCACCATGTGCACCCACGGACTGTCCACGGTCGCCCAGAGCAGCTGGGTGGCCCGCAGCTCGTCCGGCTTCAGGTCGGCGGCGTGTCCGCTCTCGGCCAGCTCCGCGGTCGGCATCGGCCCGCCGAAGCAGTCCGAGGTGAAGCAGGTCCGGGTCTTGTCGTCGTAGAACCCGACGGTGGCCGGGTTGTCGAAGAGCGGCGGCCTGAAGGCGCGCAGGGTCCGGTCGCCGACGTCCAGCGACTGGCCGGGGTTGAGGAAGTAGACGCGGTCCGGGGGCAGCGGGCGCTCGGTGGTCATGATCCCCGCGCCGATGAAGGTGGTCACCACGCGCGCCCGGGGCGCGGCGACGAGCAGGTCGAAGATGCCGCCGGTGTGGTCGCGGTCGGGGTGCGTGAGCCAGATCCAGAGGATGTCGGCGGGGTCGACCACGCCGCCGATCGCGCTGACGAAGTCCCGGTCGGAGACGGAGAGCCCGGTGTCGACGACGACCGGCTCCCTCGCGGTGAGGACGTAGGCGTTGACGGGGATGTGGCCGATCCCCGGCACTTCGAGGCTGTCGGCCAGGACGGTGGTGTCGCTTCCGACCTTGTGGGTGTCCATGGTGTGCGCTCCGTGGTCCCCCCGGCGGCGGCCGTACGAGTCCAGTCTCCTCCGCCCCCGCCCGCCCCGCGCGCCCGGGGAACCGGCGCGGCCGGGGCCGTACCGCCCGCCGGAGCCCGTACCCGTCCACCGGGCCGGGGACCAGAGCGGACCCGTACCGTCCACCAGCCCGTACCGCCCACCGGGCCGGCCTCGTACCGTCCCCCGCCCCCCGCGTACCTGTACGCCCCAGGGATCTCGCCCCACAGCCCCGCCTAGGCGCAGCCGCCCCCGACGCCGCCCTCGTCCCCGCCGGCCGGCGGCTCGTTCAGCTCGAACCAGATCGACTTGCCCTCGCCGCGCGGATCCACGCCCCAGGCGTGCGCCAGCATCTCCATCAGCACCAGACCGCGTCCCGACGAGGCCATCTCCCCCGGGTGCCGCTTGTGCGGCAGCTCGTCGCTGGAGTCCGCGACCTCCACCCGCAGGCGGCGCGTCTTCTCGTCGCAGGTCACCTCGGCGACCAGCAGGGCGTCGCCGTCCGTGTGGATGAGGACGTTGGTGACCATCTCCGAGACCATCAGGACCGCCGAGTCGACCTGGTCCGCGTCGGCCCAGTCGTGCAGCAGCTGCCGCAGGTGCTGACGGGCGGCGGCGATGCGCTCCGGCTCGGCCTGGGCGACGGTCATCATGGTGCGGCGCGGGGCCTCCCGCGCGATCGTGCCCTGGCGGGAGACGAGCAGCAGGGCGATGTCGTCCTCGCGGCGGTCGGCGAGCGGCCCGGTGGTGTGGTGGGAGCCGGGGCCGTGGACCGCCTGGACGAGCTCGTCGGCGAGCTCCTCGAGGGACTCGCCGTCGTGTCCCTCGAGGAGCTCGCGGACCCGTTCCCAGCCGCTGTCGAGATCGTGGCCGCCGGTCTCCAGGAGCCCGTCGGTGCACATCATCAGGGTCTCGCCGGGCTCCAGGGTGAAGCGGGTCGTCGGATAGTCGGTGTCCGGGTCGATGCCCAGCGGCAGCCCGCCGGCCGTGGGCCGCAGCAGGACCGTTCCGTCGGTCATCCGGACCGCGGGGTCGGGGTGTCCGGCCCGGGCGATGTCGACGATCCCGGTGACCGGGTCGATCTCCAGGTAGAGGCAGGTGGCGAAACGCAGCCCGCCGCCGTCCTCCCCGCGCCCGCCGCCGCTTCCGTGGCCGTCGCCGAGGGCGAGGTCGCCCCGTGCGCGCCCGCCGCCGTTCCCGCTCGCCTCGCCGTCGCCGCTGGTGATCCCGTACAGGAAGCGCGAGGCGCGGGAGAGGACGGCGTCGGGCCGGTGGCCCTCGGAGGCGTACGCGCGCAGGGCGATCCGCAGCTGCCCCATCAGCCCGGCGGCGCGGACGTCGTGGCCCTGGACGTCGCCGATGACGAGCGCGATGCGCCCGGTGCCGGCGCCGCCGGCCCGGGAGGTGCCTCCGGGGAGCGGGATCATGTCGTACCAGTCCCCGCCGACCTGGAGCCCGCCGCCGGTCGGCACGTACCGGGCGGCGACCTGGAGGCCGGGGGCGCCGGGCCCGAGGACGGGCATCATCGTGCGCTGGAGCCCGAGCGACAGCTCGCGCTCGGACTCGGCGACACCGGCCCGGGCGAGGGCCTGGGCGAGCATGCGGGCGACGGTCGTCAGGACGGAGCGCTCGTCGGGGGTGAAGGCGACGCGGTGCTTGAAGGCGGCCATCCAGGCGCCCATGGTGCGGCCGGCCACGATGAGGGGGAGGTAGGCCCAGGACTGCCGGCCGAAGCGCTGCGCGAGCGGCCAGGTGACCGGGAAGCGCCGGAGGTACTCCTCCGGCGACGGCAGGTAGATCGCCCGTCCGGTCCGGGCGACCTCGGCCGCCGGGTAGTCGGTGTCGAGGGACATCGAGCTGAAGGGGCCCTCGTCCCCGGCGTGGTGCCCGTGGTGGCCGATGATCGTCAGCCGGTCGCCCGCGACCCCGAAGACGGCGAGGCCGTCCGGCGAGAAGCCCGGCATCGAGAGGGAGGCCGCGACGCGCAGGACCTCGGCGGTCGACCGGGCCTCGGCGAGCGCCCGCCCCGCGTCGAGCAGGAACGCCTCGCGCGAGCGGCGCCAGTCGCCGGTGATGGGGGTCCGCGCGGCGGTGCCGGGCTGCGGCTCGGCGACTTCCTGCAAGGTGCCCACGAGGGTGTAGTCGTCACCGTCGATGAGCGGCTTGGACCGGCTGCGTACGGTACGGATCACCCGGCCCTGCCCGTCCATGATCCGCAGCCGGGCCTCCGCGAGGGTCCCCTCCGCGACGGCCAGGTTGACCACGCCGTCGATCTCGTTCCAGTCGACGGGATGAAAGCGGGAGCGTACGGCCGCCTCGGTCAGCTCGGCGGGCTCGGCGGGCAGCCCGAGGAGCCGGGCGGCCTCGGCGTCGAGCGTGACGATCCCGGAAGCGTTGTCCCAGCGCCACAGGCCGGTCGCGATCGCGGCCAGGACGTCCTCGGTGCGCATTGCCCTACTTTATGAATATCGGACAGCAAGACGCCACCGAGAGTATTCGAAAAGCGATCTTGGGTGGCCCGGTACCCTTGACGGGCCTGGACACGTCCCGGCTCCCCACCGATTTCGAAGACTGGATGAACGACGATGCATCGGTACAGGTCCCACACCTGCGGCGAGCTCCGCGCCTCTGACGTCGGCACCGACGTCCGGCTGAGCGGCTGGCTGCACAATCGGCGCGACCTGGGCGGCATCCTCTTCATCGATCTGCGCGACCACTACGGCATCACGCAGCTCGTCGCCCGCCCCGGCACCGCCGCGGCCGAGGTCCTCGACAAGCTGACCAAGGAGACCGTCGTCCGCGTGGACGGCAAGGTCGTCTCCCGCGGCGCGGAGAACGTCAACCCCGAGCTGTCGACCGGCGAGATCGAGATCGAGGCGGCCGACGTCGAGGTCCTCGGCGCGGCCAAGCAGATCCCCTTCACCATCAACGCCGACGACGGCGTGAACGAGGAGCGGCGGCTCGAGTACCGCTTCCTCGACCTGCGCCGCGAGCGCATGCACCGCAACATCATGCTGCGCTCCGCCGTCATCGCCGCCATCCGCTCCAAGATGGTGGCCCTCGGCTTCAACGAGATGGCGACCCCGATCCTGGCCGCCACCTCCCCCGAGGGCGCCCGCGACTTCGTCGTCCCGTCCCGTCTGAACCCGGGCAAGTTCTACGCCCTGCCGCAGGCGCCGCAGCAGTTCAAGCAGCTGCTGATGATCTCGGGCTTCGACCGCTACTTCCAGATCGCGCCGTGCTTCCGCGACGAGGACGCCCGCGCGGACCGCTCGCCCGGCGAGTTCTACCAGCTCGACGTCGAGATGAGCTTCGTCGAGCAGGAGGACGTCTTCCAGCCGATCGAGAAGCTCATGACCGAGCTTTTCGAGGAGTTCGGCGGCGGCCGCCACGTCACCTCCCCGTTCCCGCGGATCCCGTTCCGCGAGTCGATGCTGAAGTACGGCAACGACAAGCCGGACCTGCGCACCGCGCTGGAGCTCGTTGACATCACCGACGTCTTCGCGAACTCCGAGTTCAAGGCCTTCGCCGGCAAGCACGTGCGCGCCCTCGCGGTCCCGGACACGGGCGACCAGCCGCGCAAGTTCTTCGACGGCCTGGGCGACTACGCCGTCTCCCTCGGCGCGAAGGGCCTGGCCTGGGTCCGCGTCGGCGAGGAGGGCGCCCTCACCGGCCCGATCGCCAAGTTCCTCACCGAGGAGAACGTCAAGGTCCTCACCGAGCGCCTCGGCCTCGCCGCCGGCCACGCCGTCTTCTTCGGCGCCGGCGACTTCGACGAGGTCTCCAAGATCATGGGACCGGTCCGGGTCGAGGCCGCCAAGCGCGCCGGCCAGTTCGAGGAGAACGTCTTCCGCTTCGCGTGGATCGTCGACTTCCCGATGTACGAGCGGGACGAGGAGACCGGCAAGATCGACTTCTCGCACAACCCGTTCTCGATGCCCCAGGGCGGCCTGGAGGCCCTGGAGACCAAGGACCCGCTGGACATCCTCGGCTGGCAGTACGACATCGTCTGCAACGGCATCGAGCTCTCCTCCGGCGCCATCCGGAACCACGAGCCCGAGATCATGTTCAAGGCCTTCGAGATCGCGGGCTACTCCCGCGAGACCGTCGAGACCGAGTTCGCGGGCATGCTCCGCGCCTTCGAGTACGGCGCCCCGCCGCACGGCGGCATCGCCCCGGGCGTGGACCGCATCGTGATGCTCCTCGCCGACGAGCCGAACATCCGCGAGATCATCGCCTTCCCGCTCAACGGCAACGGCCAGGACCTCCTGATGGGCGCCCCGACGGAGCTGGACGAGACCCGCCTGCGCGAGCTGAACATCCAGCTGCGCAAGCCGGTCGAGAAGAAGCTGGTGGACGACCGCCCGGTGACGGAGTCGGTCCACCCGGACGCGGCGCGGTAGTCGGCACGTCAGTAGCCGTCCCACGGACGGGTGAAGGCCCGGGCTCCTCGGATCCCGGGCCTTCGGCATATGCCACGCTGCCGCCCATGGCGACTGTGACGAACCCGGCCGAGTCGGCCGGCAAACCCGTACCGTGGGAGGCACCACCGATCTGGGAGGAGTCTGCCGTGAGCGTCCTGACGCAGGAGGGGTTCGAGGAACTCGCCCGTCTCGGCGAACGTGTGGACGAGACACTGCGCCTGGAGTTCATCGACGGCAGGATCGGGGAAAAGGCAGTGCCCGACGGCGACCACGGGCGAATCATCGCCTGGCTGACGCGACTGTGCATCCAGAGCAACACGGACTGGTGGCTCTATCCGGACCAGGGCCTACGGATCGAGAAATACCGCAAGGGCAATGCCCGCCCCGACGGCTGCCTCGTCCCGCTGGACGCCTTCGTCGGCCAAGGCGAGTGGGCGAACGCCGACGACGTCCTCATGGTCGTCGAGGTCACCTCCGGCGACTCGGACACCGGCCGTCGCGACCGGGTCGAGAAGCCGCGCGCCTACGCCGAGACGGGCATCCCGGTGTACCTGCTGATCGACCGGACCACCGGCGAGGTCAAGGTCCACTCCCAGCCGGACGGCGAGCGCTACGAGATGGTGGCGACGGTCCCCTTCGGAAAGACGGTCACACTCCCGGACCCGGTGGGCCTGGAACTGGACACGGCGCCGCTGAAGGACTGGGCGGGCTGAGGGGCCCGGGGTTTGGCCGGGGAAGCTGCTCACCTATCCGTATCGATCGAGCCGGTGGTCCGATCCTCGAATTCCCGAAAGAAACCCAAGAAGTCAGCCACTGAATCCTCGGCACACGACAGGACGATGGAGAGCTTGCTGAGTGTCATGCCCTCGGGGCGCTTCACATAGGACCACGACCTGCCGGAGCGCCACAGGGACGCCAGAAACTCCCTGCGTGCGGCGTCATCCGCGGAGAGCGCGTGCTCGGCAGATTCGATGATCAGCACGTGATGATCCGACGAGAGCCACTGAAGGTCCCGAAGGCAGTCGTTGACGGCGTTCCAGTTCCAGCCGAAATACTCGGGGAACTTCAACGCCTCCTGAAATTTCTGGAACGCCGACACTTCGTCGGGCATCTCGTGGCCATGCAGACGTGCCACGTAGACGCTGCCCGACATGGGCAGCAGCCCACCGAGGGGAACGCCGGCGCCTGGGTGCGTCACGATGTGCAGCCAGGGGGCGATGTGCATCGTGGAGTCTTGTCTCATTTCCCCGCCGTCAAGGAACCAATGCGCAGCGCCTGCTCATCGCAACGAGGTCACGATGATCCAGTGCTCATACTCTTCCGAGGTGACGGCGCAAAGGGTACGTCCGTCTACGGAGACGGCAATCAGCTCGAATTTTCCTACAATCCGCTTGATGCGGGGAAGCAAGTCCTCTCCTGCCGAATTCCGGACGCGAACCCAGCCGATCTCGAGAGCTCCGCTCCCGGGGGGAAGGATAGAGAATTCCCCGTCATCAGAATAGAAATTCGCCCTCCGAGTCTCCTCCTGCCAGCGGTGGCTCAGCTCCATCTCTGCTCCTGAGGCGGACCGGTCGACCCTGATCGTGAAGCCGCATGCTGTAAGTCGCTCGCGCAACTCCGAGGCCCTCGACGGGGCTTCCCTGGTCATCCGCTGTCATCTCTCCCCGGGGCCGCAGTGTGATTGCCGCCCATGCCCTAGATAGGGGCGTGCCGGGTCAGGCGTGACGCGGTCGCCGTGAATTCGAGATGGGATCCTGTCGCTTCGACGGTCACGTGGACACCCTCGCGCGCGCAAGGCCGCAAAGTGACTGCCGCGTCGCGAGCGCTGAAGTCCCAGCCGGTGACCTTGCACAGACTGTCAAGCTCCTGAGAAAAGACATGACGGCCTCCATCCGCTCCGTCCTGCAGCTTGAAGGCGCTCACATGGCCCACCATCACGGAGGCGCTACTGGTGAAGCCGAGGTCCACTCCTGAGCCCGTCACCCGCACGCGCACCCTGTGCTCTTCCAGCGGCTTCGCGTCGAAGGAAGCGGAGTGAGCAGGAGGATCCCACGCCGTGAGGGAAAACTCTTCCACCGCGAGTAATTGCAGATGGCACTGGATATGGTGTCGATGTCCATGCCTTTCCATGCCGGAGGGATGTTTTCGGGGAAGGTCGAAAGATCCACTCGGAGGGTGACTGTAGACCCCTGCCAGTCCGGTTTGATGGATCGCAGGCGAAGCCCTCGAAGAGGAGGGACCTCGCCGTACAGCCCTTCTAGGTTTTGGTGTTCAGCAAGGCCAGGCTGTCGGTCAAAGTCGTGACGTCTCCTGTAGTGCCGCCTTTGGGTGGCCGTTTGCGTGGCCGCCTTCAGCTACGTCCAGCCGTGAAAGCCGAGTCACATAGCTTTCTCGGCGTGATCCCAGCCGATCCCCTTGGATTCGAGGAACTCGCTTATGTATAGGTCCGTTTCTTCGCTCGTATCCTGATCCTCCAGCCACAGGGACTCGCATTCGGGGCAGGCCCAGAAGATCTCACGAGTGCCCTTCAGCTGGTATTTCTGAAGCCAGTCCTGCCCGCAGTGCACGCAGGGAATTTTGGGGGTCATCTCCAACTCCTTGGGAAGGCGGTAATTACTTCGTTCCCGTGCTCGACAGTTATGGAAATAAACTTTTCGCCGGGGTTGAATCCCACTTGTCGACCCATGGGAATTATATATGTTGTACGCGCTCCCTGTTCGTTCACGGATACAGCTCCGTCGCGAAGGCTCCATGCCTCGTCCACAGTCTCAAGAATTCCTCTGCTGCCTGTATCGAATACCCCGTGCGATGGTTTAGTGGGATCTTCGCTACCGTGCTGCTGGACATGAGTGATGCGGTGTTCGCCATTTCGCCCCGGGCCGTAGTCCAACCCCTCTGGGCTCCTGAACCATCCGTCACCCAGATCTTGCAGGCCGAACCCCTCCCCGTCGGGGCACGGCGACAACCCCAGTGGGTCGCTCCACGTGTGCGGGTTGTGGACGTACGTCGACGGGTTCGGGGCCGGGCTCAGGCCCAGGGGGTCCTGGGTGAGGTAGCGGGCCGATTCAGGGTCGTAGTAGCGGAAGTGGTTGTAGTGGAGGCCCGATTCCGGGTCGAAGTACTGGCCCGGGAAGCGGAGCGGAGTGTAGGCCGTCGCGTCGCGGGTCCAGGTGGTCGTGCCCCAGAGGGTGGAGCGGGTGCGCCATGCCAGGGCGCCCGACTCGTCGACGAGTTCCGTCGGGGTGCCGATCAGGTCGGTGACGATCGCGAAGAATCGTTCGTCGTCCGTGCCCGTGCGGCGTTCCGTCTGGGACAGCGGGCGCAGGCCCGCGTGGTCCCAGGTCAGGGTGACGTCCGCGGTCGTCTGTTCGCAGAGGGTCGTGCCGTCCCAGGTGAAGTGGACCGTCTCCAGCGCCGACCGCTTGGATATTCGGCGGCCCAGGGGGTCGTACGCGTAGTGCCAGACCGTGCCCTCGGGAGTCGTGACCGACGTCAGGCGGTCCTCCGCGTCCCACGCGTACCGCCAGGTGTCCGGCTTCCGGGACAGGCGGGTCTTGCGGCGCAGGGCGAGCCGGCCCTGGGCATCGTGTTCGTAGTGCACGGCGCCCGCCCGGGTGATCCGGGTTCCCTGGTAGGCGCGCGGGCCGGTCGCCGCGTGGGCGGGGTGGGCGGAAGGCCAGTCCGCCTCCGTCTGGTTGCCGGCCTCGTCGTACGCGTAGCGCTCCGTCCAGCGGTCCGCCCGGACCGCCGTGACCCGGCCCGCCGGGTCGAGGTCGAAGCGGCGCGTCCCCGAGAGGCCGTCCGTGACGGAGACCAGTCCGCCGTCCGGGCGGTAGCCGTACGCCCGGTGCTGGAGGCTGCCGGACCGGGACGTGACCTGCTGAGCCGTCAGCCGGCTCATCACGTCGTACGACGATGTCAGCGACACGAAGTCCGCGACCGTGCGCTCCACCTCGCGCCCCAGGGCGTCGAAGGCGAAGGCGAGTTCACGGCCGGAGGCGGTGAGGCCCGTCCTGCGGCCCAGCGCGTCGTACGACCACGTGCTGACCGAGCCGCCCGGCGTCGTCCGGCCCACCCGACGGCCCTGCTCGTCGTACGCGTACGACAGGGTCCGCCCGTTGACCGTCTCGGACGTGAGGCGGCCGTAGCGGTCGCGGAGGCGCTCCAGCCTCGCGTCCGTGTTGGTCGCCACCGCCAGTTCGTCGAAGACGTCGTACTCATAGGTGGTCACCGCGCCTTCGGCGTCCTTGCGGACGATCCGGCCGAGGGCGTCGCGCTCGAAGCGGACCGTCTGCCCGAGGCCGTTCACGCGGGAGACCAGCCGGCCCGCCGCGTCATAGGCGTAGCCCAGCGTCCGGCCGTCGAAGTCCGTCTCGGCGAGCGTCCGGCCCGCCCCGTCGTAGGCGTAGTCCCAGGTCAGTCCCTGCGGGTTGGTCACCCGTGTCAGCCGCAGGTTCGTGTCGTGGGAGAACTCGTAGCGCACCCCGTCCGGGCCCGTACGGGAGGTCATCAGGTCGAAGTCGGTGTAGGTGAAGCGGGTCGTGGCCCCCACCGCGTCCGTGTGGCTGAGACAGTTGCCCTCGCCGTCGTACGTCCAGGACTCCACCGTGCCGTCGGGCGCGACGCGCCGGGACGGCCGGCCCTCGACCGTCCACTCCAGCCGCGTCACCGCCCCGAGCGGATCGGTGACGCGGACCGTACGGCCGAAGGCGTCGTGTGCGTAGCGGGTCGTGGCCCCCAGCGGGTCGGTGACCTCGACGGGGAGGCCCCGGGCGTCGAGGACCAGCCGGGTGGTGGCGCCGAGCGGGTCCGTCACCGAGGTGAGCCGTCCCGCCTCGTCGTAGGCGAACTCCGTCCGCGCGCCCGAGGGGGCGGTGACCGACGTGCGGTTGCCGCGCGCGTCGAAGGTCTGGCGCACGGTGTTGCCGTCGGCGCCGATGATCCGTACCGGGAAGCCGTCCTCGTCGTACTCGGCCCGCGCCCGCCGCCCGTCCGGACGCTCCAGCACCGTCACGCGGCCCTGCTCGTCGTAGGTGGAGCGGCTGACGTGGCCCAGCGGGTCCGTCCGTGACAGGAGGCGGTGGAAGCGGTCGTACTCGTAGCGGGTGACCGCACCCAGCGGGTCGATCTCGGCGACGACCTGGGCGCGGTCGTTGATCAGGTGGCGCTCGGTGTGTCCCATGCCGTCGGTGACGGCGGTCATACGGAGCCCGGTCTCCGGATCGACGTCGTCCCAGGTGAACGTCGTTTCGAGGTGGCCGTTCGCGCCCGACTGGTAGGTGCAGCGGTCCCGTTCGTCGTAGACGTAGTCGAACCGGCTGTCGTTGGTGTCGGTCCACGAGGTGATCCGGCCGTGCTCGTCGCAGCCGAAGCGCAGGGGGCGGCCGGAGGAGCCGGTGACCTCGGTCAGGTGGCCGTCGGTGTAGCCGTAGCGCAGGATCTCCTGGTCGGATCCGTCCTCCGCCGCTCCCGCGAGGTGGAGGGCCGTCACGCGGCCCTCGCTCGTGGTGAGCCTCAGGTGGTAGCCGCCGTGGTGGACGATCGACGCCGGGGCGCCCGTCTCGTCGTACTCGAAGGTGATCCAGCGGCCGTTGCGGTCGTCGACCTGTGCCAGGAGCGCGAGGCCGGCGTCGTGGTCCGCGAAGTGCCAGACCCGGCGGGTGTCGGGGTCGGTGATCGTGTAGCCGTCGCCGACCCGGTCCAGCGGCCACTGCCGGCCGTGCGTGGGCATGACGGGGACACCCGGGGCCGGGTGCGGGTACGCGAGGAGGCTGCCCTCGTCGCAGCTGAAGACCACGCCCTCGGAGTCGATCTCGAGGCGCTGGTCCACCGTCGACGACCACGTCGGGCCGAACCAGCGTCCCGAGCGGCGCGAGGAGTCGTAGGTGCGCCGGAAGACGAGGGGAAGGGAGCCGGGCAGGGCGATGTCGGTCTGGGGAAGCAGCATGCGCCCGGTCGCGATGTCGACCGGGTCCTTCTTGCACACCGTCTTGCTGCACTCCTTGGCGGTGCTCTCCGGGTCCTTCTCGTGGTCCCCGCGGCTGCCGCCCGGCTTGCCGGGTCCGTCGGGCAGGTGCTTGGTGCCGTTCAGGCCGGCCCGCAGGCCGCCCCTGACGACCCCGCCGCCCTTGGTGCCGATCAGCTCCGGCAGCAGCCGGCCGAGGAACTCCGACGGGTCGCCCTTCGCCGCGTCCCAGGCGTTCTTCAACGCCCTGTCGGGGTTCGCCGCCGTGGAGACCAGACCGGCGAGCGTCATGTTGACGCCCTTGTAGTACTCCGCCGGGTGGGTCAGGTTGTACGGGTCCGTCGGATTCACCGAGCGGACGAAGTTGACCAGGCCCGCCGTGCCCTTGATGACGCCTCCGCCGAAGTGGGCCAGCTCGATGCCCTGGCCCAGGCCGTAGTCCATCAGTTCGAGCTTGGCCTTCTCGCGGCCGGTCGGCTCCTTCGGCGCGTGGGCCAGAGCGGCGTGCACCGCCGCCTTCGCCGTCTCGCCGGCCTCGTTCCGCGCGTGACGGGCGTCCTTCAGGATCTCGCGCGCGCGTCGCCGCTTGGTCTCGCCCGGGTCGGAGAACTCCCCGGGGTGGGGCAACGGGCTGTCCCCGTGGCGGGCCGCGTCGTAGGCGGCGGCCTTCTTCTCGTAGGCGTCGTGTGCCGTCCGAGAGTCCTTGTCGCCCTCCTTGTACAGCGCGATCGCCTCGCGCGCCTTGCCCTGCGCGCTCACGATCGCCTGCGCGTACGTCTCCAGCGCCTTGGCCGCGTTCTCCATCGCGTCCGCCGCGTGCAGCCAGTCGGTCGGCAGCGTCCGGAACTTCTCCCGGAAGGCGTTGGCCGCCTCGCCCTTCCAGTGGCTGGGGTCCAGCTTCTTCATCCCGCCGCCGACGAGGTCGAACGCGCGCTGGAAGTCCCGCAGGTTCTTCACCGCCGCTGCGATCCTCTCCGGCTTGCCGTGGATCAGCTCGTTCGCTTCCTCGGTCTGCCCGAGCTGCTTCTCCCCGACCTCCGCGCCGAGGGACGACGCGGTGTCGTCGCCCCAGTCCTCCACGACTTCGGCGATGCCGTCGTGACCGTAGTGCCGCAGCCCCTGGCCGGCCTTGTCGGTCGCGTAGTCGACGCCTTCGCCGACGAGCTCCTTGCCCTTGTCGATGCCGTCACCGATCTTGTCGATGCCTTTGTCGACCAGACCGCCCCAGTCCACCCCGCCCAGGCCCGCCATCAGCGGTTCTCCCCCCACCGCGGCTGCTCGGCCTGGTCGATCGTCGCCTGATCGGGATCGAGCATGTCCTTCAGCTCCTCGTCCATCCCGTCACGCAGCGCCGGATCCAGCGCGCCCGAGCGTTCCATCGAGTCCAGCAGCGAGTCCTCGACGTCGTACGCCGTGTTCTTCCAGGTCTGCTCGACCTCCTGGTGCGCCCCGGTGAACGACTCGGGGGTCCAGTCGGCGCCGTCCCACATGTGCTGGTCGCGAATGGTGTCCCAGCGCATCTGCTTGACCTCGTCCTCGGACAGGTGCGGGTTCCCGTTGAGGGAGTTCGCGCCGATCTTGAAGGAGTCCTTGACGTACTGCTCCTGCTCCGCGAACGAGCCCGCCGACAGGCCCACACCCTGTGCAAAACCGTTTCCCCGAAGGGTCAGCGCCCGTACGCCCCACTCCCACCGGTTGCAGAAGGTCTCGAACTCGGACGTCAGGCCGCCGTGCCCCAACTCCAGCCCTGACAGCGCCAGGTCGGAGAACCCCCGGCCCGTCGACGCCTCCCCGATCATCCCGAGATCCTTCAGCTCGGAATGTGCCAGGTCGATGCCCTTCACGATCTCCGCCAGCGCCGCCGCCGGCGCCGCGAGTTCCGGCTCGTTCCCACTCATCGCGTCCCTGTTCCCCCGAGATCCACCGCCACCGCGTCCGGGACGATCCCCGCCACCGGCGGAAACAGCATCCCGTCCGCACCGCCCGCGTCCAGCGCCACCCCGGCCGGTCCCGGCAGCATCGGCACCATCACATCCAGCAGCCGCGCGCCGAGGACCGTCCGGTACGTCCACTCGCGGTCCGCGTCCCCGCGGGCGCGGGCGAAACGCGCCAGCGCCTCCTCGTCGGAGAACGCGCAGATCCACCGGACGCCGTTCTGATCCGCCGTCCACAGGCTTCCGTGGTCGTCGAAGGGCACCAGGACGGCGGTGCGCCGGAATTCGCCGAGCAACCGCGCAAACTCCCGCCGGGCGCCGCCCGCTTCGGAGTCCGGCGCGACCTCCGGGGCAGTCGGGACCGGGGCGGCCGGGGCATCCCCATGTGCCGGATCCGGCCGTTCCGCCGGGATCGGAGTGCCCGTCAATTCGGTCAGTCCGGAGGCCCGTTGAGGCTGCGATATGTCATCCCCGTTCACATCCACCCGCACATGCTGTCACGCGAGGATTTCCGTGAGCAACGGCCTTGTTGGCGGGCAGGCGGCGCAGGTGCCCGGTTCGGGGCCGCGGAAGGCACGGTCGCAGGCGTCGCAGTTCTGGAGGGGGTGTCTCGTGGCCGAGGCCGTCGTGCCGAGCGGTGGCAGGGGCGGGAGCTTGGCGTCGAGGCGGTGGGCCAGAAAGGCGGCGGGGCGGTACAGCGGCTCCCGTGGCAGGTCGGCGGTCAGGGCGCGCTGGACGGCCTCGGGGGTGAGATCGCGCTCCAGCCACGCGGCGACGCCCGGCACGAGGTGGTCGGCGTCCGTGGCGGAGAGCAGGAGGCGGGGGTCCTCGCGGCGGAGTCCGGAGAGCACCCCCAGGGCGGTCTGGAGAAGGCCGGGGGCGGGGTACGCGGGCTGCGGCACGGCGGGCAGGGCACGGCGGCGGGGCTTCTGGTCGGCGCTTCGCCGGGACGGGGGCGGGGGTGGGGGTTGAGGCTGGGGCCTTGGCCGGTCCTCGCCGCGAGTGCTCCCGGGCTGGTTGCAGGAGACCGTGCGGGTGACCATCCGGCCCCCGTCGGTGCGCATGCGGGTCCGGCGCAGATAGCCGTGCGCCTCCAACTCCCGCAGCGCTCCCGCGATCCGGGTCTTCCCTTCGGGGAAGCGGCCGGCGAGCGTCCCGATGTCGATCTGGGCGCCGCTGCGGAGCGACTGGATGTGGACGGCCAGGCCGATCGCGAGCAGCGACAGCTCGGTGTGCTGGGCGAGGTGGTTGCCGATCACCGTGAAGTGCGTGGTGTGGCGGGAGTTGTTGTGGACGACGCCCCCGGGGTGCGTGGCCTTGGCGGCTCGCTGGGAAGGGTGGTTTTTCCCGTCGTTGAGGGACGGGGCGTGCGGGGGCGCGCTAGTGTTCTGGGTATCCATCGGGAAGGGCTTTCTTCCTTGATGGTCAGGCCCTCGCCCTGGGATTGCCGTCCCGGCGGGGGCCGACGCATGTCAGCGGTCGTGTGGTGTGTCGCGCTGAGCGTAGATCAAGGAACCCCTCCCAAAGCCAGCCGAGTTGGTGTTTTTCACCCGAGTGAGTGAGTGGCTGCCGAGCGGGGGGAGGGGTGGGGCTTGGTGCGGTTTCTTTCTCTCTCGAAGTTGCTTGGGAAGACCGGCCGTCCTACCGGCGTCCGCGTTCCCGGCGTTCGGTGACCGAGGTGTTTGGGCAGGTCAGCGACGTAGAAGATCGAGCTCCGCCCATACGGTCTTCCGGGGGACGGGACCCGGCTCGACACCCCAGCGGTCGGCGAGCGCCTCGACCAGGAGCAGCCCGCGTCCGGAGCCCCCGTCGGGGGACGGCGGCCGGAGGCGGGGCAGCGCGTCGGCCCGCGTGTCCGTCACCTCGATCCGGAGGACAGCCTCCTGAGCCAGAAGCGCCACACGGAAGTTCCGGCCGGCGACGCGGCCGTGCGTGGCGGCGTTCGCCGCCAGCTCTGCGACGAGGTGCGCGGCGGCCTCGGTCACGCCGTACGGCAGCTCGTGCCGCGTCCGCAGCCACTCGACGGTGAGCAGCCGGGCGAGCCGAGCGCCGCGCGGCGTGGGGGACAGCAGGACCTCGAAAC
Source organism: Streptomyces sp. NPDC053755 (assembly GCF_040677675.1). Lineage (NCBI taxonomy): Bacteria > Bacillati > Actinomycetota > Actinomycetes > Kitasatosporales > Streptomycetaceae > Streptomyces > Streptomyces sp. NPDC053755. The sequence continues at coordinate 319,193 of NZ_JBFASK010000001.1, read as the reverse complement.
GGGCTGCTGAGGAGGTCTGGGGACGGGTGGTGTTCTTCTGGTTCACCTCACCGAGCGTGGCCGCCCTCGCCTACCGTGAACAGTGACGATTCCGATGCGTAGGGTGACTGTCCGGAGCTTGTCCACTGCTGTCCGGGCTGTCCGAACTCGTCGGAGGGGTAGGGGCGTCGCGGCACGAGAGCGCGGACAGAGGGGTGCGGGCATGTCGGTGGACGGCGAGACCGGGGTACGACGGCTCACGACCGAGGCGGACGACCCGGGGTGGGAGGTCGACCCGGACGACGACTGGGGCGTGGCCGTCATCGCCACGGTGGGACGGCAGTTGCGGCTGCGGAGGGAAGCTGTGGGCATGCGCGCCGCCGAGTTCGCCCTCGCTGTCGGATACGGCGAGGACCTCATTTACAAGATCGAGAGCGGGAAGCGGATCCCCCGCCCCGAGTTCCTGGACAAGGCGGACGAGGTCCTGGGGGCGGGTGGGCTGCTCTCGGCCATGAAGGAGGACGTGGCGAAGGTCCGGTACCCGAAGAAGGTCCGGGAACTGGCCAAGCTGGAGGCCCGGGCGGTGGAGATCGGCGTATACGAGTGCATCAGCCTGAATGGCCTTTTGCAGACTCCCGCGCACGCACGAGCCCTGTTCGAGGCACGGCAACCCTCGTACGCAAGGCCGGAGGTGGAGCGTCTTGTGGTCGCACGCATGGCGCGAGTGTCGGTTTTCGACCGGTCGCCGGCACCGGCGCTCAGCTTCGTCCAGGAAGAGGCGACGCTGAGGCGCCGTGTCGGCGGCACAATGGTGTGGCGGCAGCAGCTCGAACGCTTGCTGGAGGTGGGACGCATGAAGAACGTCTCGCTCCAGGTCATGCCGACGCGAAGTGATGCTCACCCTGGCCTCAGCGGGAGGATCGAGCTGTTGAAGTTCGAGGACGGCACAGCGGTGGGGCGTTCCGACGGTGCGTTCAATGGGCGCCCGACGCACGAGCCGAAACAGCTGCGGATTCTTGAGCTGCGGTATGGCACCATCCGGGCTCAGGCGCTTCCGCCAAGGGAGTCACTGGCCCTTATCGAGCAACTGCTGGGAGAGACATGATCCGCAAGGCCCCCGCCGGCGACGCCTCCGTACTGGCGTGGTTCAAGAGCAGTCACAGCAGCGGCCCGGAGGGCGACTCCTGCGTCGAGGTCGCCACCGCCCCCCGCACCGTCCACGTCCGGGACTCCAAGTGCGTCGAGGGCCCGCAGCTCGCGCTGACGCCGACTGCGTGGGCGGGCTTCGTGGCCTACGCGGCGGGCGGCCGGCCTCGGTGACGACGCGCGCCCCACACCTGGCTCTCACCAGGCGCGGGGCGCGTCGTACGTGGATCCGGGGACGTCAGTCCTTCTTCGGCTCCTCCAGGCGCGGGAACAGCACCGCGCCCTTCGTCACCGTCGTGCCGGCGGGGAGCCGCCCCCACGTGCCCGCGTCCTGAACCGGCTGGGCGGACAGGGCGCCCAGCGAGGTCTCGGCGCCCAGTGAGTCCCAGAGGGCCTGCGAGGTCTCCGGCATGACCGGGTTGAGCAGGACCGCGACCGCGCGCAGCGACTCGGCCGCCGTGTAGAGGATCGTCGCCAGGCGGGCGCGGCCCGCCTCCGAGTCGTCCTTCGCGACCTTCCACGGCTCCTGCTCCGTGATGTAGCCGTTGACCTGCTTCACGAAGTCGAAGATCGCCAGGATGCCGCCCTGGAAGTCCAGCTCCTCGCCGATCTTCCGGTCGGCCGTCTCGACCGCCTTGGCCAGGCCCTCGTGGATCGCCGTCTCCGCGTCGCCGTCGGCCGTCGCGGCCGGCAGGGCGCCGTCGAAGTACTTGCCGACCATGGCCGCCACGCGCGACGCCAGGTTGCCGTAGTCGTTGGCCAGCTCGGAGGTGTAGCGGGCGGTGAAGTCCTCCCACGAGAACGAGCCGTCGCTGCCGAAGGCGATCGCCCGAAGGAAGTACCAGCGGTAGGCGTCCACGCCGAAGTGCGAGGTGAGGTCCTGCGGCTTGATGCCGGTCAGGTTCGACTTCGACATCTTCTCGCCGCCGACCATCAGCCAGCCGTTGGCCGCGACCCTGCCGGGCACGGGCAGGCCCTGCGCCATCAGCATCGCGGGCCAGATCACCGCGTGGAAGCGCAGGATGTCCTTGCCGACCAGGTGCACGTTCGCCGGGAACGTCTCGTCGAACTTCTGCTGGTTCGAGCCGTAGCCGACGGCCGTGGCGTAGTTCAGCAGCGCGTCGACCCACACGTAGATGACGTGCTTGTCGTCCCACGGCACCGGGACGCCCCAGTCGAACGTGGAGCGGGAGATCGACAGGTCCTGAAGACCCTGCTTGACGAAGTTCACGACCTCGTTGCGCGCGGACTCCGGCTGGATGAAGCCCGGGTTCGCCTCGTAGAACTCCAGGAGCTTCGGGCCGTACACGCTCAGCTTGAAGAAGTAGTTCTCCTCCTTGAGGATCTCCACCGGCTTCTTGTGGATCGGGCACAGCTTCGTGCCGTCCTCCGCCTCGATGAGGTCGCCCGGGAGCTTGTACTCCTCACAGCCCACGCAGTACGGGCCTTCGTACCCGCCCTTGTAGATCTCGCCCTTGTCGTACAGGTCCTGCACGAACTCCTGCACGCGGTCCGTGTGACGCTTCTCCGTCGTCCGGATGAAGTCGTCGTTCGCGATGTTCAGGTGCTCCCAGAGCGGCTTCCACGCCTCCTCGACGAGCTTGTCGCACCATGCCTGGGGCGTGACGTCGTTCGCCTCGGCCGTGCGCATGATCTTCTGACCGTGCTCGTCCGTGCCGGTGAGGTACCACACCTTCTCGCCGCGCTGACGGTGCCAGCGCGTGAGCACGTCGCCTGCGACGGTCGTGTAGGCGTGGCCCAGGTGAGGAGCGTCGTTGACGTAGTAGATGGGGGTCGAGACGTAGTACGCCTTCGCCCCCTGCTTCTCGGATCCAGTGGCCGCCATGGTCGAAATCCTAACGGTCTGTCGAAGATCCACTCACATCGCCGAGGGGGCCGGGAGCGCGGAGAGGTCCGCGAAACGTTCCCCGGCGTAGAAAGGACCGTGCACAGCGGCGAGGGAGTGATCATGCGCGTACTGGTCGCCGAGGACGAGCAGGTCCTCGCGGAGCTGGTCGCCACCGGACTGAGGCGGGCCGGCTTCGCCGTCGACACCGTCTACACCGGTGACGCCGCCCTCGCCTACCTCGGGCTGCACGACTACGACGTCGTCGTCCTCGACCGCGACCTGCCGCGCGTCCACGGAGACGACGTCGCCCGCGCCCTCGTCGCCGGGACCTCCCGGACCCGGATCCTGATGCTGACGGCCGCGGCGTCCCTGGAGGACCGCGTCCAGGGGCTCGACCTCGGCGCGGACGACTATCTCGGCAAGCCCTTCGAGTTCCCCGAGCTGGTCTCCCGGGTCCGGGCCCTGCGGCGGCGCAGCGCCCGCCCCGTACCGCCGCTGCTGGCGAAGGACGGCCTGCTGGTCGACACCGCCCGCAGGACGGCGACCAGGGACGGGCGGGACCTCGACCTCTCCCCCAAGGAGTTCTCGGTGCTGCAGATCCTGCTGGAGGCGGACGGCGCGGCCGTCTCCGCCGAGGAGCTCCTCGAACGCGCCTGGGACGCGCACACCGACCCCTTCACCGGCGCCGTGCGGGTCTGCATGAGCAAGCTCAGGGGCAAGCTGGGGGAGCCGGCGCTGATCCGCACCGTGCAGGGCGTGGGGTACGCCCTGTGATGGGCGCGGGCTCCACGATCCGCACCCGGATCGCCCTCGTGTACGGAGGCGTCTTCGTCGTCCTCGGCGGGTGCCTGCTGGCGGTGGTGAACCTGCTGTCGCGCGCCGGTACGGAGGGGGAGGCGGAGGCCATCGCGGCGCGGGTGCGGGTGGTGGCGCCGTTCGAGACCGTCACCGCCTACCGGCTGAGCGGTGACGTCAGCCGGGCGGCCGGCGAGCAGATGCTCATGTGGTCGTGCCTCGCCCTCGCCGCCATGGCCTTCGCGGCGGTCGCCGTGGGGTGGTGGACCGCCGGGAGAATGCTGCGGCCGGTGCACGAGATGACGGCACGGGCGCGCCGGCTCTCGGAGCGCACCCTGCACGAGAGGCTCGCGGTGAGCGGCCCCGACGACGAGCTGAAGGAGCTGGGCGACACGATCGACGCCCTTCTCGGACGGCTGGAGCGGGCCTTCGACAGCCAGCGGCGGTTCATCGCGAACGCCTCGCACGAGCTGCGCACCCCGCTCGCCACCCAGCGGGCCGCCATCCAGATCGGGATCGAGGACTCCTCGGACGTGAAGCAGGTGCTCCTCGACACCAACCGGCGCAGCGAGCGGCTCATCGAGGGGCTGCTGGTCCTGGCACGGAGCGAGCGCGGCCTCGAGGAGCGGGAGGAGGTGGACCTGGGGGCGGTGGTCGTCGAGGAGTGCGAGGGGTACGGGATCGACTGCCGCACGGGCGGCGCCGGGACGGTCCTGGGGAACCGGGTGCTCCTGGCCCAGGTGGTACGGAACCTGGTCGCGAACGCCGTCGCGTACAACATCCCAGGCGGCACGGTGGAGGTGACGGCGCGGGGCGGTGTGGTGACCGTCGCCAACACCGGACCCGTGGTCGCGGCCGCCGACCTGCCCGGTCTCTTCGAGCCCTTCCGGCGGGGCGACGGCCGCGACCGGATGGGGCCGGGCGCGGGGCTCGGCCTCTCGATCGTCCGGTCGATCGCGGGCGCCCACGGCGGGGCGGCGGACGCGGTGGCCCGGAGCGCGCGGGAGGGCGGCGGCCTGGTCGTGACGGTGACGTTGCCCGTCGCCGCGCCGGGGATCGCAGCCGTCGGCCGTCGCTAGACGGGGACCCGGACACCTGGGGCCGGACACGGACGAGGGGTGGCCCGCCGACCGGCGGGCCACCCCTCGATCCTGTGTCAGACCTGCCAGTCGGCGAGGAGCCCGCGGAAGAAGGCGGGGTGCGCCGTCTCGGCGGGGGTCGGTCCGGCGAAGAACGTGCCGGTACGGGGGGCGGTGAGCTTACGGAGGTAGTCGAAGGCCTTGTTGTCCTCCTCGCCCCAGGCCACGAACTGCCAGTGGATCGGGCGGTCGGCGGCCTGGGCCAGGGCCTCGGTGGCGGCGGTCTTCGACTCGGGGGCGCCGTCGGTCTGGAAGACGACGAACGCGGGTCGGGTCGGGTCGGCCTTCTCGTGGTGGGCGAGGACCTCTTCGACGGCGCGGTGGTAGTTGGTGCGGCCCAGACGGCCCAGACCCGCGTTGATCTCGTCGACGCGGCCGTCGATGCCCTCGGGGCGCAGCTCCGCGGTGCCGTCGATGTCGGTGGAGAAGAAGACGGCCGTGACGGTGGCGTCCTCGGTGAGGTGGGCGGCGAGGGCGACGGTCTGCTCGGCGATCCGCTGGACGGAACCGTCCTTGAAGTACCCGCGCATCGAGCCCGACCGGTCTACGACGAGGTACACGGCGGCCCGCGCCCCCGTGAGCCCCTGCTTCTTGAGCACGGCCCCGGCGGCCTTGTAGGCGTCCACGAGCTGCGGCGCACTCGCCTTGACCTCGGCGAGGGCGACGGCGGGCACGGCGTCGGCGGCAGCGGTCTCGGCTTGGGCGGCGGCGACGGGTTCGGCGTCGGGGGCCGGTTCCGCGGCTTGGGCGGCGGCGACGGGTTCGGCGTCGGGGGCGGCTTCGGCGTCCGCGTCGGTCTCGGCCTCCGCTTCGGCGGCGACGGCCGGTTCCGGCAGGGAGCCCTCCTCGGCGGCGGGCGTCTGCGGCTCGTCCGCGTCCGCGTCGGTCTCCGGCGTGGCCTCCGCCTCGGCGGGCTCGTCCGCGACGGCCGGCTCCTCGGCGGCCGCTTCCGGCTCCGCCGGGGCGTCGTCGGCCTCGTCGGCCGGGGTCTCTGCCTGCTCGGGCGCCTGGTCCTCGGGCTCGTCGGCCGGGACCTCGGCAGCCGCCTCGGCGGGCTCGTCCGCGATGGTCGCCTCGGCGTCCGCGGGCGCCTCGGACTCGTCCGTGGCCACCGCCTCGGTCTCCTTGGCCGCCTCGACGGCGGACTCGGACTCGACGGCCGGCTGCTCGGCGGCAGCCGGCTCGGCGGTCGCTTCCGGCTCCGCCGGGGCGTCGGCCTCCTCGGCCTCGACGGCCGGTTCCTCGGCAGCCGGCGTCTCCACCTCGGCCGCCTGCTCGGGCGCCTGGTCCTGGACCTCGGCCTCGACGGCGGGCTCCTCGGCGGCAGCCTCGGAGGCGCTCGCTTCCGGCTCCTGGGCAGCCGGGGTCTCCGCAGCCGCCTCGGCCGGCTCCTCGGCAGCCGTCTCGGCCACAGCGGTCTCCGCGTCCGCCTTCGCCTCCACGGTCCCGTCCGACGCGACCGTCTCCTCGGTGTCCGAGGGCGCGTCGGCGGTCGGCGTGGTCGCGGCGGCTTCCGCCTCCGCCGTCTCGGACGGCTTCCCGTGGGTGTCCGTGACCAGCGGCTCCTCGATCGCGGTCGTCTCCGGCTCCGCCGGGGCCTGGGCACCGTCGCGGGCGGCCGGGACGGCCGCTCCGTCGGCCGGGTCCTCGGTCGCGTCGGACGACGTTCCCCTCCCCGCCGACCCCGTGCCCGCCGGCACGCTCTCGCGGGCCGGCGTCGACGTGCGGGCCTGCGGGACCTTCGGATTGTCGAAGGCGGCCGCCACCAGGTCGTCAGCCGCGCGCTTCGCGGCCTCGTCCGGCGGGGTCGGGGACGGGAGCGTCACCGAGTCGGCCCCGTCGGGAGTCACGCGTTCCGTCGCCGTCTGGGGCGGAACGGAGGTTGCCGTAGTTTCGACGTGCTGGTCCGCACGGTCGCGTCCGAACACCTTGCGCAGCAAGCTCCGAATGCCCATGGGCGAGGCCTTTCGCATGAGTTGGGTGCGGTGTATGTCCGTACTGGGTGAATCATCCCTGGCCAGGGCGGACACGTAAGGTTAGCGGCCCCTGGTGTGTCGCCTCCGGCGCCCCGACACGCGGCGTCGCGCACCGCCGCCCGTACCCCCGCCGGTACCCCCGCCACCCCGGTCGCCGCGCATTCATCCGTCGTTCACTCCGGCGCCGCCCCCGCGCGGATGTGCACACATAACGTCACCGCCGGACGGATTCCCGACACCATGTCGGCGCAGGGTTGCGCCGGAGGAGGACGAAGTGCGCAAACTGCTGCCGCTGCTGAGCACCAACCCGCACGGAGGCGGCCGTTCCGCCCTCACCTGCCGGTTCCGCTGTGGCGACGCCTGCTTCCACGAGGTGCCGAACACCAGCGACAACGAGTACGTCGGCGACGTCATAGCCGGCGCCCTCTCCCGCCGCTCCATGATGCGCGCAGCCGCCGTCGTGACGGTCGCGACCGCCGCCGGGACCGGCCTCGCGGCCGGCAACGCCCCGGTCGCCGAGGCACGTACGCACAAGCCCGGCACTCCCGGCCGCACCGACGGCGCCCGTGGCCTGCGGTTCGCTCCCGTCGCGCCCAACACGGCCGACCAGGTCACCGTGCCCGCCGGTTACTCCCAGAACGTCGTCATCCGCTGGGGCGAGCCGATCCTCCGCGGCGCGCCGGCCTTCGACGCCGACAGGCAGACCGCCAAGGCGCAGGCCGGCCAGTTCGGCTACAACAACGACTTCCTGTCCCTGCTGCCGCTGCGCGGCGAGCACGGGCGGCAGGTCCTCGTCGCGAATCACGAGTACACCGACGAGGTCCTGATGTTCAAGGGGTACGACCCGGCGAACCCGACCCGCGAGCAGGTGGAGATCGCCTGGGCCGCCCACGGGCTGTCCGTCGTCGTGGTCCAGGAGGAGCACCGCTCGGGCAGGCTCACGCCCGTCTCGCGCCACCCGCTCAACCGCCGGCTGCACACCACCAGCGAGTTCGAGCTGACCGGCCCGGCCGCCGGCTCCGCGCTGCTGCGCACGTCAGCCGACCCGACCGGCCGCAAGGTCCTCGGCACGCTCAACAACTGCGCCGGCGGCACCACCCCGTGGGGCACCACGCTGCACGGCGAGGAGAACTTCAACCAGTACTTCGCCAACGGCTCCCGCGCCACCGACAAGCGGTACGGCATCGGCACCGGCGCCACCGAGCGCAAGTGGGAGCGGTTCGACAAGCGCTTCGACCTGGCGCAGGAGCCCAACGAGGTCCACCGCCAGGGCTGGGTCGTCGAACTCGACCCCTACGACCCCGACTCCACGCCCCGCAAGCGCACCGCGCTCGGCCGCTTCAAGCACGAGGCCGCGCAGCCCCGGCTGACCGAGGACGGCCGTCCCGTCGTGTACATGGGCGACGACGAGCGGTTCGACTACTTCTACAAGTTCGTGTCGTCCAGGCGCATGAAGAAGGGCAACTCCCGGGCGGCCCGTGCCCACAACCTCACCCTGCTCGACGAGGGCACCCTGTACGTCGCCAAGCTGACCGGTGACAGCCCGCAGGACGTCGACGGCACCGGCAAGCTGCCGAGCGACGGCGAGTTCGACGGCTCCGGCCAGTGGATCCCGCTCGCGACCGGCGACGTCTCGCACGTGCCCGGGATGACCGCCGAGGAGGTGTACGTCTTCACCCGCCTCGCCGGTGACAAGGTCGGCGCCACCAAGATGGACCGTCCCGAGGACGTCGAGCCGTCGCCGCGCACCGGCCGTGTCTACGTCGCGCTCACCAACAACTCCGACCGCGGCAAGGCGGGCAAGGCCCCGGCCGACGAGGCCAACCCGCGCAACCTCAACAAGCACGGGCAGATCCTGGAGCTCGCCGAGCACTGGGACGACCCGGCCTCCGACGGCTTCGCCTGGCGGCTGTTCCTCGTCGCCGGCGACCCGAACGACCCGGCCACCTACTTCGCCGGCTTCCCCAAGGAGAAGGTCTCGCCCATCTCCTGCCCCGACAACGTCGCCTTCGACCCGTACGGCAACCTGTGGATCTCCACCGACGGCAACCAGCTCGGCTCGCACGACGGCCTGTTCGGCGTCGCCACGCAGGGCGAGCGGCGCGGTGAGCTGAAGCAGTTCCTGACGGTCCCGAAGGGCGCCGAGACCTGCGGCCCGATCATCCAGGACCGCCGGGTCCTGGTCGCCGTCCAGCACCCCGGCGAGATCGACGGCGCGTCCGTCGAGAAGCCGGCCTCGGTGTGGCCCGACGGGCCGGGGAAGATCGTCCGCCCGTCCGTCGTCGCCGTCTGGCGCAAGGACGGCGGGGACATCGGAGTCTGAGCCCCGACGGGGGCCTCACACCACCCCCAGGCCCTCCCTGAAGCGGACGAACTGCTCGGCCGGCTCGCCGGTGAAGGACCACGGCACCCACGACGCCCGTGGTCCGAGCATGCCGAGCAGTTCCCGCGCGATCTCCACCTGGCCGGCGTAGCAGGCCGCGTGGGCCAGGTAGTTCAGGTCGACGACCTCCTCGGGGTCCACCGGCCGGCCCGGCTCCCGGCCGCCGATCCACCGGGCGTACGTCCGGCGCAGTTCGGTCACCGCCAGCTCGTGCTTCCAGTGCTGGTCGAAGCCGCGCACCGGGCCCCGGCCCAGGGCCCCGTCGGCGATGTAGCGGTACTCCTCGACCCGGGCCAGCTGCACCAGGACCGGCAGCGGGGAGCCAGGCGGAGCCACGCCGGCCGCGTCGCGCGCGAAGTCGTACATCGCCCCGTGGGTGCCGTGCCACCGCGCCGACCAGTAGCGCAGCAGCTGGGCGTGGCCCTCGACGTGGTACGGGTCGCGCCGCCGGACCTCGTCGAACCACTGCCGCAGCTGCCGGCGCGGCACGCCGCCTTCGTGGAGGCGGGCCACCGTGAGGAGGGAGACCCAGGGCATCGGGTCGTCGGGTGCCGCCTGCGCCGCTCCGAGGCAGGTGTCGACGGTCGCGTCGAGCCGCCCCCGGTCCACGGCGGCGCCCCGGCCGGCGGCGATGGCCGTGTCGAAGATCCGTACGACCTCGGTCGCCGCCCGCAGCACCGCCGCGTCGGGGTTGTCCGGTTCGGCGGCCCGCCAGGCCTCGACCGCGGAGCTGCCCGCGGCGGCGTGCGCGAGGAGCCGCAGGCGGTGCGTGCGGCGGGCCGGGTTCTCGCCGGTGGACGCCAGCAGGTCCCGTACGCCCTGCCAGCGGCCGATGACGATGTCCTGCCGGGCCTCGGTGAGCGGGCGGTCCCCGTGGTCCGGGTCGAAGTCGGGCGTGAAGCGGGCCGCACGGCCCGAGCGTCGGCGGACGTGCATCGGCTTTCCTCCCTCGAAGACGCGAAGACTCGGCTACGGCTGTGGTGCTGTTCATCTGTGGGCCCGCGGGTCCGCGGGCGGCGGGGGCGGCCCGGTGCCGTCGACGGGCGGCGGCCGGTCGTCAGAAGTCGGTGGCCAGCGACTCGTCCGCGCGGCGGGCCCGTGCCGGGCCGCCCGCGAAGGGGTCCGCCGCCGCCAGCGCGCTGACCGCGTCGAGCCGGGCGGGGCGGTAGTAGGCGCTGCCCTTGCGCCAGTACACGGTCATCGGGACCACTCCGACGAGGAGGCCGCCGAGGCCGATGGTCAGCGCCGTCGTCGACAGCTCGCCGAGCGATTCGACGAACGCCCACAGCATGAAGGCCGAACCGGCCAGCGGCCACACCCCGCCGAGCAGGAAGTGCCGTACGGAGGACAGGAGCACCGACTTGTACGCGACGACGGCGGCGATGCCCGCGAGCCCGTAGTAGAACGCGATCAGGAGGCCGATCGCGGCGACGCCGTCACGCAGGATCCGGTTCACCGAACCGGCGGCCGCCGCCGCGCCGAACATCAGCAGCGCGGCGGCGCCGACGGCGGCGATCGCCACCCACGGGGTGTTCCAGCGGCGGTGCACGGTCCCGAGCGCGGCCGGCATGGTGCGGTCACGGCCCATCGCGAAGAGGGAGCGGGTGACCTGGATGAGCGTGGTCTCCAGGGTGGCGACCGTGGACAGCAGCACGGCCGCGACGAGCAGCTTGCCGCCGACGCCCGGCCAGATCTCCTGGCCGAGGACCGCGAGGACGTTGGCCCCGGACGCCTCGATCTGCCCGGCGGTCAGCAGCACGTTGACCGAGATGGTGAACGCCTCGAAGAGGAGGAAGACGACACCGACGCCGACGAGTGCGGCGAGACCCGCCGTACGGCGGCTGTCGCGGGTCTCCTCGCTGAGGTTGCTGGTGACGTCCCAGCCCCAGAAGTAGAAGGCGGCGATCAGCGCGCCCGCGGCGAAGCCCGAGGCCCCGTCGAAGTGGGAGAAGCCGAGCCAGGACCAGTCGAACGCGGTCGCGTGCCCGCGATGGGCGAGCGCGGCGAGGACGAAGCAGACGAGGACGGCCATCTCGACGCCCGACATGACCAGTTGGGCTCGTACGGTGAGCCGGGCACCGCCCAGCACCACCAGCAGCATCATCAGGAACCAGCCGGCGCCGACGGCGGCGGCCAGCGGGGTGTTCTCGGCCAGCTCGGGGTCGAGGAGGGAGAGCGTGAGCGCGCCCGCGGGCAGGGAACCGGCGACCATGAAGATGGTGGTGGACACGACGAGGGCCCAGCCGGAGAGGAAGCCGAGGAAGGGGTGGAGGGTGCGGCCCACCCAGGAGTACCCGGCGCCCGCGTTGACGTCGATCCGGCCGAGGCGCGCGTAGGCGAGGACAATCCCGAGCATCGGCAGCGCGCAGTAGAGGAGTGCCGCGGGTCCCGCCAGGCCGACCGCGCCGAACAGGACGGCGGTGGTGGCGGCCAGGGAGTAGGCGGGTGCGCTGCCGGCGACGGCCATGACGATGGTGTCGAAGGTCCCGAGGACGTTGGGCTGGAGCCCTCTGCCGGTCGTGGTGCGCATGGCGATGTCCTTGGATGGCACGGGGAGATGGCGCAGGACGGGGTGACCGTGCCGGTCGGGCCGGATGGCCCGGTGGGGGCACGGGTCAAGGTGAATCGAGCGCATCGTAGTCGCCCCGGTGGATTCCGGTAACGGCGGCGGGGAGGGTTCCACGGGGTGACCGTCGGTAAGTTCCTTCCCAGGCCCCCGGGCGTGGTGCCGGGCGGCGACGGCGGCCGGGAAGGGGCGTGACGGCGCGGCGAGTTCGTTCCGTTTGGCCGGATCGACGGGGGCGTCGTGGCGACGTCCCCCCCGGGGCAGGGGGGCGTCATGGCGATGCCTGCCGGGTCCGGTGGGCGTCGCTCCGGCGTCCTGGGTGACGCGGTCCGGCCGGGCCGGTCTCACGTCGGCGTGCTCGTCCGGGGACCGCCCGGCGCCGCCTCGTCCGGGTCCGTCCGCGGGGAGGCGATCGCGCGGGCCGCCCGCACCTCGTGGCGCAGGGGCGCGAGCACGCCGTCCTCGTCGTCGGTCAACCGCGCCCTGACCTCCACGAGTACGGCGCTGTGGCGCAGGTTGTCCGCCAGTTCGCGCAACTCCCTTTCCACCTCGGCCACCTCGGCCGGTTCGGGGGCCGGTGCTCCGTGGTCGACGCGGACCCGGGCGGCGGTCGTCGCGTCCACGATCCGTTCGACAGCCACGACCAGTGGCCACCAGGCGGAGGCCAGGGCGCCGGCCGGCGGCGGTTCGGTCAGGGCCCGCTGGAACTCCGAACGCACGCTCGACAGATCGCGGAACAGGGCGCGCCGCGCCCGCACCCGGGCCGCGGCCCGCTCCTGCTCCTGCTCCTGCTCCAGCGTCTGCTCCTGCGCCCGCTCCTGCGCCTGTTCCCGCGTCGCCGACCGGTCTTCCGGCGCCCCGCCCCAGCCGCTCGCCGAGGCGGCGGCCGTGGCCGTACCCGTGTCGAACGCGCACCGCACGTAGGTCGCGGTGTCCGCCACCGCGTCCGCGAGCCGGTCTCCGATCCGGGTGTGCCACGACTCCGGCCACAGCAGGTATCCGGCGACGAGCGCGATGCCGCAGCCGATCAGGGAGTCGTAGAGCCGGGGCAGCACCAGGTCGAAGCCCTGCTGGTTGAGGAGGTCGGAGAGCAGCAGGATGACGGGGGTGATCGCCGCGGTCTGGAAGGCGTACCCCTTCGCGGAGAAGGCGGGGATCAGCGCGGCGAGCACCATCATCACCGGCACGTCCCACCATCCCCGGGGCACCTCGGCGAGGACGAGCGCGGCGACGACGAGCCCGAGGGCCGTGCCGAACGCGCGCAGCACGGCACGGGAGAAGACCGAGCCGAAGTCCGGCTTCATCACGAAGGTGACGGTGAGCGCCACCCAGTACGAGCGGGGCACGGCGATCAGCGAGACCAGCGCCTGGGCGAGTCCGATGCAGAGCGCGAGCCGCAGCCCGTACCGCCAGGACGCCCCGGAGAACAGGACGGCCCTTGCGGTGCGGCGGGCGCGGACGCGCAGCGACGCGGGTCGGCCGAGCCGGTCGGCGGCGTCGAGATGGCCGGGGTCGGCTTCGTGCACGACGCTCGCCGCGTGGCGCAGGGCCCGGTCGACGGCCTTCTCGGAGGGCCGGGTGGCCTCGGGCAGGTCGAGGACGCCGGCGCGGGTGCGGCCCTCCTCGACCGCCTCGGCCAGCGTGCGGACGGTCGCCGGGATCTCGTCGGGCAGCGGCCGGTGGAACCGGTGGGCCGCCAGATGGGCGGCGGGCGCCGCCTCGACCAGCGGGATCACCACGTTCAGCTGCGCGAGGAGGCGGACCAGGGACGGGGCGCGGCCGTGCTGGCGGGCACGGCGGCCCAGGATGAGGTCGTAGGACTGGTTGAGCGAGGTCGTGACGGCCTGGCGGCGGACCTCGTACGCGTCGGACCCGGCGGCTTCGAGGAGGTCGGCGACCGCCCGGTAGGTGCCGGCCACGGCCGCGCGCTCGGGGACCTTGCCGCGCAGCGGCCAGCCGAGCAGCGTCAGGACCAGGACGAAGCCCCCGCCGAGCGTGAGCAGGAGGGGGGCCTTCCACCAGGGGTCGGGCATGGGCAGACCCGCGCCGACGACGGCGTTGAGGAGCAGGACCAGGCCCGACACGGAGGCGACGGCGCCGATCGAGGAGATCATCCCCGAGGCCAGCGCGACGAGGGTGAGCGCCGCGACGGCGAGCCAGCCCTGGTCGAAGACGAGGGTGCCGAGGGTGACGCCGAGAGCGCCGAAGAGCTGCGGGACGGCGATGTTGAAGATCCGCATCCGGTACGCGTCTGCGGTGTCGCCGATGACGCCGGAGAGGGCGCCCATGGAGACCAGCGCTCCGGAGACGGTCCGGTCGGCGGCCATGCCCACGGCGAGGGGGGCGGAGAGGGCGATCGAGGCGCGGGCGACGGCGGCCCAGGGCACGGGGGCGGCCTGCGGCCGCAGGCCGGCGGTGAGCCAGGAGGGCGGGGTGAGCCGTGGGGTGCGCGCCATGCGACCAACGTACGGCGCTCGTCGGCCCGTACGCGGGGCGACCGCTCCGCGTCGTGCCGTCTCGGCCGCGGAGGACCGGGCCGTGGGACGCGGACGTCTCCGCCGCGGAGGGCGGCCTTGGAACCGGGGCGTCCGCGGCCGAGGCCGAGGTGGCGGCCTCCTCCGGTCGGCCGGGCGGGCCGGGCGGTCCTTCTCTCTCAGCTGCGGTAGTTCTCCACCTCGGCCGCCGGGCGGACGGCCGCCGTGTCGGGGTCCTCGCCGAACTCCGCCTTGGCGCGGCGCTGGCGCAACAGGTCCCAGCACTGGTCCAGTTGCACTTCGAGTTCGGCGAGCCGGGAGCGCTCCTCGTCGAGCAGTCCGCCCACGCGCTGCCGCAGGGCGCGTTCCTCCTCGACGAGCGTGCCGATGCTCTCCAGGATCTGGTCGTCGTCCATGCGGTCGAAGTGGTTCATGTATTCAAGCGTGGCTGATCGGGGGCCCGCGCGCAGGTCGAGACGCCCGCGCGCCCCGCGCCGTCAGTGGCGCAGGGCCTGCCCGATCTCGGCCTTCGTCGCGCCGGAGAGCGGCCGGTTGCTGCGGGCCGTGCCGTTCTTGGACGCGCCGGGTGCGACACCGTCGATGGACAGGACGACCGAGTCGAGGAGGCCGCCCCCGTCATCGCGGAAGTTGACCAGGACCGTGTAGTCGGCGGTCCGCGCGTCGCCGCCCGCGGGCCGGGAGACGGTGACCTCCGTGGCGACCCGGTCGCCGTCCGCCTTCACCGGCCCGGCCTTGACGTCGCCGGTGGCGTCCACGCCGTCCTTGATCTCGCCCATCTTCGACGCGGCCGCCCCGGTCGCGGACGAGACGACGCCCTCGACCTTCGCCCTGTCCTCCTCCGTGCAGGCGGAGGACAGGGCGAGGAGCGCGGTGGCGGTCGCGAGGACCACGGCCCGTCGGCGGTTCACCGGGCCGCCGCGCCGCCGCGGCCCGGGGCGTCGTCATAGGTGGCGAGCGCCCAGATCACGAAGATCGATACGGCGATCGAGAGCAGCGACCACCAGGGCTGGTACGGGATGAAGAGGAAGTGCGCGACGGCGTTCAGGACGGCGAGGGTGAGACCGGCGACGCGGCCCGCGTCCGAGCCCCGGAGGATCGCGAAGCCCGTGACGGCCACGATGATGCCGAGGATCAGGTGGATCCATCCCCAGGTCGTGAGGTTGAACTCGAAGACGTAGTCGCCGATGTCGGCGTAGATGTCGTCCTGGGCGATCCCTGCGATGCCCTGGAAGACGTCCATGATGCCGATGACCAGCATCAGGACACCGGCGAAGAGGGTGCCGCCGGCGGCCCAGGCCGCCCCGGCACCGGTGCCGGGCTTACGGGGTGCGGTGTTCTGGCTCATGGGCCCATAGTGGAGCCGGCCGGCCGGGTGCGATCGCTCAGCGGGGCCGGACGGGTGAGCGCCGGAACGCCTCCATGGACGCGTCGAACTCCTCGGGGCCGCTCCAGGTCGGGCAGGTGGACGGCCCGTCCGACGATGACGAGCGTGGAGTGGGGCAGCGCCGCGTGCATCGCCTCGGCGTCCGACACGGGGGTGTACGTGTCGTCCCGGCCCACGACCACCAGGGCGGGCACGGCCACGGTGGTGAGCAGCTCGCGGTGGTTGCGCGCGGGGCTCGCCTCGCCGTCGCCGCCGGAGCTGGAAGCCGCTCTGGCCCGGCTGGCGTCGCCGGCCGACGAAGGGCCCTGAGCGCGGGGCCCGCCGCGGGGACCGGCGGGCGGCGACATCGCGGAAGCGGTGGACCCGGGCGCGCCGCCGTCGGAGACTGGGAGGGGCGGCCTGAAGGGCCGCACGGCACGTCCCGGACCCTCGGCTCCCGGGCCAGGGGCCGGCGCTCGTCGTCCCGTACCCCGGAGGGAAGCGCGTATGACCGACCTCGCCATCGAGACCGAGGGCCTGGTCAAGGTCTTCGGCACGAACCGCGCGGTGGACGGTGTCGACCTCCGTGTCCCCGTCGGCACCGTCTACGGCGTCCTCGGCCCCAACGGAGCCGGCAAGACCACCGCCGTCAAGATGCTCGCCACACTGCTGCGCCCCGACGGCGGCCGGGCCCGGGTCTTCGGCAAGGACGTGGTCCGGGACGCCGACACCGTGCGGGGCCGGGTCAGCCTGACGGGGCAGTACGCCTCCGTGGACGAGGACCTGACCGGCACCGAGAACCTTGTGCTCCTGGCCCGGCTCCTCGGCCACGCCCGCCCGGCCGCCCGGGAACGGTCCGCGCAGCTGCTCGCCGCGTTCGGGCTGGCCGAGGCGGCGGACAAGCAGGTCAAGCACTACTCGGGGGGGATGCGGCGCCGTATCGACATCGCCGCGTCCATCCTCAACACCCCCGACCTGCTCTTCCTCGACGAGCCGACCACGGGCCTCGATCCGCGCAGCCGCAACCAGGTCTGGGACATCGTCCGCGCGGTCGTGGCGCAGGGCACGACCGTGCTGCTCACCACGCAGTACCTCGACGAGGCCGATCAGCTGGCCTCCCGCATCGCCGTGATCGACCACGGCAAGGTGATCGCGGAGGGCACGAAGGGCGAGCTGAAGGCGTCGGTGGGCTCCGGTTCGGTCCACGTGCGGCTGCGGGACGCCGAGCAGCGTCCGGCCGCCGAGCGGGTCCTGGCCACCGCCCTGCGCGCCTCCGTCCAGCTCGACCCGGACCCGGTCGCCCTGACCGCCACCGTGAACGGGCACGGCACGGACCTCGGCGCCGCCGAGCAGGCCGCCCGGGCCCTCTCCGAACTCGCCGCGTCCGGGATCACGGTCGACAACTTCGCGCTCGGCCAGCCCAGCCTCGACGAGGTGTTCCTCGCCCTCACCGACCGGAAGGGAACGACGGCATGAGCACCGTCGCCACCAACAAGGACGCGCAGCAGAGCGACGCCCTGGACTTCGAGGCCCCCCGGGCCGAGGAGCTGACCGCGCTCCTGGTCGGGCGGGAGCGGCCGCCCCGGCCCAGCGCGCTGTCGGCGTCGCTGACGTTCGGCTGGCGCGCCATGCTCAAGATCAAGCACGTGCCCGAGCAGCTCTTCGACGTGACCGCGTTCCCGATCATGATGGTGCTGATGTACACGTACCTCTTCGGGGGCGCGCTGGCCGGGTCGGTCTCGGCGTACATCCAGTTCCTGCTGCCCGGCATCCTGGTGATGAGCGTCGTGATGATCACGATGTACACCGGGGTGTCGGTCAACACCGACATCGAGAAGGGCGTCTTCGACCGCTTCCGTACGCTCCCGATCTGGCGGCCGGCCCCGATGGTCGGCTATCTCCTCGGGGACGTGGTGCGCTATCTGATCGCCTCGGCGGTGATGCTCACCGTCGGCCTGCTCATCGGCTACCGGCCGGACGGCGGGGTGCTCGGCGTGGTGGCGGGCGTGGTGCTGCTGATGGTGTTCTCGTTCGCGTTCTCCTGGATCTGGACGATGTTCGGGCTGATGCTGCG
Organism: Streptomyces sp. NPDC053755; assembly: GCF_040677675.1. NCBI lineage: Bacteria > Bacillati > Actinomycetota > Actinomycetes > Kitasatosporales > Streptomycetaceae > Streptomyces > Streptomyces sp. NPDC053755. The sequence goes on along the minus strand of NZ_JBFASK010000001.1, from coordinate 301,428 downwards.
CAGCGAGAAGTCGGTCATGGGCGTCTCGATGATGGTGATCTTCCCGCTGACGTTCCTGAGCAACGTCTTCGTGGACCCGAAGACGATGCCGGGCTGGCTGCAGGCCTTCGTCAACAACAGTCCCGTGACGCATCTGGCGACGGCGGTACGGGAGCTGATGGCGGGGCACTGGCCGGCCGCGGACATCGCCTGGTCGCTGGGGTGGTCGGCGCTCTTCGTGGTGGTCTTCGGCACGGTGACGATGCGGCTCTACAACCGCAAGTAGCCGTGCGTCAGTCCAGGCGAAGGTCCGCGAGCTGCTGCTCGAACGGCACGACCTCGTCGTCCTCCGCCTCCCGGGCCGGCCGGGCCGCGACGAAGTCCGCCAGCTCCCGCCCGGCGCGGGCGATCCGGGAGGGCAGGCCGTCGGTGTACTCGTCGCCGCCCGAGCCCCAGTCCTCCGACGCGGCGTAGACCGCGGTGGGGACCACGAGCGCCCGCAGATAGGCGAAGAGCGGTCGCAGGGCATGGTCGAGCACGAGGGAGTGGCGGGCCGTGCCGCCCGTGGCCGCGACGAGGACCGGCTTGCCGGTGAGCGCGTCGGGGGCGATCAGGTCGAAGAAGGACTTGAACAGGCCGCTGTACGAGGCGGTGAAGACGGGGGTCACCGCGATGACGCCGTCGGCGCCGGTCACGGCGTCGATCGCGGCCTGGAGGCCGGCCGAGGGGAAGCCGGTGACGAAGTTCTTCGCGATGTCCACGGCGAGGTCGCGCAGCTCGACGACCCGGACCTCGACGGCGTACTCCTGCTCGGTCAGGCGCTGCTCGGCGGCCTTCGCGAGACGGTCGGCGAGCAGCCGGGTCGAGGAGGGGGCGCTGAGTCCGGCGGACACGGCGACCAGCTGGAGCGTCTGCATGGCTTACGCCTCCTGAGTGCGTACGGCGGGGTGGAGCGGGGCGGTCGCCGGGACACCGGCCGGCCGCAGGTTGGCGAACTCCTTGCGCAGCACCGGGACGACCTCCTCGCCGAGTATGTCGAGCTGTTCCAGGACCGTCTTCAGCGGCAGACCCGCGTGGTCCACCAGGAACAGCTGACGCTGGTAGTCGCCCACGTATTCCCGGAAGGACAGCGTCCGTTCGATGACCTCCTGGGGCGAGCCGACGGTCAGCGGGGTCTCCCGGCTGAACTCCTCCAGGGACGGTCCGTGGCCGTAGACCGGCGCGTTGTCGAAGTAGGGGCGGAACTCGCGGACCGCGTCCTGCGAGTTCTTCCGCATGAAGACCTGCCCGCCGAGGCCGACGATCGCCTGCTCCGCGGTGCCGTGGCCGTAGTGCGCGTACCGCTGCCGGTAGAGGCGGACCATCTTCTCGGTGTGCTGCTTGGGCCAGAAGATGTGGTTGGCGAAGAACCCGTCGCCGTAGTAGGCCGCCTGCTCGGCGATCTCGGGGGAGCGGATCGAGCCGTGCCAGACGAACGGCGGGACGCCGTCCAGCGGGCGGGGCGTCGAGGTGAAGCCCTGGAGCGCGGAGCGGAACTTCCCCTCCCAGTCGACGACGTCCTCCCTCCACAGCCTGTGGAGGAGTGCGTAGTTCTCGATGGCGAGCGGGATGCCCTGGCGGATGTCCTGGCCGAACCAGGGGTAGACCGGGCCGGTGTTGCCGCGGCCCATCATCAGGTCCATCCGGCCGTCGGCGAGGTGCTGGAGGGTCGCGTAGTCCTCGGCGATCTTCACCGGGTCGTTGGTGGTGATCAGCGTCGTGGACGTGGACAGGATCAGCCGCTCCGTGCGGGCCGCGATGTGGCCGAGGAGCGTCGTCGGGGAGGACGGCACGAACGGCGGGTTGTGGTGCTCGCCCGTCGCGAAGACGTCGAGCCCCACCTCCTCCGCCTTCAGGGCGATGGCGACGGTGGCCTTGATCCGCTCGTTCTCGCTCGGCGTGCGGCCGGTGGTGGGGTCGGCCGTGACGTCGCCGACGGTGAAGATCCCGAACTGCATCGTGCTCACCTCTCGCGGACCGGCTCGCTCGGCCGGTGTTGGTTGAAGCTTAAACTATCAGTTCCAACGGCGCATCCCGCCCTCCTATTCCGCTGCGCCGGACGCTCCCGGCGTCCTTCGGCCGGGGAGGACCGGCCGCCCGGAGCGGCCCGCGCCGGCTCACGTAGAGTCGCCGACGTGAACGGTGCGATAGCGGTCGTCGGAATCGGCGCGGACGGCTGGGACGGACTGCCCGAGAGGTCCCGCAGGGCCCTGCGCACCGCCGAGGTCCTCGTCGGCGGCCCCCGCCAGCTCGACCTGCTGCCCCCGGCCGAGTGCCCCGGAGAGCGGATCGCCTGGCCGTCGCCCCTGCGCCCCGCCGTCCCCGGCCTGCTCGCCGCCCACGAGGGCCGCGCGGTCGCCGTCCTCGCCAGCGGGGACCCGATGTTCCACGGCATCGGCCGCACCCTCGCCGAGACGATCGGCGCCGAGCGGCTCCACGTCCTGCCCCATCCCTCCTCCGTCTCCTACGCCTGCGCCCGCCTCGGCTGGCCGCTGGAGGACGTCGAGACGGTCACCCTCGTCGGCAGGCCCCTCGCCTCCCTCGCCGCCGCGCTCCACGACCGGCGCCGTCTGCTCGTCCTCAGCGCCGACGGCGCCACTCCGGCGGAGGTGGCGGGACTGCTGCGGGCGAAGGGCTACGGGGAGACCCGGATGCGGGTCCTGGAACAGCTGGGCTCGCGGGACGAACGGATCGTCGAGGCGACCGCCGCCACCTGGCCCGAGCGGCCCGGCGACCCCCTCAACATCGTCGCGCTCGACTGCGTACGGTCCCCTGACGTGCCCCGGCTCGGCGCGGCCCCCGGCCTGCCGGACGAGGCCTACGAGCACGACGGCCAGCTCACCAAGCGGTACGTCCGGGCGGCCACGCTCGCGGCGCTGGCCCCCGCCCCGGGCGAGCTGCTCTGGGACGTCGGCGGCGGTTCGGGCTCGATCGGCATCGAGTGGATGCGCACGCACCGCACCTGCCGGGCGATCGCGGTGGAGAAGGCGCCCGAGCGGGCCGCCCGGATCGACCGCAACGCCGCCGCACTGGGCGTACCCGCACTCCGGGTCGTCACCGGCCCGGCGCCCGAGGCGCTCGCCGGGCTGCCCGCACCGGACGCGGTGTTCATCGGCGGCGGCCTGACCGCGCCGGGCCTGCTGGACGCCTGCTGGCAGGCGCTGCCCGTCGGCGGCCGGCTGGTCGCGAACACCGTCACGCTGGAGTCCGAGGCGCTGCTCGCGGACCGGTACCGCCGGCTCGGCGGCGAGCTGGTCCGGCTCGCCGTCGCCCAGGCCGTCCCCGTCGGCGGCTTCACCGGCTGGCGGCAGGCGATGCCGGTCACCCAGTGGTCCGTAACGAAAGGTTCAGAGGCATGACCGTCTACTTCATCGGCGCCGGGCCCGGCGCGGCCGACCTGATCACCGTGCGCGGCGCGCGGACGCTCGCCGCGTGCGGAGTCTGCCTCTACGCCGGCTCCCTGGTCCCCCGCGAGCTGCTCGCCGAGTGCCCGCCGGACGCCCGCCTCGTCGACACGGCCGACCTCGACCTGGACCGGATCGTCGCCGAGATCGTCCGGGCCCACGAGGACGGACAGGACGTGGCCCGCCTGCACTCCGGCGACCCCTCGGTCTTCAGCGCGGTCGCCGAGCAGATGCGCCGCCTGGACGCGCTGGGGATCCCGTACGAGGTCGTCCCGGGCGTCCCGGCGTTCGCGGCGGCGGCCGCCGCCCTCAAGCGGGAGCTGACCGTGCCCACCGTCGGCCAGACGGTCATCCTCACCCGCATCGCCCAGCAGGCCACCCCCATGCCCGAGGGCGAGGACCTCGCGACCCTCGGCCGCAGCGGCGCGCTCCTGGTCCTGCACCTGGCGGCGCGCTACGTCGACCGCGTGGTCGGCGAGCTGCTCCCGCACTACGGCGCCGACTGCCCGGCGGCGGTCGTGGCGATGGCCAGCCGCCCCGACGAGGTGATCCTGCGGGGGACGCTGGAGGACATCGCGGCCCAGGTGAAGGAGGCCGGGATCACGAAGACGGCCGTCATCCTCGTGGGCCGGACGCTGGCGGCCACCCAGTTCCGTGACAGCCACCTCTACGACCCGGCGCGGGAGCGGCACGTCTGCTGACGCGGAACGGGGCCGGCGGTCCGTCGCGGACGACGTGACACCGGCCCCGGGAACGCGCGGGGGAGCCTCAGCTGTTGGGGCGCTTGCCGTGGTTCGCGCCCTTCTTCTTCCGGGCGCGTCGCTTGTTGCCTCGCTTCGACATGGGTACGAACCCTTTCGATCGGGACTCTCTGCCCTCGCGAGTCTAGGGTGGCGGGGGCCTCGCCGCACGCGGGCGCCGTGGGCCCTGGTGGACGCCGTGCGCTTGGATGGGCGCGTGACCGTACACGACGTAGCCCGGCGCCTGCCCGAGCCGGCCGCCCTGCGTGACCACTGCCGCGCCCTGGCGATGCTGGACGCGGTGCTCAGCCCTGAGTGGGAGGACCGCTACCACTCCTTCGACGCGCACTGGTCGCCGACGGAGGAGATGGCCTCGATGCGCGACGGGCAGGGCGACGAGTACTCGCTCGTCATGTCCCCCGCCGGGGTGTACCTGCGGGGCTTCGCCCACGAGATCGGCAGCGGCGGGCGGCGCGCGGTCGCGCGGGTGCCGGACGCCTTCCGGGCGTACGTGGAGGAGCCGGCGTTCGCCCACCCGGACGGCGAACCGCTCGTCACGGTCTGCCTGTGGCGGCTGACGGGGGACAGCGCCTGGCAGGTGGGGGCGGCCTCCCTCGGGGCCGCCTCGGCCGGTGGCGCCTCCGGCCGGGACACGGACGACACGGACTTCCTCTTCGGCCTCCTGGTCGACCGCTCGGCGGAGGCGTACGCGCGGTGGGCCGGTGAGTACTTCGAACTCCCCGTCGACCCCGACGCCGTCCGGCACGTGCTCGCCCTGCGCCCGCTCACCGACGATCTGGTCGCCGCCCTGAATCCCCGGGTGACGCTGGCCGGCCTCGCCGAGGACATCACGGAGACCGGCTACCCACGCGCCCGTTGACCCCGACGAGCCCCGGCCCCGTGCGGCCGGGTCACCGTGTCCGGGCCGGATCCCTCGGGCCCCGCGGCCCCGTCCCGTCCTGCGGTCCGCGCGGGCCCCGGCCTCGTGCGGCCCTCAGGCCCGTAGGGCGGGCTGCACCCCGCCCGGCCGTGCGGCCGGGTCACCGTGCGCGGTTCGGGCCCTCTGGTCCGCGCGGGCCCCGGCCCCGTGCGGCCCCTCAGGCCCTCCGGCGGGCTACACCCCGCCCGGGCCCCGCGGACCCCTGACGTCCGAGCGGCCCACGACCGTACCCGCCCGGTCGATGCAGACCACGTCGACCGCGACCGGCGCGCCCCGGAGGACCGCCAGTGCCTCGTCCCGGGCCCGGGACGCCACCAGGTCGCCGAGGGGCACGGCGGCGGCCTCGCAGAGGCGCAGGGCCTCCAGGCCCGTGTTCGCCGAGGCGATCCGGTCCGCGAGGGACTCCGGGGCGCCGCCCGCGCGGGCCAGGTCCGCGAGGAACGGCTTGTCGACCTGCGAACGGGCCGAGTGCAGGTCGAGATGGCCGGCCGCCAGCTTGGAGAGCTTGGCGAAGCCGCCGCACACCGTCAGCCGGTCCACGGGGTGGCGGCGGACGTACTTCAGGACGGCGCCCGCGAAGTCGCCCATGTCGAGCAGGGCGATCTCCGGCAGGTCGTAGAGCGTCGTCACGGTCCGCTCGGAGGTGGAGCCCGTGCAGCCCGCCACATGGGTGAGGCCCGCCGCGCGGGCGACGTCGACGCCGCGGCGGATGGAGTCGATCCAGGCCGAGCAGGAGTACGGCACGACGACGCCGGTCGTCCCGAGGACGGACAGCCCGCCGAGGATGCCGATCCGGGGGTTCCAGGTGGAGCGGGCGATCTCCTCGCCGTGGTCGATCGAGACGGTGATCTCGACGTCGCCGGGGGCGCCGTGCGCGGCGGCGACCTCGGCCACGTGCTCGCGCATCATCCGGCGCGGGACGGGGTTGATCGCCGGTTCCCCGACCTCCAGGGGCAGGCCGGGAAGCGTGACGGTGCCGACGCCGGGTCCGGCGCGGAACACGACGCCGGAGCCGGGCGGGAGGATCCGTACCGTCGAGCGGACCAGCGCGCCGTGGGTCACGTCCGGGTCGTCGCCCGCGTCCTTCACGATCCCCGCCATGGCGTGGTCGCGGCCGCGCTCCTCGGCGGCGAGAGCGAACGCCGGACGCCCGCCCTTCGGGAGCGTGATCGTCACCGGGTCCGGGAAGTCGCCGCCCAGCAGCGCCGTGTAAGCGGCCGTGGTCGCCGCCGTCGCGCAGGCACCGGTCGTCCATCCGGGGCGCAGACCCGTGTGCTTGAGTTGGGCCTCGCGCCCGCCGCCGGAACTCATGAACGGACTCCCATGCACGTACTCATCCTCGGGGGCACGACCGAGGCCCGCGCCCTGGCCGCGGCGCTCCACTCCGAGGTCCGGGTCACCAGCTCCCTCGCCGGACGGGTCGCGCGGCCGCGGCTGCCGGAGGGAGAGGTGCGGATCGGCGGGTTCGGCGGTGCCGAGGGGCTGGCCGACTGGCTGCGCGCGCACGGTGTGGACGCGGTCATCGACGCCACCCATCCCTTCGCGCGGACCATGAGTTTCAACGCGGCCCGGGCGGCCGCCACCGCCCATGTTCCCCTGCTCGCGCTGCGGCGTCCCGGCTGGGTCCCGGTGGCGGGCGACGACTGGCGCTCCGTCGCCTCCCTGGAGGAGGCGGCCGCCGCCCTGGACGGCCTCGGGGAGCGGGTGTTCCTGACGACGGGACGGATGGGGCTGGCCGCGTTCGCCGGCTGCCCGCAGTGGTTCCTCGTACGGTCCGTGGACGCGCCCGACGCCCCGATGCCGGACCGTGCCGAAGTCCTTCTGGACCGGGGGCCCTTCACGCTCGAAGGGGAGCGGGAGGTGCTGCGCCGCCATCGCGTCGACGTCCTCGTCACGAAGGACAGCGGTGGCGCGGCGACCGCCCCGAAGCTCCGTGCCGCGCGGGAGGCGGGCATCCCGGTGGTCGTCGTCCGCCGCCCGCCCGTACCGGACGGCGTCCCGGTCGCCACGACCCCGGAGGAGGCCGCGGACTGGGTCCGCGGACGCCGCTGAGCGGTCCGGGCCGGGGTTCCGCCGCCGTTCGCACGGGCGCGCCGGGACGCGCAGCCGGCCCCGCGCCGGGCGGTTCGTCCCCCGGGCGACAAAGACCGGTCCTCGTCGTTCAATGAGAGGCATGGGAAACGTCCGTGGCCTTCTCGGCGCGGGGCTCGTCGGGCTGCTCGGCGGAGCGGGACTCGTCGCGCCCGGCCCGTCGCCGCCCCCGCCCCAGCCGCCCGCCCAGCTCGACCGGGCGGACGTGGAACGCGCCGTCGACCGGCTCGACGGAGTCGTCGAGGCGGCCATGAAACGCACCGGCGTACCGGGCGTCGCCGTCGCCGTCGTCCACGACGGCGAGGTGCTGCACCTGAAGGGGTACGGCGTGCGGAAGGCCGGCGAGAAGGCGGCCGTCGGCGCCGACACCGTCTTCCAGCTCGCGTCCGTCTCCAAGCCGATCGCCTCGACCATCGTCTCCGGGGCCGTGGGCACCGACGGCTGGACCATGCCCGTCGCCCCGCACGTGCCGGGCTTCCGGCTCAAGGACCCGTGGGTGACCTCGCACGTGACGGTCGCGGACCTCTTCTCCCACCGCAGCGGCCTGCCCGACCACGCGGGAGACCTCCTGGAGGACCTCGGCTACGACCGCGCGTACATCCTGTCCCACCTGCGCCACGAGCCCCTGGCCCCGTTCCGCGCGAGCTACGCCTACACCAACTTCGGCCTGACGGCGGCCGCCCAGGCCGTCGCCGACGAGAAGGGCGTGCCCTGGGAGAAGCTGGCCGCCGACACCCTCTACAAGCCGGCCGGCATGGACTCCACCAGCTCGCGCTTCGAGGACTTCGCGAAGGCCCCCGACCGCGCCTACGGCCACGTGGAGGTGGACGGCGTCTGGAAGCCGGAGTTCGTCAGGGACCCGGACGCCCAGGCTCCCGCCGGCGGCGTCAGCTCCACGGCCCGTGACATGGCCACCTGGATGCGGCTCCAGCTCGCCAACGGCACGCTGGACGGCCGGCGGATCATCGACGCCGAGGCCCTGGAACGCACCCACTGGCCCGAGTCGGTGTCGAACCCGCCCCACGCCCCGGCCGCCCGGACCGGTTTCTACGGCCTCGGCTGGAACGTGAGCTACGACGACCAGGGCCGGCTCAGGCTCTCCCACACGGGAGCCTTCGCCGAGGGCGCGCACACGAACGTCACGATGCTGCCCGGCGAGCGGCTCGGCATCGTCGTCCTGACCAACACCGCACCGGTCGGCGTCGCCGACGCCGTCGCCCTCGACTTCTTCGACATCGCGCAGACCGGCGAGGTCAGCCGCGACTGGATCCCGCTCGTCGACGCGCTGTACCAGCAGGAGGCGGACGCGGGCCGTTCGAAGACCGACTACGCCCACCCGCCGTCCGGTGCCGCGCCCGCGAAGGCGCCGGAGACCTACGCGGGCACGTACGGGAACGACTACTACGGCCGGGCCGAGGTCGTCGCCGGCGCCGACGGCGCCCTGACGCTCCGTCTGGGGCCGGAGCCCCAGACGTACCGGCTCACCCACTACGCCGGCGACACGTTCAGCTTCCCCACCGCCGGCGAGAACGCCGTCGGGCTCACCGGGGTCACCTTCACCCCGGACGGCAGGTCCTTCACCGTCGAGTACCTGAACACGGAGGGCCTGGGGACCTTCACCCGTAGCGGCGGGGCGTCCAGGTGATGGTCCGGCCGTCGCCGCGCTCGACGGCCCGGGTCTGCGAGGAGCCGATCAGCAGCAGCGTGCGCATGTCGACCTCCGACGGCTCCAGCGTCTTCAGGGTCACCACCCGCACCGACTGCTCGGGCCCGCCCACGTCCCGCGCCACGACCACCGGCGTCTCGGGCGAGCGGAGTTCGAGCAGCAGGTCACGGGCGGCCGCCACCTGGTGCGTACGGGACTTCGACCCCGGGTTGTAGAGGGCGAGGACCAGGTCCGCCCCCGCCGCGGCGCGCAGTCGTTCGGCGATGACGTCCCAGGGCTTGAGGCGGTCGGACAGGGAGATCGTGGCGTAGTCGTGGCCCAGCGGGGCGCCCGCCGCCGCGGCCGCCGCGTTGGCCGCGGTGACCCCGGGCAGGACGCGCACGGGCACGTCCGCGTAGCGCGGTTCGGACGCCACCTCCAGGACCGCCGTGGCCATCGCGAAGACGCCCGGATCGCCGCCGGAGACGACCGCGACCCGCCGCCCGCGCCGCGCCAGGTCGAGGGCGAACTCGGCCCGCTCGGACTCGACCTTGTTGTCGGACCCGTGGCGCCGCTGGCCCGGCCGCAGGACCGGCACCCGGTCGACGTAGGTGGTGTAGCCGACCAGGTCGTCGGCGTTGACCAGCGCGCCGCGCGACTCCGGCGTCAGCCAGGGCGCGCCCGCCGGGCCGGTGCCGACGACGACGACCTCGCCCCGTTCGCGTACGGGCGCCTCCTGATCGATGCGGGAGGGCAGCACGGCCACCGAGAAGTAGGGGACCGAGGCCGGGTCGACCTCGGCCAGCGTCGCCGTCCGCTCGCCGGCCATGAACGCCCGCTCGACGTATCGCGCGTCGTCGAGCCGGCCGGCCCGCTCCAGGGCGCGCCGCACGGTCGGGAAGGTCCGCCCCAGCTTCATCACGACCGCCGAGTCGGTGCCCGCGAGCCGGGCCGTCAGCTCGTCCTCCGGCAGCGTGCCGGGGATGATCGTCAGGACCTCCTCCGCCTCGCACAGCGGCTCGCCGAGCCGGGCGGCGGCGGCGCTCACCGAGGTCACGCCGGGGATGACCGTCGTGTCGTAGCGGTGTGCAAGACGCTTGTGCATGTGCTGGTACGAGCCGTAGAAGAGCGGGTCCCCCTCGGCGAGGACGGCGACCGTGCGGCCCGCGTCCAGGTGGGCGGCGAGCCGTGCCGACGCCTCTTCGTAGAAGTCGTCGAGCGCGCCCCGGTAGCCGCCGGGATGGTCGGTGGTCTCCACGGTGAGCGGGTACATCAGCCGCTCCTCGACGTGGTCCTCGCGGATGTGCTCGGCCGCGATGGAGCGGGCGATGGACCGGCCGTGGCGGGCCGAGTGGTACGCGATCACGTCGGCGGCCGCGATGGCCCTCACGGCGGCGACGGTCATCAGGTTCGGGTCGCCGGGGCCGAGCCCGACCCCGTACAGCTTGCCGCTCATGCCTGGATCTCCGCCTCGGTCGCGATCGCGTTGACGGCGGCGGCCGTCATGGCGCTGCCGCCGCGCCGTCCCCGGACGACGAGGTGGTCGACGCCGGAGGCGTGCGCGGCCAGCGCGTCCTTGGACTCGGCGGCGCCGATGAAGCCGACCGGTATGCCGAGGACGGCCGCCGGGCGGCCGGCGCCCTGCTCGATCATCTCCAGGAGGCGGAAGAGGGCGGTGGGCGCGTTGCCGATGGCGACGACCGAGCCTTCGAGGCGGTCGCGCCACAGCTCCAGGGCCGCCGCGCTGCGGGTCGTGCCGAGTTCGGCGGCGAGGGCGGGCACGGAGGGGTCGGAGAGGGTGCAGACCACGTCGTTGTCGGCGGGCAGCCGCTTGCGGGTCACCCCGCTGGCCACCATCTGCGCGTCGCAGAGGATCGGCGCGCCGGCGCGCAGGGCGGCGCGGGCGCGCGAGACGACCTCGGGCGAGTAGGCGAGGTCACGGACGAGGTCGACCATGCCGCAGGCGTGGATCATCCGGACCGCGACCTGGCTGACGTCGGCGGGCAGACCCGCGAGATCCGCCTCGGCGCGGATCGTGGCAAAGGACTGGCGGTAGATCTCCGCGCCGTCCTTCTCGTAGTCGAACATCCTGTTGCTCTCGCTCATCTCGTGGTGGGTGTACGGGCTGTCGCCACAGCGGCCGCCAGTTGCGTTCTCGGGGTGGGGACGCCGTCGACCTCGTACGTTCCGTCGCCGGTGGCGACGACGTCGACCCAGGTGCCCTTGGGGTGGCCGCAGCGCCGTGCGCAGCCGGAGAAGTGGACGGGGAGCCCGCCCGCGCCGTGGCCGGGGGTCGCGTCCGCCCGGACGTCGGCGAGCGACTTGGCGCACCCGGGCCGTCCGGTGCACGCGCCCACGCCGAGCCACGGGGAGCCGGCGCGGGTGATCAGTCCGGCCTCGGCGAGGGCGTCGAGCCGCGCCCCGGCGGCCGCGCGGTCGGCGAGGCCGGTCACGACGGCTCCGCGCCACGGAGTGAGCCGCAGCTCGCCGTCGTCGCCGTCGTCGGGAGCGAGGGCGCGCAGCTGCGCGGAGGTGAGGCGGCCGAGCGGGACGGCGACGGCGACGGCGTGCTTCCCGGTCAGGGGGTGGGCGTGGACGCCGGGGAGCGGGGCCGCGCCGCCGCTGTCCGGACCCGCCGCGCCGGGAGCGTCCGGCCCCACGGGTGCGGCCGGGACGCCCGCGCGGTCGAGCGCGGCCGCGAGGTCCGGCGCGACGCCCTCGGGGAGTTCGCGCACACGCCAGGCGCCCGTGCCGGCCTCGCGGGCGGCGGCCAGGAAGGCGTCGGCGGCCGCGAGGGCGGCGCGGGGCGCGTCGGCGGCCGCGACCCGGAAGACCCGGCACCCGGCGACCCGCAGCAGCGCGCCGGATCCGGAGGCCCGTGACGAGGTCGCGGGCGGCGCGGAGAGGGCGGAGGAGTGCCCGGACGTTGAGAACAACGTCACATCCGCGCCGAGTCCGCCGACGTCGTCGCGCCCGTCGTCCAGGGCGAAGAGAAAACGACCGGAAAGCGCCGTCGTCCAGTCCCGCGAGCACAGCAGGGCGTCCAGCTCGCGCGCCCACAACTGCACGTCCTGGCAGCCGTTTCCGTCGACTCCGGCCAGGGGTGAGGCGACGATGTTCCGGACGCGCTCGTGGGTCACGGAGGGCAGCAGTCCGGCCGGGGCCAGCAGCCCGGCGAGGGCCGCCCCGCAGTCCTCGCCGAGGCCGCGCAGCTCCACGTTCCCCCGTGAGGTGACGCTGATCCGGCCGTCGCCCAGCTCGTCCGCGGCCAGGGCCAGACACCGCACCTGACGTGCCGTCAACTTTCCCGCGGGCAGGCGCAATCGCGCCAGGCGGCCGTCGTCGGCGGGGTGCAGTCGCAGCGCCCCGGGGCAGGCATCGCCACGGTCCCGTATGAGAGGTTCGCCCTGGTTGGGCGTTGTGGGTGGGGTGGGCGGCATGGCGGCGAGCATACCCACGAGGATCCGGCCGACCCTTCGGGCCGCCGCGCGCAGGATCTACTATGCAGACGGCATGGGGTCCCAGGACCCCGGGGAGGAAGCCCGGTGAGATTCCGGCGCGGTCCCGCCACTGTGAGCCCGTCCCGGAAACGGGGGCCGGGTGAGTCAGGAACTCCCGCCGTCCACACGACCACCCGGGGCGCGGACAACCCCGAGGAAGGCCTGCGCTCGCATGCGAATTCTGTTGCTGTCGCACTCCGACACCGACCTGCTCAGCGCCCGCGCGGCCGGCGGCCCGGTCGCCTACCGGTTCGCCAACCCCTCCCGCCTCGGCCTCGACGAGCTGCCGGGCCTCCTCGACGACACCGACCTCGTCGTCGTCCGCCTCCTCGGCGGGCTGCGCGCGTGGGAGGACGGACTGGACGCCCTCCTCGCCGAGGGCCAGGCCCGTCCCGTGGTCGTCCTCAGCGGCGAACAGGCCCCCGACGCGCAGCTCATGGAGGCCTCCACGGTCCCCATCGGCGTGGCCACCGAGGCCCACGCCTACCTGGCGCACGGCGGCCCGGACAACCTGGAGCAGCTCGCCCGGTTCCTCGCCGACACCGTGCTGCTCACCGGCCACGGCTTCGAGGCCCCGGCCGCCGCCCCCACCTGGGGGCCCCTGGAGCGCGAGCCGGGGAACGCCGACGGCCCCACGGTCGCCGTGCTCTACTACCGCGCCCACCACATGAGCGGAAACACCGCCTTCATCGGCGCCCTGTGCGACGCCCTCGAGGACGCCGGCGCCCGCCCGCTCCCGCTGTACGTCGCCTCCCTGCGCGCTCCCGAGCCCGAGCTGCTCGACCGGCTGCGCGGCGCCGACGCGATCGTCACCACCGTCCTCGCGGCCGGCGGCACCAAGCCCGCCGAGGCCCAGGCGGGCGGGGACGAGGAGGCCTGGGACGCCGGCGCGCTCGCCGCCCTCGACGTGCCGATCCTCCAGGCGCTCTGCCTCACCGGCTCGCGCGCGGCCTGGGAGGAGAGCGACGAGGGGCTCTCCCCGCTGGACGCCGCCGGCCAGGTCGCCGTCCCCGAGTTCGACGGCCGGCTGATCACCGTCCCGTTCTCCTTCAAGGAGATCGACGAGGACGGCCTGCCCGCGTACGTCGCCGACGCCGAGCGCGCGGCCCGCGTCGCCGGGATCGCCGTCCGCCACGCCCGCCTGCGGCACATCCCGAACGCCGAGAAGAAGCTCGCCCTGGTCCTCTCCGCGTACCCGACCAAGCACTCCCGGATCGGCAACGCGGTCGGTCTCGACACCCCCGCCTCCGCCGTGGCGCTGCTGCGGCGCCTGCGCGAGGAGGGGTACGACTTCGGGCCCGAGGACGAGATCCCCGGTCTGGTCTCCGGCGACGGCGACGAGCTGATCTACGCCCTGATCGAGGCCGGCGGCCACGACCGGGACTGGCTGACGGAGGAGCAGCTCGCCCGCAACCCCGTCCGCATCCCGGCGGCCGACTACAAGCGCTGGTACGCGACCCTGCCCGAGGAGCTGCGCCGCCACGTCGAGGAGCACTGGGGCCCGGCGCCCGGCGAGATGTTCCTGGACCGCTCCCGCAACCCGGAGGGCGACATCGTCCTCGCGGCCCTGCGGCGCGGGAACCTGCTGATCCTCATCCAGCCGCCGCGCGGCTTCGGCGAGAACCCGATCGCGATCTACCACGATCCCGATCTTCCGCCGTCCCACCACTACCTCGCCGCCTACCGCTGGATCGCCGCCCGCGCCGAGGACGGCGGCTTCGGGGCGGACGCGATGGTCCACCTCGGCAAGCACGGCAACCTCGAGTGGCTGCCCGGCAAGAACGCCGGCCTCTCCGCCGCCTGCGGCCCGGACGCCGCTCTCGGCGACCTCCCGCTGGTCTACCCCTTCCTGGTCAACGACCCGGGGGAGGGCACCCAGGCCAAGCGGCGGGTGCACGCCACGCTCGTCGACCACCTGGTGCCGCCGATGGCCCGCGCCGACTCCTACGGCGACATCGCGCGCCTGGAGCAGCTGCTCGACGAGTACGCGCAGATCTCCTCCATGGACCCCTCGAAGCTGCCGGCGATCCGCGCCCAGATCTGGACGCTGATCCAGGCCGCCAAGCTCGACCACGACCTGGGGATGGAGGACCGGCCCGACGACGACGGCTTCGACGACTTCCTGCTGCACGTCGACGGCTGGCTCTGCGAGGTCAAGGACGCGCAGATCAGGGACGGTCTGCACGTGCTCGGCGGGGCGCCGAAGGGCGAGGCGCGGGTCAACCTCGTGCTGTCGATCCTGCGCGCCCGGCAGATCTGGGGCGGCACGCAGGCGCTCCCCGGCCTCCGCGAGGCCCTGGGGCTCGACGAGTCGGCCGCGACGCTGCGGACCGCGGACGAGGCGGAGGAGAAGGCCAGGGAGCTGGTCGAGGCGCTGGAGGCCGCGGACTGGTCCGTGGACGCCGTCGCCGGGATCGCCGGCGGATACGGCCCCGAGGTCGCGGACGTCCTGCGCTTCGCCTGCGAGCAGGTCGTGCCCCGGCTCGCCGGCACCACGAACGAACTCACGCACGCCGTACACGCGTTGAACGGCGGCTTCGTACCGGCCGGGCCGTCGGGCTCGCCGCTGCGCGGACTGGTCAACGTGCTGCCGACCGGCCGGAACTTCTACTCCGTCGACCCCAAGGCCGTCCCCTCCCGCCTCGCGTGGGAGACCGGTCAGGCGCTCGCCGACTCCCTCCTGGAGCGCTACCGCACCGACAACGGCACCTGGCCGACCTCGGTCGGTCTCTCCCTGTGGGGCACGAGCGCCATGCGCACGGCCGGCGACGACGTGGCGGAGGCGCTGGCGCTGCTGGGCGTCCGGCCGCTGTGGGACGAGGCGTCCCGGCGCGTCAACGGCCTGGAGCCGATCCCGCTCGCCGAGCTGGGCCGCCCCCGCATCGACGTCACCCTGCGGATCTCCGGTTTCTTCCGCGACGCGTTCCCGCACGTCATCGGTCTCCTGGACGACGCCGTCCGGCTCGCGGCCGCCCTCGACGAGCCGGCCGACGCCAACTACGTACGGGCGCACGCCCAGGCCGACCTGGCCGAGCACGGCGACGAGCGGCGCGCCACGACCCGTATCTTCGGCTCCCGCCCCGGCACGTACGGCGCGGGGATCCTCCAGCTGATCGACTCGCGCGACTGGCGCACGGACGCGGACCTCGCCGAGGTCTACACCGTGTGGGGCGGCTACGCCTACGGCCGCGGTCTCGAAGGCCGCCCGGCCCGGGCGGAGATGGAGACGGCGTACAAGCGGATCGCCGTGGCGGCGAAGAACACCGACACGCGTGAGCACGACATCGCCGACTCCGACGACTACTTCCAGTACCACGGCGGCATGGTGGCGACCGTCCGCGCGCTGAAGGGCACGGCCCCCGAGGCGTACATCGGCGACTCCACCCGCCCCGAGACGGTCCGCACCCGCACCCTGGTGGAGGAGACCTCCCGCGTCTTCCGGGCCCGTGTGGTCAACCCGAAGTGGATCGAGGCGATGCGCCGCCACGGCTACAAGGGCGCCTTCGAACTCGCGGCGACCGTCGACTACCTCTTCGGCTACGACGCCACGACCGGCGTGGTCGCCGACTGGATGTACGACAAGCTCACCGAGACGTACGTCCTGGACCCGGAGAACCAGGCCTTCCTCAAGGACGCCAACCCCTGGGCGCTGCACGGCATCGCGGAGCGCCTCCTGGAGGCGGAGTCCCGCGGCATGTGGGAGAAGCCGGACCCGCAGGTCCTGGCGGCGCTGCGCGAGGTGTTCCTGGAGACCGAGGGCGACCTGGAGGACGACGGCACCGAGGACTGACGTCCCGGGCCGCCGCTCACGCCGGACACCGGGCGGCGGCCCACGGCGTCAGTTCCAGACGCCGCCCCCGGAAACCCTCCCGGAGGCGGCGGTCGTGGGTGACGATCACCAGCGTGCCCGGGTACACGGCCAGGGCCGCGTCGAGCTCCTCCACCAGGCCGGGGGAGAGGTGGTTGGTCGGTTCGTCGAGGAGGAGCAGGTCCGCCGGGCGGGTGACCAGGTGGGCGAGTTCCAGACGGCGGCGCCCGCCGGCCGACAGGTGCCGGACCTCGGTGGTGAGGTCCTTCGCCGTGAAGAGCCCCAGGGCGAGCAGTTCCTCGGCACGGTCCGCGCCGAAGGACTCCGCCACCGTGCGGGGGGCGTCGGGCACGTCGGGCGGGTCCTGGCGCAGCATGCCGACCCGGCGCGGGGCCGTCACCGACCCGCCGTCCGGGAGGAGTTCGCCCGCGAGGAGCCGGAGCAGCGTGGTCTTGCCCGCGCCGTTCGGTCCGGTGACGAGCAGCCGTTCCCCGGCGTCCAGGTGCAGGGAGTCCAGGCGCAGGCGCCCCTCCACCCGTACGCCGGTCAGGTCGACCGCCGCCGCCTCCCCCTCCACCCGCGCCGTGAAGCGCAGCGGCTCCGGAGGCGCGGCCACCGGGTGGTCGGTGAGCCGCTGGAGCCGTTCCCGCGCCGCGCGGATGCGGCTCATCGCACCGTGCGCCCGTGACCGGGCCCGGAAAGCCCCCGCTCCGCTGAAGGAGGCCGGTGCCTTGCGCGGGATCGCGGAGAAGCGGTCGATGTGGGTGTCCGCGAGCGCCGAGTGGCGCGCCAGCTCGGCCCGCCAGTCCTCGTACTCCTTCTCCCAGCGCGCCCGTTCGGCGGCCCGGCCGGCCAGGTAGCCGGTGTAGCCGTTGCCGTACCGCCGCAGGCGACGCCGCTCGTGGTCGACCTCCAGGACGGTCGTGGTGACCCGGTCGAGGAAGACCCGGTCGTGGGTGACGGCGACGACCGTGCCCCGGTGGGCGCGCAGCCGCTCCTCCAGCCAGGCGACGGCCTCGTCGTCGAGGTCGTTGGTCGGCTCGTCGAGCAGCAGCAGTTCGGGGTCGGCGGCGAGCGTCGCGGCGAGCGCGAGCCGTGAGCGCTGCCCGCCGGAGAGGGTGGCGAGCCGGCGTTCGCGGTCGAGCGGGGCGGATTCCCCGAGCTGCCGGAGCGTCGTCTCGACCCGCCGGTCGGCGTCCCGGCCGCCGCGCGCCTCGTAGGCGGCGAGCAGCTCCGCGTACCCGTCGAGGTCGCCCGTGCGCGCCAGGGCGGCCTCGGCCGTCCTGATCCGGCGCTCCAGGTCCCGTACGCCGGCGAGCGCGAGGCCGACCGCGTCGCCGACGCGTGCGGTGCCGGGCAGGTCCAGGGTCTGGGCGAGGTGTCCGGTGCCACCGGGGGACTCGACGGCGACGGTGCCGTTGTCGGGGGTCTCCAGGCCGGCGAGGAGCCGCAGGAGGGTGGACTTCCCGGAGCCGTTGTCGCCGACGACGCCGACGCGTTCGCCGGCGCGGACGGAGAGGGAGACCCGGTCGAGGACGAGCCGGTCGTCGTAGCGCTTGACGACGTCGGTGAGGAGGACACGGAACAAGGGCGATTCCTTCGTTCGACGGCGAGGCCTGATCAAGACGAGACGTATCGTCTTGTCGATGCCCCGACTCTAGGTCAGTACGCGCTTTTTCGCAAGACGTTGCGTCTCGTCTCGGGTCCGGAGCCCCGTCGGGCGGGTCGCGGCGGTCTCTCAGCGGTCGCCCAGGACCCGCACGGCCTCGATCATCAGGTCCCAGAACCCCGGGACGTCGACCTCCATCCCCACCTCCGCGTTGGCGGGCCGCCCCGTCACCCCGTCGAGGTCCACGAGGGTCGCGCCGCGGGTGTGGGCCCCCGCCAGCTCGACCGTCACGGGCGCCCGGACCAGGCTGATCAGCGACGGGTCGATCAGATGCGCCACGGTCAGCGGGTCGTGCAGGGGCGGGGTCTCGAAGCCGTACACCTCGCGGTAGGTCCCGGCGAAGTAGGTCAGCAGCTCGACGCAGAGCCGGGCGAGCGGGGTGCCCAGCGACGCGATGCGCGACACGATCTCGGGGGTCGCGCGCACCTGGTGGGTGGCGTTGAGGCCGAACATCGTCACCGGACGCCCGCAGCTGAAGACGATGTCCGCCGCCTCCGGGTCGCAGAGGATGTTGAACTCCGCCGCCGGGGTGGTGTTGCCGCGCCCGGTCGATCCGCCCATGAGCACGATCCGCTCGATCCGGTGGCTCAGCTCCGGGTGCGCGAGCAGGAGGGTCGCGACGTTCGACAGCGGCCCGGTCGCCACGAGGGTCACCGGTGCGGGGTGCGTGCGCAGGATGTCCCGGACGAGCGTGAGCGCGTCGCGGGGGTCCCGCGGCACCCGGGGCTCGTCGTCGCCGAAGCCGGGCCCGTCGAGGCCGGAGTCGCCGTGGATGTTCTCGCCGGCCAAGGGAGCGCCGTGCAGCGGCCGGTCCCGGCCGGGCGCGATGGGCACCCCCTCGATCCCGGCGACGGTGCAGACCCGGCGCGCGTTCAGGGTGGTGCTCTCGACCGTCTGGTTGCCCGCGACGGTGGTGATGGCCAGCAGGTCGATCGCCGGATGGGCCGCGGCCAGCAGGATGTTGAACGCGTCGTCGTGTCCGGGATCGCAGTCGAGGATCACGGGTACGGCCATGTCTCCACGGTCCCACAACCCCGCCGCACGGTCACCCGCCGCGCCCGCGCGCCGCCGGACTCCGGGGCCGGCCGGCCCGGTGGGGCGGGGCGGGCGCGAGGCGTCACCCCGCCCTGACCTCGCCGTAAAACCACTTGTTCTAGTAGAGTACAAACAATCAGTCCAGAGGGAGGCTCTCCGATGAACCGTGGCCCGACCCGACTCAGGGTGCTCACCGCACTCCCGTTCCTCCTCGCGCTCGTCCTCCACCTCACCCTCCTCGCGCTCTGGAGCGACCGGCTGCCCGACCCGCTGGCCACCCACTTCTCCGCCGCCGACGGCGGCCGCGCCGACGGCCTGATCGGCCTGACGGGCTTCGTCCTCGTCAGCTGCGGCCTGCTCCTCGTCGCCGGGACCGGCTGGACGCTCTTGACACGCCGCGGCACGCTCTGGGGGGCGTGGGCGACCGCCGGCTTCACCACGGCCCTCTTCGCCCTGCTCCTGCGGGACAACCTCGACGCCACCGACGCGGGCCAGGTCGTCTCGCCGCTGGTGAGCCTCATGGTCGCGGCCGGGGCGGCCGCCCTCACGGCCCTCGCGGGCCTGGCCCTCACCCGGTGCGTACCGCGGGAGCCCGCGCGGCCGGGGGCGGGCGGCGCGGACGGGCCACGGCTGCCGCTCGGCGCGAGCGAGGTCGCCGGCTGGTCCCGCGCGACGGACTCGCGCTCCCTGACGGTCGTGGGCGCCGTGTCCGCGGCAGCCGGGCTGGTCGGCCTCGCCGGGGCGTACCCGGCACCGCGGTGGCTCGGCCTCGCCCTGCTCGCCCCCGGCCTCCTGGTCCTGCTCCTGGCTCGGGTCCGGGTCACCGTCGACCGGCGCGGCGTGACCGTCCGCCCCGCCCTCGCGCCCTGGCCCCGCGTCGGCGTCCCCCTGGAGGGCGTCGAGGGGGCCGTCGCCCGGGACGTCGACGCGGTGCGCGAGTTCGGCGGCTGGGGTTACCGCGTCCGTGCCCACCGCACCGGCCTGGTCCTGCGGTCGGGCGAGGCGCTGGTGGTCCGCCGCGAGGGCGGCCGGGAGTTCGCGGTCACCGTGCCCGACGCGGCCACGGCGGCGGCCCTGTTGAACACGCTGGTCGAGCGCCGTGGGAGGGTCTGACCATGCTCTTCCGGGTCGACCCCGCATCCGCCGTCCCCCTGGGCGACCAGATCGCCGCCTGCGTCCGGGGCGCCCTCGCCGACGGCTCGGCCACGGCCGGCGAACGCCTCCCGGCGGCCCGGGAGCTCGCCGACTCCCTGGGCGTCAACGTCCACACGGTCCTGCGGGGCTACCAGCGGCTGCGCGAGGAGGGGCTGATCGAACTCCGCCGCGGCCGGGGCGCGGTCATCGTCCCGGGGGCGGCCGTCCCGGACCGGGCACGCCTGGTCGGCCGGGTCCGCGCCGTGGTGGCCGAGGCCAGGGAGCTGGGCCTGTCGGACGAGGACGTCCTGGCCCTGGTCCGCACCAGCCTCACGGCCTCCTGAGCCTCGCGGGCCGCGCGCGGGCCGCCCCGGGGGCCCACCGCCTCCCCCTCCGCCCGCGTCCCGCCGCGTGCCCGTCACCCCAGGACGCGTACCGGTGACCCCGCCAGATACGCCTCGATGTCCTCGACCGCGCCGCCGTAGAACCGCGCGTAGTTCGCCTCCGTCACGTACCCCAGGTGCGGCAGCGCCAGGACGTTCGGCAGCGCGCGCAGGGGATCGTCGTGCGGGAGCGGTTCGGTGTCGAAGACGTCGAGGCCGGCCCCCGCGATCCGGCCCTCCCGCAGGGCCCGCAGCAGCGCCCCGCCGTCGACGAGACCGGCGCGCGAGGTGTTGACCAGATACGCGGAGGGGCGCATCGCCCGCAGCTCGCGCTCCCCGATCAGGCCGCGGGTGCGCTCCGAGAGGACCATGTGCAGGGAGACGACGTCCGCCACCCGCAGCAGCTCCTCCTTGCCGGCCGCCAGACGGACCCCGTGCTCGGCGGCCCGCTCCCCCGTCAGGTGCGGGCTCCAGGCGACGACGTCCATGCCGAAGGCGAGACCGACGCGCGCGACCCGGCCGCCGATCCGGCCCAGCCCGACGACGCCCAGGGTGCGCCCGGCGAGGTCCATGCCGACGGTGGACTGCCAGGGTCCGCCGTCGCGCAGCGCCTGCGCCTCGGTGCGCACCTGCCGGGCCAGGCCGAGGATCAGCGCCCACGTCAGCTCGGCGGGCGGCTCCGGGCCGCTGGCCGTGCCGCAGACCGTGATCCCGAGCCGGGCCGCGGCGGCCAGGTCGATGGAGGCGTTGCGCATCCCGGAGGTGACGACCAGCCGCAGCCGGGGCAGGCGGTCGAGCAGCCCGGCGTCGAGCGGCGTGCGCTCCCGCATGACGACGACGATCTCGCAGTCCTCCAGGGCGGCGACGAGGGCGTCCCGGTCGGTCAGGTGCTCGCGCAGGACGCGCACGTCCAGGCGGCCCTCGAGCGGACTCCAGTCGGCCGAGGCGAGCGCGACGCCCTGGTAGTCGTCGAGCACGGCACAGCGCAGCCTCACGTCGACCGCCTCACGTCCGACCGGCCCGACGGCTCTCGCATCGTTCCCCCGCCCCGTTCTCCCGCGGTGCTACTGCCAGTCGACCCGGGCGCGTACCACCCGGGCGGCCTTCCAGCCGATGCTGACAGCGTAGGCGGACAGCGCCGACGGCGCCGCCTTGAGCCGCAGGACCAGCTCCCCGCCGCGCGGACCGACCCGTCCGGTGCGCAGCTGCTTGCCCGGTCCCGGGAGGGACAGCGCGTGCTCGTCCGCCCGGCGCGAGATCCGGCCGCCGAGCGCCGCGCCGAGTCCGCCCTCCGCGCTCACCCCCTGAGCGGTGCAGCGCAGCGAGATGCGCCAGTCGCCGTTCGGGAGCGCGCCGCCGTCGGCGACGGTGGCCAGGTCGACCACGGCCCGGAAGCAGGCCCGGCCGTAGTCGTACGTCTCCTTGCCGCGGCTGACGGTCAGGTGGGGCGAGGGCACCTGCTCGGCGCGCACGGAGAACTCCCGGCCGCCGCGCGCGTCGCGGAGCACCACGTCGGTCGTCAGGTCGTCGGTGTCCACCTGGTCGACGTAGGCGTAGCCGGAGAGTTCGAGGACCGTCCCCTTCCAGGCGAGGCGGTCCACCCAGCGGCGCGGACTGGCGCCGACCGTGACGGCGGTGATGTCGCAGAGCCGCTCGTACTCGGCGGAGTCGGCCGAGGGGAACGGCGGGGCCGCGTACACCCTGCCGTCGCGGACCCGTGCCTTGCCCGGGCGGCCCGCGAGGTCCCAGGCGACCACGTCGGCCAGCTCCTCGACGAGCCCCTCGCGCAGGCAGTGCGCGACCAGCCGCTCGGCGACGCTCAGCTTCGCCAGGACCGCCGGAGTGACCCACTGCTGTGCGTACGGCCTGGCCAGCTCGACCAGGGCCGCCCGCTCGGCCTCGTCGGCGGCGACGAACCGGGCGTCGAACCGGCGCAGCATCTCCACCCGCACATGGCGGCAGACCAAGTGGTCGCGCAGCGGACCGGGTTCGGTCATGCCGGTGACCATCTCGACCATCTCGGCCGCCTGGCGCAGGGAGACGTCGAGGTCGATGCCGTCCGCGGTGATGTTGCCGTCGTCGCCGCGCTTGACGACGTAGTAGCAGGTGTAGTCGCCGACGACGGAGATCACCTTGCTGTGCAGATAGGCGCGCGCGACGAAGTGCTGGTCCTCGCTGATGCGCATGTGCTCCGGGAACCGGAGGCCGTGCTTCTCGAGGAGTCCGCGCCGGAACAGCTTGAACGGCATGAGGGTGTAGTAGATGTCGCCCTTCGACAGGTCGGCCTTGTCGACGTTCTTGGCGAAGACCTGCTTGGGCACGCGCCGCCCCACGCCGACCAGCTTCGCCAGGACGACGTCCGAGTCGTTCTTCTCGGCCATCGCCACGAGCCGCTCCAGGGCCTCGGGCCCCAGGCAGTCGTCACCGTCGAGGAAGAAGACGTACGTTCCCTCCGCGTGGTCGAGCCCCACGTTCCGCGGCCGGCTCGGCCCGCCGGAAGCCTCCTGGTGGATGACCTTCATCCGCCACGGGTACTTCTCCGCCCACCGGTCCAGGACCTCACCGCTGCCGTCCGTGCTGCCGTCGTCCACGGCCACGATCTCGAAGGCGTCCATGCCGATGGTCTGCTGGGCGACCGAGGCCAGCGTCTGCTCCAGGTACGGCATGGCGTTGTAGACGGGCACGACGAGGGAGACCCTCGGTGTGCGCGGGACGTTCATCGAGTGGTCCCCCTGTGTGGAAACGGTGAATGCGGCGATGAGGAAGATGCGAAAATCAGGGTCGTGGTTCTGTACGGCGCGGCGATTGCCCGGAACTGCCGGCGGATCTCAGCTGATGAGACCGGCTTCGCGTCGATTGGCGCGGATCCTACCGCCTGGAATGCAGCGTTCCGGCCGATACGTCCATGTGCTCATCCGACTGTGCGCGCACGCGGGTTGAGGTATCCGTCACGGCGTCAGCCGTCGGCCACCGCGATGTCCAGCGAGGGCGGGCGCTCCGGATCGGCGACGATGTCGATCTCCGTGATGAGGAGGAGCCGCGCATCGCGGCCGGGAAGGCGTCCACGAGCCGGCGGCGGCTGGACCCGTCGGGGCGAGCGCGCGGGGTGGCCCCCTTGACGCGCCCCCGTGCGCCGCGCGCCTACTCCCCGACGCGTACCAGCGCGAGCGTGATGTTGTCGGGACCTCCGGCGTCGATGGCGGCCTTCCACAGCTCGAAGGCGGCCCGGCCGTCGTCGTGCACGCGCAGCAGGGCGGCGATCTCGTCGTCCGGTACGGGATCGGTCAGGCCGTCGCTGCACACCAGGCGCCGGTGCCCGACGGCCAGCGGGGCGGACGAGACGTGCGGGGTGACGGCGGTGAGGTCCGGGCTGCCGCCGAGGGTCTGCGTCACCACGGAGGTGGTCCGGTGCCCGGGCGCCGGCGGCGGGCTGTCGTCCACGCTGACCTGGCGCAAGGCGTCCCCGGTGGCGTCGTACACCTTGCTGTCGCCGACGTTGAAGGACAGCAGGGCGTCACCGAGCACGACGACGCCGGCGACGGTGGTCCCCATGGTGGAGAGCGCCGGATCGTCGCCGGCGGCCTCGTACACCGCGCGGTTGCACAGCTCCACCGCGTCGCGGACGGCTTCCTCCCCGTCCAGCGAGGGCCCGAGCCACGAGAGCCGCCGCACGACCAGGGCACTGGCCACCTCGCCGGCGGGCTGCCCGCCGAGCCCGTCGGCGACCGCGACGACGAGCGGCCTGCCGAGCGGGAAGACGAAGGTCTGCGGCGTCTCGGTGACGGTTCCGCACAGGATCCACGGACCCACGGCCAGGCTGTCCTCGTTGTGCTCGCGCACCAGCCCGTCGTGGCTGAGTGCCGTCACCGCCACATAGGCCACACCTTCATTGTGTACCGGCACCGGGAAGCATGTAGCGGTGAACCCGCAGGACCTTCGGCCGCCCGGCGTCCTGGGCGAAGCCCATGCTCTGGGCGATGGGCGTCATCCGTTCGCCGAACCGGTCCATGTCGGCTTCCGACTCCCACAGGTCGAAGACCTCCAGGCCGCCGTCGGTCGACACGCAGGTGTGGGAGAGGCAGCCCCGGAAGATGCCGGGCACCTCCTGGAGCTTCGCGCTGAAGGCGTCGTACTGCTCGGTCGTCACACCGGGGAGTACGGCATGGATCAGGATCGCCATGGGTGGACCCTCCTCGTACGGATGCGGGGGCCGCCCCCCGCCGCCCCGTGGCGGCCTCTGCCCACGGCCAGCACACCACGCCGCCGCCGTCCCGGCACCCGAGCCCGTCGCGCCTTGCCCCGGACGGGTGGCACGGGCGCCCTCACGGCCACCCGCGCGCACCGGCGCCCCGCCGCACCGCGCTCGAGGCCGCCCCGGTCAACCCCCCAGGTGGACCTCCAGGGCGGCCCGGACCGCCGACTCCAGCGCGCCCTCGATCCACGCGGGCTTGATCGACGTGTGGCAGCCGGCGAAGTGCAGGCTGCCCTCGGGCGTGCGGATGTGCGGGAACAGCTCGGTGTGCTGGCCGGGGAAGAGGACGGAGGCCTCGCCGTAGGCGTACGGGTCGCGCATCCAGGACTGGGTGCGGCCGACGCCGGTGTAGAACACCTCGATCCGCTGCCCGTACACCTCCTGCAGCCCGGCGAGCGCGCGCGGATAGCGCTCCTCGTCGTCGAAGGCGTCCCACTTCAGAGCGTCGTCGGACCAGCTGTAGGAGGCGAGCACGACCCCGCCCGGGCTGCCCTCGACGGGGTAGGACGGCTGGAACATGAAGCGGTTGGGGTTGTCGGTGGCCGAACCCCCGCCGACGACGCGGGCCGCCTCGGGCTGGTCGCGGGCGACGTGGCGGCAGGCGGCGTAGTGGGCGCGCTGCCCGGCGGAGACGTGACCCCGGGGGACGGAGGGGTGGGCGCCCAGCAGACTGCCGTCGTGCGGGGTCCGGCCGAGCCGGTACGCGCGGTGCAGCCCGGGCCGTACGGCCTCCAGCTCGCGCTTCCAGTCGGCCTCGTCGAACTCCCACCAGCGGCGGCTGAACTCGAGGAGCACCTTGGTGGCGGCGTCGTAGTGGAGCTCGGTGACGGCCCGCCGCTTGCCGTAGGAGAGGGCGGGGGTGACGGGGATGTGGCGGAGACCGGAGAAGGGGACGGTGATGATCGCCGTGTCGCCGGTGAACGTCTCCCGCTCGACTCCGCGGCGGCCGCGGCCCTCCGAGACGGTGTCGACGGTGACCTCGCCGTTCCCGTGGGTGATCCGGGTGGCGCGCCGGTCGAGCCGCACGAGGTCCTCCACCCGCTCGTAGAGCGCGTCGACCAGGGTGCCCGTGCCGTCGGGGAGTTCGAAGAAGGCGGTGTCCGGGCTGATCAGGGAGGCGCCGATGAAGCTGTGGATGAAGGCGAGATGGAGACGGGAGGTCAGGTTCTCGACGGTCCCGACGAGGTCGACCGTCCGCTCGTCGAGCTTCGCCTCGTCGGTCAGATAGCGGTACATGGACATGTGGCCGTACCGCTGGACGACGCGGGCCCAGCCCTCGACGAGCGCCTTGCCCTGCCTGCCCTCGATCTCCGCCCGTACGGGGGCGAAGGCCTCGCGCACGATCCGCGATGCGGGGACGGACTCGTAGCGCGCGGGCACGCCGAAGGAACGGTTGACGGCCTGCGGGGCGGCGGCGTAGTCGGCGCGGCGGACGCGGATGCCGTTGACGAGGATCCAGGTGCGGTACGCGGGGCGGCCGGTCGCGTCGACGTCGACGAGGTGGAAGCGCCGCCGCTTGAGCCCGAGGCTGTCGATGAGCCCGGTGACCAGGGGGTGGCTGTCGGGGATCCGCATCGCGCCGGCCTCGGCGTACTGCTTGGGGTCGGCGAAGGGCGGTGCGGCCTGCTCGTGCCCGCCCGCCCGGAACGTCTTGATCCGCCCGCCGACGCGGTTGCCGTTGGCCTCGATGACGGTGACGCGGTGCCCGGCCTCGCGCAGGAGGTGGGCGGCGGTGAGCCCGGCGGGCCCGGCTCCGACGACCAGCACGTTCCTGCGGTTCCGGCCCCGGGGCAGCCCGTCCCGCAGCAGGATGTCCGCGTAACGGGGTACCAGCGGCTCGTCCTCCTCGTCCCGTACGAGGATGGCCCGGGCGACCGTCAGGCAGGCGGCCCAGTCCGTCCCCGCCGCGACGGGCGCCGCGACGGCCTCGGCCCCGCCGAAGGCGCCGACGGCGACGGGCACGACCCCCGCCCCGGCGACGGCGCCCGCCCCGGCGATCAGGGTGCGGCGGGACGGCCCGGGCAAGGGCGAGGGGGACGGCGGGTCGTGGGGCTCGTCGGAGGGGAGAGGGCTCTGCGCCGGCTCGATGATCATGGAGTAACTCTGGCGGGTCGCCGGGGCCCGGAACGCCCGGAAGCGGTTTTACGGTCGGTAATCACCCGTACGTGGCGCTACCCGCCACAAAGCTGACGAACAGGCCGCCCCGCCCCTCACGCCGGCCCGGTCGCCTTCTCTCGCGTGGCGCCGCCGCGGGCCCGCCCAGGGTCCCGCGGCAGCGGGGCTGAGCCGCCCCCCGCGCGCATCGCGCGCACCTCGGCCGATGATGGGAGTACGGCCGAACACGCGGAGCTGATCATGACGGGTTGGCGGGTCAGGGACTACGCCCAGGACGATCTCGAAGCGCTGGTCCGACTCGACGCGGAGAGCGGTACGGCCGAGGAGCCGCCGCTCTTCCCCCTCTCGGACACCGTGGCGGCCCTCCAGGCCCTCCACCCGGCGGTGGTGGCCACGGCGGACGAGGTGGTGGTCGGCGCGGCGGTGAGCCGCGTGGAGGGTGACAGGGCGTGGATCCTGCGGATCTGCATGGCGCCCGCCTGGCGGCGCAGGGGACTGGGCAGCAACCTGATCACGGCTCTGGAGCACCGGCTGTTCGCCGGTGGCGTCCGGACGGTGCACGCGGCTCTGCCCGAGGGCGGGACGGGTGCCGCCGCCCTGCGCAACTGCGGCTTCGGCGACCGCCCGGACCTGGTCTTCTTCGAGAAGCGCGGGCCGGTGACCGCTCAGGAGGTCGGCATGCTCGCCTCGATCGGGGCGGAGCTGCCGCCCGGCGGGCTGTGGCAGAAGGTCGCGGGCATGCAGCGGGAGAAGCGCCTCATCGAACGACGTCTGGTCCTGCCGCTCGCCCACCCGGAACTCGCCGGCCAGCACGGAGTGGAGCCGCCGCGCGCGGTGATGCTCTTCGGTCCGCCGGGGACCGGGAAGAGCACGTTCGCGCACGCGATCGCGAGCCGCCTGGGATGGCCCTTCCTCGAACTGTTCCCCGCCCGTCTGGCCGCCGAGTACGGGCTGGCGAACGGGCTGAACCGGCGCTTCGACGAGATCGCCCAGCTCGATCACGCGCTGGTCTTCATCGACGAGGTCGAGGAGGTCGCCGGGACACGCAGCGGTGCGGACGCGACCGCGGTCGGCGTCGTCAACGAACTGCTCAAGGCGATCGTCCGGTTCCGCGGCCAGGAGGGGCGGCTGCTCGTGTGCGCCACGAACAACGTGACCACGCTCGACCCCGCGTTCCTGCGGCACGGCCGTTTCGACTACGTCCTGCCCATCGGTCCTCCCGATCACCGCGCCAGGACCGCGCTGTGGGAGAGCTACCTGGACCGGGCGGGGGCGGAGGCCGACAGCGGGGCGCTGGCGTCCGCCAGTGAGGGATTCACCCCCGCCGACATCGCCCATGTGGCCCGTACGGTCTCCCAGCTCCAGTTCGAGCGCACCTTCGACACCGGCACCCGGGCCCGCCCCACCACCGACGACTACCTGGACACCATCGGCGACACCAAACCCACCGTCAGCGCCGCCATGACCCACGAGTTCGCCCAGCAGACACGGGACTTCGCCCGCATCTGACGCCCGGCGTCCGACGTCTCGGCGTCCGGCCTTCCGGCTCAGACCTCGTCGACGTGGGTGCCGGTGAGGGCGGACGCCTCGCTGGTGGTGAGCCAGGAGAGCCCGGACGCGGCGGCGGACCCGGTGTCCACGGTGAGATGGAGCCGGGTGCCGCCGTCGGGAACGGGGTAACTGCGCTGCTCCGTCCCGGCGAAGGAGAGCCGGATCACTTCGGCGACCGCGCGGGCGGCCTCGGGGGTGGCGGCGACGATCCGGATCTCGGCGTGCCCCGCCGCCGGCGGGGTCTCGTTCCCGACCGCGTCCTGGTTCTCGAATGCGTGCTGCATGTGTCCCCTTCGGGGCGAAGCGAGAGGCCGGCGGGTGGGTTGTCCCGGGTGTCGGGTGCCCCACCCGCGGCCTTCGGTCGGAGGAGTGGTCTGTCGGGATCAGGGCCAGGTGCCGGTGCGCCGGTGGCCGGGAGTCCGCCCTTGCTGCTCCTGGTGGCCCCGGCCGGGCGGACGGGCGAGGGCGGGGTACGGGGTGCTGAAGCGGTAGGCCGCGATGCGGGCCGTGTGCTGGGCGTTGAGCCGGTGGATCAGGGTCATGCCGAGCACGATCAGGAGGGCGCCGGCCGCGAGCGTGATCAGGACCTCCATGTCGTCACCTCCCCGTGACGCCCGGCACGGAGATCATCCGCGCACCGACGAGGGGGTGCCGGAGGGGCGGCGGTGCCGATCCGCCGTCGGTCTCCCAGGCGTCCTCACGGCTTCGGGCCTCCCGCATACGGCGTCCGGTGGTTCCTTCGTCGGACATCAGCACACCGGCGGGGAGGGCGCCGCCGGGGACGGCGGCGACGGTCATGAGGCGGGCCGCGGCGGCGGGTTCGGTCTCGGGCGGGATCACCAGCAGGTCGCAGCGGCCGACGGTGTAGGAGAGCAGGATGACCTTGTCGGGGTCCTGCTCGGTGAACCAGCCGACGTGCACGAGGTGCCCTGTGGCGGGGACCTTGTGCGGGACGACGGGCCAACGAGTGGGGTTCACCGTGACACGCGTGATGCGTCCGAAGCGCGCCTCCAGCGCGTCGACCAGCAAGGGAAGCTCGGTCGCGAGGTCGCGTGAACGGGGCCACCAGGCGCCGTCCAGCAGGCCGGTGAGGGAGGTCTTCGGCGTCAGCGACAGGCGTGCCGACAGCGGGGGTGCGAGGGTGGCGGTCATGATCGCGGACCCGTCTCCGGGCCGCCCTGCAGGGCGGCCCAGGTGTCTTGATCGCCGGAAACGACGTCCGCGTGGGAGCGGGTGTTCGAGTTACTCCCGGTACTCGCAGCCTACTCCGCCGCGGGGGCGGACGCGGGGTTTCCGGCGGGCGACATCCGGGGGAGTACCGCGCGGGTGCCGAGGGGGAACACGGGGCCCTCCGGCGCAAGGACGTCGCCCGTTCGAAGGCGAGGAGACGTTTCCGCTGTTCCGGAGGCCGCCGAGGCGAGGCAGGGATCCCGGCGCGCCCACGTCCTGGGCTCTCCCCTTCCACCCGGAGGTGACCGTCCGTGGTCCTCGTCATCGTCGTCGCCGCACTGGCCCTGCTCGCGGGCCTCGCCGCCAACCGCTTCCTGCGGCCCCGTCTCATCAGCGAGGACGACGACTCGGGCATGGCCGTCAAGGACTTGGTCGGCCCCCTGCTGACCCTGACCGTGCTCCTGCTCGCGTTCGTCCTCGTCACCGCCAACGGTTCCTACGGCAAGGCCGAGGTCGCCTCTCGCGGCGAGGCCCGAGCCGTCGACCAGCTCGTCGAGGCCGCCGAATACGCGCCCGACGCGCAGAGAGCCGAGGTCCAGGCGGACGCCGTCTGCTACACCCGTGCCGTACGCGAGCAGGAATGGCCCGCCATGGCCGACGGCAAGGGCTCGGCGGCCCCGAGCGTCTGGTCCACCGACTTCCGCCGGGTCTTCCGCGAGTTGGACGGCAAGCCCGCCTTCGGCATGCTGGTGGCCGCCGACAACAAGCGCTCGGAGGAGCGCGAGGAGCGGCTCACCCAGGCGACCGCGAGCATTCCCGGTGTGATCCTCTGGTTCCTGCTGGTGACGCTGGTCATCACGGTGGTGGCCCTCGGCGTCTGTCTGCCCCGCCGCAACAACCGCGGGCAGATCATCACCCTCACCGTCATCACCGCGCTCCTCACCGCCGCACTGTGCATCATCCGCGATGTCGACCGTCCCTTCGGCGGCGTCATCAGCGTGAAGTCCACCGCCATCGCCGAGGCCGAACGGCAGGCCACCCGCGACTTCCTGACCCGCCACACAGCGGCCGACCTGCCCTGCGACGCGCGGGGCAACCGGCGCTCCGCCTGACGGACGGACCGTGCGACGTACGGACCGCCCGCCGCGAGGTACGGGCGGGGTCGGGCGCCGAGAAGCCCCAGGCCGACGAGACGACCTGGGGCTTCGTTCACGAGTGGACGGAGTGGCGCACGCCCCGCCTCGGGGTCACCAGCCGCCCGTCACGTCCCGGGCCGCACCGAACGTGGTGTCGCCCCGGCCCGACCAGGCCTTCAGCTTTCCCGTGGCGTTGTCCCGGGCGAGCAGGTCCGCCTTGCCGTCGCCGTCGATGTCGCCGGCCGCGGTGGTCTGGGAGAAGGTCCAGCCCCAGGTGACGTGGACGGGGGCGTTGAAGTAGCCGCCCGCGTTGTGGGTCCACATCTTGAGCGAGTCGTTGGAGGGGTCGCGGGCGATGATGTCGGCCCGCCCGTCCTCGTTGAAGTCGGCTGCGATGGTCTGGGTGAAGTCCCAGCCGGCGGTGAGGTGCGCCGGGGCGTTGAAGGTGCCATTGCCTCGGCCGGCCCAGATCTTGAGGTTGCCGTCGGGGTCCCTGGCGATGAGGTCGGTCCTGCCGTTGCCGTCGAAGTCGGCCGCGGTGGTCTGGGTGAAGTTCCAGCCACCGGTCACGTTCGTCGGGGCGTGGAAATAGCCGTCACCCTGGTTGACCCACAGGCGGAGCGTGTTGTGGGGGATGCTCTCGTCGGCAGGGCCTTGGTAGCGGGCCATGATGTCGGCCTTGCCGTCGCCGGTGAAGTCCCCGGCGACGGTCTGGGAGTAGTTCTGCCAGCCGCCGGTGCGGTCCTGCGCCGCGGCGAAGGTGCCGTCCCCGCGGCCGAACCAGATCTTCAGGGTGCCCGTCGGGTCGTGCCGGGCCATGAGGTCGGAGATCGAGTCGCCGTTGAAGTCGGCTGCCGTGGTCTCTCCCATGGGGAGCGACGCCCGAGGGGTGCGGTCGGCCAGCGTGCGGGCGAGGAGCTCCGTGCCGGCGTCGTCGAAGTGCAGCTTGTCCGGGCTCGCGACCGAAGGCCGAAGGGCGTAGGGGTCGTCGAGGTCCTTGGTGGCGACGTCGAAGTCGATGTAGTCGTCGATGTCGCTCGTGGTGCGGATGTAGTCGTTCACCGCCTGCCGGACGGCATCCTTGACGCGGAAGGTCGAGGCGGCCGAGGTGTAGCCGGAGAAGCCGGGGATGGTGGCGACGGTGATCCGGACCCCTCGTGCACGGGCCTGGGACGCGATCGTCCGGATGGCGTGAGTGACCGTTGCCGCCGACGCGCCGTCGGTGATGTCGTTCACGCCCTCGTAGAGAACGACCTCACGGACGTTGGGCTGGGAGAAGACGTCGCGGTCGAGGCGGGTGACCGCGCCGGGTCCCTGACCCCCAGTGACGTCCCTGGCAATGCGGTTGCCGCTGAGGCCGGCGTTGAGGACCCCCCTGCCGTCGCCCTTCTCCTTGAGGAAGGCCGCGTAGAAGTCGGGGTAGCGCTTGTTCGCGTTCAGGCTGCTGTGGCCGGCGTCGGTCTGGGAATCTCCGAGGGCGACGACGGTTCCCGGGTTTCCGCTCGTGGCCACGTCGACACCGCTGACCACGCCCCAGAATTCGATGCCGTCGTTCGGGAAGGCGTTCTGATCCACGGAGGTCGTCCGGTCGCCGCCCTTCCAGACGGTGGAGTACGAGGTGGCCTTGGTGTAGGCGTGGTGGGCGAAGAACTTCACCGTACCCGGCAGGTAGTAGCTGACCAGCAGGTTCTTCCCGGCGGTGACAGGGAAGGCGACCGGATCGCTGACGATCTCGCCGCCGGCCGGAAGGGTGGCCTGCTGGCTGCCGCCGAACGTCACGGTGACCGGGGTCTGCGTGGCGGTTCCCCCGGCGGACTGCGTGGCGACCGTGACGTGACCGAGCTTCAGCGGGTCGGGAGAGAACGTGTTGGCGAACCGCAGGCGGACCGTACTGCCGCTGGTGTGCGGGTTGACGACCATCCGGAGGGTCTGGTTCGTCCAGTCGGGATATCCCCCATCCATGGAGGTGGACGCCGCGTTGCCGATGGAGGCGGCCCAACTACCGGTCCAGGAGGCCCCGCCGGGCGCGGCCGGGGTGCTGCGCACCGCCATGGAGAAGACGTGGAGGCGCCGGCCGCCCGAGGACGCGGCGGGCAGGGTGACCGAGGCGACCGTCTTGCCCGCGGTGAGGGGGACGGTGACCGCGAACAGCTTCACGGGGGTGGTGCCGCGCGCCGAGCGGTCGAGGACGACGGCCGCGGCGAGGGTGTTCCCCGCCTCCCAGTCGCCGACGCCGTCGAGCGTGTACGCCGAGGTGCTGCCGTCGCTGTAGTGCACCGTGCCGGACCCGGTCACCGTGCCCCCGGTGGCCGTGAGCAGGAGGCCGAGGGCGTTGCCGGCACCGGCCACCGGGACCCGCTGGCCGTCGGCGACGATGTTGTCCGGCTGGCCGGGCGCCACGTCGGGGAGCGTGTAGGTGGTGCCGTTGACCGTGACGCGCGCTCCCCGCGCCCACCCGGCGGCGCTGAGCGCGTCGGCCGACAGGCTGTCGCCGCTGCCGTCGAGGTTCGCCACGCCCGGGTTGGCCTGCGTGGCGATACCCGCGTTGTTGAACGCGCTGCCGAACGTGGGGTAGGTGGTGGTCTCGGCGGCGGCCACGGGTATGGCCGCGAGCCCGGTGGTGGCCAGCCCGAGGACGAGGGCGGCCGCCACGACTCTCGTCCTGGCGGACCCGAATGCGGTGCGGGGCATGGAGAACTGCCTTTCCTGGTCTGGTCGATGTCGTCGAACGCTGCCACCAGTCTGGTGGTTACCAGCCGCCGGTGAGCTTGGCGGCGGTGCCGAAGGTGGTGTCGCCGTGGCCGGCCCAGATGGTGAGGTCGCCGGTGGTGTCGTTGCGGGCGATGAGGTCGGCCTTGCCGTTTCCGTCGAAGTCGGCGGCGGTGGTCTGGGAGTAGTTCCAGCCTGCGGTGACGTGGACGGGGGCGTTGAAGTAGCCGCCGGGGTTGTGGGTCCACATCTTGAGGTTGCCGTTGGTGTCCTTGGCGATGATGTCGGCCTGGCCGTCTTCGTTGAAGTCGGCGGCGGCGGTCTGGGTGAAGTTCCAGCCGGCGGAGAGGTGGGCGGGGGCGTTGAAGGTGCCGTCGCCTCGGCCGGCCCAGATCTTGAGGTTGCCGTCGGTGTCCTTGGCGATGAGGTCGGTCTTGCCGTTGCCGTCGAAGTCGGCGGCGGCGGTCTGGGTGAAGTTCCAGCCGGCGGTGACGTTGACGGCGGTGTGGAAGGTGCCGTTGCCGCGGCCGGTCCACATCTTGAGGTTGCCGTTGGCGTCCTTGGCGATGATGTCGGCCTTCGCGTCGCCGTTGAAGTCGGCGGCGGCGGTCTGGGTGAAGTTCCAGCCCGCGGTGACGTTGACCGGGGAGTTGAAGTAGCCGCCCGGGTTGTGGGTCCAGATCTTCAGCGTCGCGGAGGCGTCGCGGGCGATGATGTCCGCCTCGCCGTCACCGTTGAAGTCCGCCGCCGCCGTCTGCGTGTACACCGCGGCCGGGGGTACGTCCACGGGGAACGGGTCGGCGGGGTCGGAACCGAGTCCCACCTGAGGGCCGCAGACGGGCCACTGGTTCTCGCCCGCGGCGTCGAGGAGCTTCTCGCCCATCAGGATCTGCTCGTTCTTCGTCGCCTGGTGCGGGTAGGCGGCGTATTGCGTTCCGCCGATCGACTGCCAGGTGGCGAGGCTGAACTGGAGGCCGCCGTAGTAGCCGTTGCCGGTGTTGATCGACCAGTTGCCGCCGCTCTCGCATTCGGCGAGCTTCTCCCACGTACTGACCGAGGCGGCGTGGGAGCTTCCGGCCGCGCCGCCGAGCGCGACGATCGCGGAGCAGGTCGCGAGGGAGAGGGCGAGGGTACGGCGGCGGACGGTGGAGGTGCGGGAGGGCATGGCGAAGGAACCTTCCGGGCGGGAGAGCGGGGAGAAGAGCGAGGAGGACCGGCCGCGTCGCGGGCCGGGGGCCGGTGCCGTACCGATCACGTCCGTACGGCACCGGCGAAGGCGGGTGCAGCGGTCACCGGGTGCCGGTGATCCGGGCGGGGGGCCGAAGGTGGTCACCGGCCGCCGGTGAGCCGGGTGCTGGTGTGATGCTCACCGGCCACGGGCCGGCTCGGTTCCGGTGCGGTGGTTACCAGCCGCCGGTGAGCTTGGCGGCGGTGCCGAAGGTGGTGTCGCCGTGGCCGGCCCAGATGGTGAGGTCGCCGGTGGTGTCGTTGCGGGCGATGAGGTCGGCCTTGCCGTTTCCGTCGAAGTCGGCGGCGGTGGTCTGGGAGTAGTTCCAGCCTGCGGTGACGTGGACGGGGGCGTTGAAGTAGCCGCCGGGGTTGTGGGTCCACATCTTGAGGTTGCCGTTGGTGTCCTTGGCGATGATGTCGGCCTGGCCGTCTTCGTTGAAGTCGGCGGCGGCGGTCTGGGTGAAGTTCCAGCCGGCGGAGAGGTGGGCGGGGGCGTTGAAGGTGCCGTCGCCTCGGCCGGCCCAGATCTTGAGGTTGCCGTCGGTGTCCTTGGCGATGAGGTCGGTCTTGCCGTTGCCGTCGAAGTCGGCGGCGGCGGTCTGGGTGAAGTTCCAGCCGGCGGTGACGTTGACGGCGGTGTTGAAGGTGCCGTTGCCGCGGCCGGTCCACATCTTGAGGTTGCCGTTGGCGTCCTTGGCGATGATGTCGGCCTTCGCGTCGCCGTTGAAGTCGGCGGCGGCGGTCTGGGTGAAGTTCCAGCCCGCGGTGACGTTGACCGGGGAGTTGAAGTAGCCGCCCGGGTTGTGGGTCCAGATCTTCAGCGTCGCGGAGGCGTCGCGGGCGATGATGTCCGCCTCGCCGTCACCGTTGAAGTCCGCCGCCGCCGTCTGCGTGAAGACCGGAGCGGGCGCGGCATCCACCCCGCCGATCGGCGAGACATAGCCGCTGACCTTCTGGGAGTTGTAGTAACCGTTGCTGATGGTGCCGTAGGTCACGGCGCCACTCTGGTTGCCGCCGATGGTGGTGATGGTGCCGTCGGCGTTGATGGACTTCACCAGCGCCACGTGGTCGGCGTATCCGGCGCCGTTGTAGTTGAAGACCACCGCGTCACCGACGTGCGGGGTGCTCTGGAGTCCGCCGTTGTACTGGCCGAAGCTGCCGGCCGCCGCGGTGAGACCGGTGACGTTCACACCGGCCTGGGCCCAGACCCACTTCGCGAAGTCGGCGCACCACGCTTCCGAGCAACTCCCGTAGTAACCGGAGCCTCCTGCGCTGTTCGTGTCGCACGGCCCGTTGCCGAGGTTCTGCTCGGCTATGCCCGTGATCGTGGTGCCCACACTGGCCGAGGCGGGATGGGCGCCGGCGAAGACGAGGGCGGGAGCGAGGGCCGCGGTGGCGAGCATGGCCTGAAGCGTGCGGCGAAGAGCGAGCTTTGACATTGTTTGTCTCCTGTTTTCGGGCATGGTGAAGTTCGTGTGGGCACGTGGGTGCCGGGGTGGTGCCGGGTGTGTGAGGAGCGGTCGGTCGGGCGAGGGAGCTGCCGGTCACGGACGGCTCAGGGGGCGATGACCACCTTGGCCGCGGCCACGCCGGCCTGCTGGTTGGACGGCTGGGAGACGGCGTGCACCTGGAGTTCCGTGACACCGGCGCGCAGGCCGGCGTCGAGCGCGACCCGATAGCGGATCGTCGTCACCGCGTTCCTGGGCAGGGGCGCACCACCGGTGGCGGCGAGGAGATAGTCCATCCCCGAGGCCTGCGGCAGTGGGGCGGGCCGCCAGGCGTGGGTGGACGGATCGAAGCGCTCCAGACGGCCGGCGACCGAACCGAGGGGCGCGAGCCCGCCGTCGTACTGGTCGAACCGCACCACGGGGGCGATCAACGGGAAGTCGGTGTCTCCGGAGTTGCGCAGTGTCACGGTGAACTCCACCGGTGCGCCGCCGGAGACCAGTCGGGGCGAGGCCGGCAGGTCGTCGATCTCGACGGTGAGCCGCGCGGAGTCGGCGACTGTCAACCGTCCCTCGGGGAGACGCTGCGACTGCCCCGCGGGCGGGGTGGGAATCGGAACCGGGGCGGGCGGAGCCGTCCGCGAGCCCTGGGGTCCGCCAGGGGTGCCCCCGCGCCGCGGAGGGAGCACCGCCTGCGGTGACCGGGCGGCTGGTGAGGTGGCCGACGGTTTCGAGCCGCCGGGAGCCGACTGGGCCGATGCGGCTCCCGCGGTCAGGGCGTGGGGAGGTGAGGGTGGAGAGCTTCCGCAGGCGGTGAGCGGGCCGGTGATTCCGACGGCGATCAGCACGGCTGCGGCGAGGTGTCGGGTGGAACGAGTGCGGGAGCTGACGTACGGCATGGAGGCTCGATTCCTCTACGGGGGCTGACGAGGGGTGAAGGCCGGGCGTGGGGCCTAGCCCCAGATCACGAAGTCGTCGGAGGCGATCGACAAGGCGAGGACGGCGCTTCGGCGGGAGGTGCAGGGCTTGGGCATGACAAACCTCCCGGTGGCGAAGCGGTGAGGACGGGGGGAGGGCGGCGGCGAGGACCTCGGGCCGCGGTCGCGTCGGCTGACCGGACGCGCTCTCGTCAGGGGATCCGCCCCGGTGCGGGCGGACACTGCTACTGCCAGGTCATGTTGTCGGTCCCTGTGGCCGGAGGAGCGTCCGTGGTGGTCGCCTCGGCGACGACGGACTCGGAACCCGCGGTGGTGGTCGCGGCGGCGGTGCCGAGGAGGACGGCGCCGAGGGCGAGGACGGTGACCGCGGCGGTCTCGGCGATACGGGTGCGCAGCATGACGTGGTTCCTTTTCCTGAGTGGGCGGTAGGACTCCGGATCGCATCCCGCGGTGATGCCGCATCCAGTGGCCCGACCGGGTCTCCCCGGCGGCGAGTTCTAGCTTTCCCCCAGCTCAGGCCCGGGAGAAGAGCTTTCCTGTGGACGGAATCGGCCCTGGACGCTTTCGTCCACGGCGGCCGGACCGGCGACGCCGACGAAGGATTCGTAGACGGGAGCGAGGAGCGGCACGTATCCCTCGACGACCTGCCACCCCCGCAGTTCGGGCCGCTCGGCCACCACCCGCCGACAGGCCGTCAGCGCCAGCTCCTCGGCCTCCTCCAGGCGGTCGGCGAGCAGGTAGACGCCCAGGACGGGGCGGGCGGGGGTCGTGAGGTGCACGGCGACGTGCTCGACTCGCCCGAAGGCGGCGACGTCGCTCACCCAGACGCCGATCTCCTCGGGAACGTGACCGCCCACGGGTCGGCGCAGATGGACGTGAACGAGATACATGTCCGTCAGGCTTCCAGCTGCGGCAGCCGCTGACCTGCCCGCTTTCGGGCCGGTTGGGGACATGGCCGGAACAGGCCACGGGGTCGGTACAACCCCAAGGCCGGAATCGGCCAAGGGGTTGGAACGGTCTTTTCTGCCTGGTCACCGATGGGTGTACCTGGCATGATCCTCGTCCGTCGATCTACCTGTCGAAGACGTTCCGGGGGGGATGTTAGAGATGCTCGTGGAATTGGGCCTGGACAGCACGGCAGAGGCTGTCTACCGGATGATGCTCGCCCACCCTCGGCATGGTGTGCGGGCCATCGCCGAGAGTCTGAACCTGGCCGAGGGCCAGGTCCGTACCGCGCTGGACACACTCAGCGAACTGACGCTGATCCGGCCGTCGTACGAATCCCGCAACCAGCTGCGGGCCGTGCCGCCGGCCCTCGGCATGGAGGTCCTGATGGCCCGCCAGCAGGCCGAACTCGCCGCACGCCAGCAGCGCCTGGAAGCCTCACGGGAGGCGGCGGCCCGTCTCATCGCCGACTACGCGACCCTGACGCCCACGGTCAGCGGACCCGGCGTG
This sequence comes from Streptomyces sp. NPDC053755, assembly GCF_040677675.1. Lineage (NCBI taxonomy): Bacteria > Bacillati > Actinomycetota > Actinomycetes > Kitasatosporales > Streptomycetaceae > Streptomyces > Streptomyces sp. NPDC053755. The sequence continues at coordinate 263,060 of NZ_JBFASK010000001.1, read as the reverse complement.
GAACAGCTCGACGGCCTCGACCAGATCCGCGAACGCCTCGCCATCCTGACCCGGGACGTACGGGAGGAGTTGCTGGGGCTGAACACCGACGGAGCGCAGACCGCCGAAGCCATGGAAGCGTCCCGCCCGCTGGACCAGGAACTCTTCGATCGTGGCGTCCGCATGCGCACGGTCTACCTCGACAGCGTCCGCAACGACGAACCGACCCTCGGTTACGCGGACTGGCTCACCACACGCGGCGCTCAGGTGCGCACGGCACCGATGCTGCCGACCCGGATGATCGTGGTCGACCGCAAGACCGCGGTCATCCCGCTCGCCAGCCAGGACACCGCGGTCGGAGCGGTGGTCCTGACGAGCGACGGCATCGTCACCGCCCTCTGCGCGCTCTTCGAGACCATCTGGGCCTCGGCCCAGCCTCTCGGAAGCGGCTCCGCGCACGACGAACACGGTCTCACCGCACAGCAGAGCGCGACGCTCCAGCTCCTCGCCGCCGGTCACACGGACGACGCCATAGCCAAACGCCTGGGAGTCTCCTCCCGCACGGCCCGGCGTATCGCCACCGACCTCATCGACCGGCTCGGCGCCCGCAGCCGCTTCGAAGCGGGTGCCCGCGCGGTCCAGCGGGGCTGGCTTCCCCAGTCGGCCTGACGGGTCGCGCGGGGCCCTGGCAGACATGAACGACGACGCGGCCCCAGGTTGCCGGCCTGGGGCGTGTTTCGAAAGTCCCGCCTCCTGGTGCCGCGTCGAAACGATCACGCGGACGCGCACGCACCCGCCCCCGCCACCCGCGCCGGCGCCCTCACCGTCGGGGCGGCGCATGCGTGGCGTGCGGTGCCGGCGGTACCGGGTAACGTCTTTGGCATGTTCTTCCAGACGCCGATTCACGAGTGAGAGCGTGACGGGCTCCCGCTGACGCCCTCCGGCGTCGCCGCGCCCGTCCCCCACCGAGGAATCCGTAGATCACTTCACATCGTTACCGGGAGAACCCATGACCGTGAGCAAGAACATCAACAACCCCGTGGGCCAGGGCGGCGGCCAGCGCAAGAGACTGTCCCGCGCCGAACGGCAGAACAACGGCCCGCACCGCAACCTCGACCGCCAGGGTGCCGCCGACAAGAAGGCGGAGCTGGTGCGCAAGATGCGCGAGAAGGCGGAGTCGGCCGAGGCCGCCGGTCAGACGGGCGACGACGCCGCGCAGAGCTGACACGATGCCGCCGCGGGGCGGCAGCCCACCGGGCAGCCACAGGTGCAGCGGCCCCGGCGGCCGGACTCTTACGGGCACGCGCATGGCGCGCGGGTCCGAAGAGGTCAGGAGCTTACGAAGCCCCAGGTCACTGACCCGGGGCTTCGTGGTGGAGAGACGCTGGTGGAACGGGGCTCGCAAGGATCGTGCCGGTCGGACCGTGCGGCGGAGAGGAACACCGGCTCAGGCGCGGGGTACGTACCGAACGGCTCCAGCGGCCTGAGCACGGCGTGAACCGGCACCCCACAAACGAGATCCCAGGGCGGGTGACAGGTGCACGGGTCACCATCGATGTCACTCCGGGCAGTGGCCGGAGTAAGCCCCTGCCTGGCCCCGCGGCGCTGCCATACAGTCGTGCGATCACCGCCAGCTGCCACAAGGGGGGCACCGCATGCGCACCGCACTCGGCCTTGATGCCATGTCGGAAGCCGTGTACCGCGGCATGCTCGCTCATCCACAGGAAGGCCTGAGCGCCCTCGCCGAGCGTCTCGGGACGACCCTGACGGTCGTACGCCAAGCCGTGGACACCCTGAGCGAGCTGTCTCTCCTGCGCCCGTCCGGCGAACACGAAGGGCTGCGGGCTGTCTCCCCCGACATCGGGATGGAGATCCTGATGGCTCGGCAACAGGAGGAGCTCGCCGCTCAGCAGCTGCAGGTCGAGGCTTCCCGCATCGCAGCGGCCCAGCTCATCGCCGACTACGCCGATCTGCGCCCTGCCCAGATGCACCCGGGCGTCGAGCAGCTCATCGGCATCGACCAGATCCGTGACCACCTGAGGCGACTGACCCGGGACATGCGCGAGGAGGTCATGACGTTCGCGCCTGCCGGCGCCCAGAAGCCCGAACACATCGAGGCGGCCAAGCCGCTCAACCGCGACCTTCTGGAACGCGGCGTCCGGATGCGCACGGTCTACCTCGAGAGCGTCCGCAACAGCCCCCATACCGTCGCGTACCTGAACTGGCTCGCCGAACTCGGTGGCCAGGTCCGTACCGTCCCCTCGCTGCCCACCCGCATGATCGTGGTCGACCGGGCCACCGCCGTGATTCCGGTGAGCAGCGACGACACCGCGGCAGGCGCCGTCGTCCTGACCGGTCAGGGCACGCTCACGGCGCTCTGCGCCCTGTTCGAGCGCGTGTGGGATGCCGCTCAGCCGCTTGGTGATACGGCCGGCGTCAATGAGCGGGGGCTCAGCGCCCAGGAGCAGAGTGTGATCGAGCTTCTCGCCAAGGGCTGCACCGACGAGGCGATCGCGACGCGCCTCGGCGTGTCCCCGCGCACCGCCCGCCGCCTGGCGAGTGACCTCATGGAGCGACTGGGGGCGCGCAGCCGCTTCGAGGCAGGTGTCCGCTCGGTCCAGCAGGGCTGGCTCCCCGCCCGCTGACCGGGAGGCGCGGAACGCGGGGTGGTGCGAAGGAGGTGCACCGTGCACCCCATCGCCGCCCAGCGGGAGCGGTTCGACAGACGTCGGCGACCCGGCGGCGGCCCGGTCTTCGCGTGCAGCCGGGAGAACCGAACAACGCCGGGCACCGCCCGGACCGCGGGGACCCGACGCCGCCTGCCGCAGCAGAGCCGGAGAGGGGCGGACGTCCGGCCGACGACGAAGCCCCAGGTCGTCGCGGCATTGTTACCAGGCGCAGCACGAACGGCGGTGCGGCCGATGCGATGGGGCGTGGCCACCACCGCTCACGAGGTGACCGGAGCGCGGTACGCCGCGAGGAAGGTGCGCACGCCGGCCGTCGCGTAGCGGTCGAGGTCCGCCTCCGCGTGCCGGGCGCTGCCGTGGAACATGGCCTGGTTCACGGGGATCCACAGCAGGAGCCCCGCGAAGTGGTGCGCGGCCAGCACCGGGTCGTCGGTGCGGAGTACTTCCTCGTCGTCGAGTCGCCGGAAGGTGGCGGCCAGGGTGACGAGGACCCGCTCGAAGCCCTGCTCGTACCAGGCGGCTCCGAGCGCGGGGAAGGCGTCGGCGTTGGCGATGATCAGCCGGCGCAGCCGGATGACCTCGGGCCGGGTGAGGGCCGCCAGGAGCCGGCGGGCGAGACGGGTCAGGTTCTCGTCCAGTCCGTCGGCCGTGGCGGGGACGTCGGCCACCAGCTCGATCATCCCGTCGATGCGGTCGGTGGTCGCCAGGATGATCTCGGAGAAGAGCTTCTCCTTGTCCGCGAAGTGCTTGTAGACGGTCTGTTTGGAGACGGCGGCCAGCTTCGCGATGTCGTCCATGCTCGTTCCCGCGTACCCCTTGTCCAGGAACACGGCGGTCGCGGCGTCCATGATCGCCTGGTGCTTGCGTGCCGAACGGCTGTCCATCGTCGACTCCTCTTGCCCGTCGTCTCCCCGCCCCCGAAGAGTACTGGACTGACCAGTACCGCAGTGGGTACTGTACCGTCCAGTTCCGAAGCGGTGGAGGCTTCCGGCCGGACCGCGTACCTGATGGGGGTTGTCGCACATGGACAAGGTCATCTCTGCCGACGGCACGGCCATCGCCTTCGAGGAGCGGGGCTCCGGCCCCGCGGTGGTGCTCGTCGGCGGCGCCTTCATGACACGGCACGCCTCCGCGGAACTCGCGGATCTGCTGTCCGACCACTTCACGGTGCTCACCTACGACCGTCGGGGCCGGGGGGACAGCGGCGACGGGCCGTCCTACGAGGTACGGCGTGAGGTCGAGGACCTGGACGCACTGATCGAGCACACCGGCGGCGAGGCCATGCTCTTCGGCATGTCCTCCGGCGCCGTGCTGGCGCTGGAGGCCGCGGCCCGGGGCAGCGCCGTGACCCGGCTCGCCCTCTACGAGCCGCCCTTCGTCACCGACGACAGCCGTCCGCCGCTGCCCGCCGACTACGTCGCCCACCTGGAAGGACTCGTGGCCCGGGGCGCGTACGGCGACGCGGTGGCCTACTTCATGACCGCGGCCGTCGGCCTGCCGGCCGAGGTCGTCGCCGGCATGCGGCAGGCCCCTTTCTGGGCCGGCATGGAGGCCACCGCCCCCACGCTGCCCTACGACGGGCGGATCATGGGCGAGACCATGTCCGGCCGCCCCCTGTCCGGCGACCGCTGGCGGACGGTGACGGTCCCGGTCCTCGTCGGCAGTGGTGACGCGGGCGCCCCGCACATGCTCACCGGCGCACGCGAACTGGCCGCGCTCGGAGACAACTTCACCCTCCAGGTCTTCCCCGGCCAGGAGCACGACATCGACCCGAAGCTCCTCGCCCCCGCCCTGACGGCCTTCCTCACCGCCGGGTGACAGGCCGGATCCAGCTCTGTTCGCCCATCGGGGGCGCGGCGCGGCGGGCCGGTGCGGCTGGACGGGTGTAGTTCGGCACCCGACTCCGGCGCCACCCGCCGGGAGCGCCCGTCCCCGGATTACATGGGCCTGCGCCTCGGCGCGGGGCGTGCCGGTGCCCTCCACGGTCCCGGACCCGACGACTGGAAGAGCACCATGGCAGAGCACGACCCTCGCCACCGCACCGGCCGCAGCCCGCTGCGTCGCGGGCTCGTCACCGCAGCCCTCGCGGTCGGCATGCTGACGGCCGCGGCGGCACCCGGATTCGGAACCGGCGCGACCCCGCCGACGCCCGGACCGCAGTTCACCCCGTTGACGGCGGCGGTGATGACCGAACCGGCGCCCTTCCGGGCCACGGACGGCAAGACGCACCTCTCGTACGAACTGCTCACCACGAACGCACTGCCCAGCACCGCGAAGGTGCGGCTCGACCGCGTCGAGGTCCGCGACGCCCGCACGCACCGGGTGGTGGGCGCGCTGAGCGGCCAGGCGCTGGCCGATGCCGCCAACCCGGTCGGTGACCCCCTGCCGGGTGCGGACGGCTCCACCCCGGCGCCCCCGGGGCCGACACCGACCCTCATCCCGGGCTCCCAGCAGTGGGTCGTCTGGATCGACCTGGCCCTGGACCGCGACCGGCGGGTGCCCGAGGTCCTCGAACACCGCCTCTCGGGTGCCGTCCTCACCGCCTCCGGCTCCTCCCCGTTCGAGGAGACGGTCCAGGTCACCCCGACCGACCGCGCCGCGCCGATGAACCTGGACCCGCCGGTCCGCCCCGGCACCTGGTACTCCAGCGAGTCGTGCTGCGGCAACACCCACCACCGCCGGGGCCTCGGCCCGATCAACGGGCGCTTCTACGTACCGCAGCGCTTCGCGATCGACTGGTACCGGGTCGGCGAGCAGGGACGGACCTGGGAAGGCGACCCCGCCCGGCTCACCAGCTACCTGAGCTACCGGCAGCCGGTCGTGGCGGCGGCCGGCGGCAGGGTCGTGGAGGTCCAGGACGGGATCCCGGACAACACGCCGCCCGTCGCCCCGCCGGTCCCGCCGATCGAGGAGACCGTCGGCAACCACGTCACCGTGGAGGTCGCGCCGGGCCGCTACCTGCTCTACGCCCACCTGAAGCCCGGCTCGCTCAGGGTCCGGGAAGGCGACCACGTCGAACCCGGCAGGGTCCTCGGCCTGATCGGCAACAGCGGCAACTCGACGACGCCGCACCTGCACTTCCAGGTGATGACCACGCCCGAGTTCTTCCCGACCGACAGCCCGCCGTTCACCTTCCGGGAGTTCCGCGTCCTCGGCCACGTCGAACCCCGGATCTGGGACGACAACCTGGGCCTCCAGCCGACCGGAGTCCTGCCGATCACCCCCTCGCCGCACGACGGCCCCCACCGCGCCAGGTACCCGCTCGACCGCGAGGTGCTGGAGTTCTGACACCTCCCCGGCCGTGGAGCGCGTGACGCCCAAAGACGCCGGACGACGACGAAGCCCCAGGTCGCTGACCTGGGGCTTCGTAGAAGAGCGGATGACGGGAATCGAACCCGCGCTATAAGCTTGGGAAGCTCATGTTCTACCATTAAACTACATCCGCGCGGCGGACCGAAGATCGGTACCGCAGACTCGGACACTGTACCCCATGCCGATGTTCGCGGCGAAGCCCGTCCTCGCGGAGTGCCGCGTGGAGCGGTGTCCTCTTGATCCCCTAATGTGGCTGTCTCGTCCACCACTTGTCGGGGAAGGGACTTGATGGGTTCGATGGAGCGCACCGTCGTCCGTTGTGCCGAAGGGCACGTGTTCAGTACCGCTTCGTTCCCGCTGCAGCAGCTCGGGGCCGGGCGGATCGGGCCCGGGCGGCTCGTCCGGTGTCCGCGGTGTGCGCGGTTGCGGCATGCGGTGCCCGTGGAGCTTGAGCAGCGGTGATGCCCGGGGCGCGGTCCCTGCCCGAGTGGGGCGGGGCCGCGCCCTCTGCGTATCGTGGGGGGGTGCTTCTCTCAGACAAGGACATCCGGGCCGAGATCGACGCCGGACGGGTACGCATCGACCCGTACGACGAATCCATGGTGCAGCCCTCGAGCATCGACGTGCGGCTTGACCGCTTCTTCCGGGTGTTCGAGAACCACCGCTACCCCCACATCGACCCCGCCGTCGAGCAGCTCGACCTGACGCGTGAGGTCGAGCCGGAGGGCGACGAGGCGTTCATCCTCCACCCCGGCGAGTTCGTACTCGCCTCGACCTATGAGGTCATCTCGCTGCCAGACGACATCGCGTCGCGCCTGGAGGGCAAGAGCTCCCTCGGGCGGCTCGGGCTCGTCACGCACTCGACCGCCGGGTTCATCGACCCCGGGTTCTCCGGGCACGTGACCCTGGAGCTGTCGAACCTCGCGACCCTGCCGATCAAGCTGTGGCCGGGGATGAAGATCGGCCAGCTGTGCATGTTCCGGCTGAGCTCGCCCGCCGAGTTCCCGTACGGCAGCGAGCGGTACGGCTCGCGCTACCAGGGACAGCGGGGGCCGACGGCCTCCCGTTCGTTCCTGAACTTCCATCGCTCCCAGGTGTGAGGCGGCTGTCGTCATGAGTGAAGTACGCGAGAACCTGACGTACGAGGGCTTCGGGATCGCCGTCCGCGAGCTCGCCCAGAGCATCGCCGACGACGGCTACGAGCCCGACGTCGTGCTCTCCATCGCCCGCGGCGGCGTCTTCGTCGCCGGCGGTCTGGCCTACGCGCTGGACTGCAAGAACATCCACCTCGTGAACGTGGAGTTCTACACCGGCGTCGGGACCACCCTGGAGATGCCGGTCATGCTGGCGCCCGTCCCGAACGCGATCGACTTCTCCGACAAGAAGGTCCTGATCGCCGACGACGTCGCCGACACCGGCAAGACCCTCAAGCTCGTCCACGACTTCTGCGTCGACCACGTCGCCGAGGTCCGTTCCGCGGTCGTCTACGAGAAGTCGCACTCGCTCGTGAAGTGCGAGTACGTGTGGAAGAAGACCGACGAGTGGATCAACTTCCCCTGGTCGGTCGAGCCGCCTGTCGTCCGCCGCGAGGGCCAGATCCTCGACGCCTGACCCGCCCGACCCGCGCCGCCTGACCTGACCCGCCCGACCCGCGCCGCCTGGACCGCCTGACCTGACCTGCCCCCCTGACCCGGCCGCCCCGCCCCAGCCGGACGCGGACGCGCTGTCGTCCCGGAGCGTCGGCCGTTCGGGCCGTGCACTGGGCAGACTGGGGCCATGACAGCGCGATCCCTCGGCAAGGGGGCCAACGTCCCCGTGGACTCTCCGGCACTGCGCGTCGAGCTCGTCTGGTCCCCTGGGCCGGGCGTGCCCGACGTCGATGCCTCGGCACTGCTGCTGACCTCGGCCGGCCGGGTCCGGGACGACGGCGACTTCGTCTTCTACAACCAGCCGCGGCATGCCTCCGAAGCCGTGAGCCACCTGGGGAAGCGGAGTGCCGACGGCGTCACGAGCGACACCGTGGCCGTGGATCTCCGCCTGCTCGACTCCGAGGTCGAACGCGTCGCGCTGTGCGCCTCGGCCGACGGCGGGACCTTCGGCCAGGTGCCCGGGCTGGTGCTGAGACTGCTCGACGCGGCGTCCGGGAGCGAGCTGGCGCGCTTCGGCATGGAGGCCGACACCGAGACGGCGTTCATCTGCGGCGAGCTGTACCTGCGGCAGGGGCAGTGGAAGTTCCGGGCGGTGGGCCAGGGTTACGCCGCGGGGCTCGCCGGTCTGGCCACGGAGTTCGGCATCACGGTCGACGAGCCGTCCTCGGACGCCGTGCCGCCGGCGGCCGCCGTGCGGGGCCCGACCGCCGTACCGGCGCCGAGCGCGTCGTCGGCGGCTCCGCGTCCCGGCAAGGGCGAGGAGCGTCTGCCCGTGGACATGCGCAAGCGCCTGTCGCTGCGCAAGGAACAGGTCGCGGTCAGCCTGCGCAAGCACGGCGCGGAGGGGATCGTCGCGCGTGTCGTCCTCGTGCTGGACGCTTCGGGCTCCATGAGCTTCCTGTACACGCGGGGTGTCGTGGCCGACGTGGTGGAGCGGATGGCCGCGATCGCCGCGCAGCTGGACGACGACGGTGAGATGCAGGCGTGGACGTTCGCCTCCCAGCCGGCCCGCCTGCCCGATCTCCGGCTCGGTGAACTGCCGGAATGGCTGCGCCTGCACGTACGCGTCGGACAAGTGGGTCTCTTCCGTCGCAACAGGAGGCCGAAGGGGCTGGAAGCCGGGCAGGTCGACATGCGGACCGTGGGCATCCAGAACGAGGAGCAGCGGGTCATCGCGCAGGTGCGTTCCCACGTCGCGCGAAATCCCACGCCCGCCCCCACCCTGGTGCTGTTCTTCTCCGACGGCGGAGTGCATCGCAACGCCGAGATCGAGCAGGAGCTGCGCGCGGCGGTGGAGGAGCCGATCTTCTGGCAGTTCGTCGGGCTCGGCCGGTCCGACTACGGAGTGCTGGAACGGCTCGACTCCCTGCACGGGCGTCGCGTCGACAATGTCGGCTTCTTCGCTGTCGACGACATCAGCACGGTCCCCGACCAGGAGCTGTACGACCGGATCCTGTCCGAGTTCCCGAGCTGGACGACCGCCGCGCGCCAGGCGGGCATCCTGTGAACGGAACCGGCTGCTTCGGGCCTACGGGACGCCCGGGCGCATGAGAGGGGCCCCACCGCAGCCGGTGGGGCCCCTCTCGTACGCCTCGTGGTGTGTCCTACAGCGTGCCCAGCTTGATGATCGAGAGCAGTGCGACCAGCTGGATCGCCGACGCGCCCAGCGCCTTCGGCCAGGGCAGGTCGTGCGAGCGGCTCACCATGACGGTGAGCAGCGCGCCGGCCGCCAGCCAGGTGATCCAGCCGAGCACCTGCACCAGGCCGTTCTCGCCGCCCAGGAACATGGCGAAGATCAGCCGGGGCGCGTCCGTGATCGACATGATCAGCATCGAGAGGCCCACGGTCGGCTGCCAGGAGCCGTCGCCGCCGAGCTGGCGGGCCAGCGTGTGGGTGACGGCGCCCAGGATCAGTCCGCCGACGACGAAGCCGACGCCGGTCATCAGGACGTACGGGATCGCCGTCGACAGGGTCGCGTTGATCGCCTCGTCGCGTGCCTGGTCGAAGCCGAAGATGGCGAGCAGGCCGTAGAGGAAGGTCACGACGAGCGCGGGGCCCCAGACGGCGTAGTCCCGCATCTGCAGGAACGTCGGCGCCGGGCGCAGCACGATGCCGCTCAGCAGGGCCTTCCAGGGCAGCCGGGGGCCCGTGGGGGCGGGGGCGGCCGGGTAGGAGGCGCCGTCGCCGTACGGGTCGTCGTGGATGCTGAACGCCCGTGTGTGGCCCGGGTTGTCCGCCGCGCCCGGGTGGGACCGCGGGGCGTGCTGCGGGTGTGGTGCGTGGGGGTCGCCGAAGTACTCCGGCTCGCCGTACGCCTGCTGTTGCCCGTACTGCTGTCCGCCGGGGCCCTGCTGGGGCCACTGCTGCTGCGGGTACGGCGGCGGGGCCGCGTTGTACCCGTTCGGCGCCTGCTGCGGTCGTTGTTGCGGGGGGCGGTTGTCCCGGCCGCGTCCGTTCCTGAATCCAGCCACGTCATCGAACGTACCCGGTCGCGCGGCGAGGGGCCCGATCGGCACCGACCTTGCCGCTGAGCTGTGACATCCCCTAAGGGGTGCGCCCGAGGCTGTCGGGGGCGCGGGGCGGGCCCCGGAGACGACGGAGGGCCGCCCCGCCGGATCGCGGGACGGCCCTCTCGTACGGACGGCGGTGACGGGACTACTGCGCGGGCTCCGGCTCCGGCTCGGGCTCGGCCGGCAGCTCTTCGACCGGCTTCTTCACCGAGTCGAGGAGCAGCTGGGCCACGTCCACGACCTGCACGGACTCCTTGGCCTTGCCGTCGTTCTTCTTGCCGTTGACCGAGTCGGTCAGCATGACGAGGCAGAACGGGCAGGCGGTGGAGACGATGTCCGGGTCGAGGGACAGGGCCTCGTCGACGCGCTCGTTGTTGATGCGCTTGCCGATCCGCTCCTCCATCCACATCCGCGCGCCGCCGGCGCCGCAGCAGAAGCCGCGCTCCTTGTGGCGGTGCATCTCCTGCTGGCGCAGGCCGGGGACGGCCGACATGATCTCGCGCGGGGGCGTGTAGACCTTGTTGTGGCGGCCCAGGTAGCACGGGTCGTGATAGGTGATCAGTCCGTCGACGGGTGTCACCGGGATCAGCTTGCCCTCGTCGATGAGGTGCTGGAGCAGCTGCGTGTGGTGGATGACCTCGAACTCGCCGCCCAGCTGCGGGTACTCGTTCGCGATCGTGTTGAAGCAGTGCGGGCAGGTGGCGACGATCTTCTTCGCCGACTTCGGCTTCTTGGTCGACTCGTCCTCGTCGTCCTCGCCGAACGCCATGTTCAGCATGGCGACGTTCTCCTGGCCGAGCTGCTGGAACAGCGGCTCGTTGCCCAGGCGGCGGGGCGAGTCACCGGTGCACTTCTCCTCGCCGCCCATGATCGCGAACTTGACGCCCGCCATGTGCAGCAGTTCGGCGAAGGCCTTGGTGGTCTTCTTGGCCCGGTCCTCCAGGGCGCCGGCGCAGCCGACCCAGTAGAGGTAGTCGACCTCGGTGAGGTCCTCGACGTCCTTGCCGACGATCGGGACCTCGAAGTCGACCTCCTTGGTCCACTCGACGCGCTGCTTCTTGGCCAGGCCCCAGGGGTTGCCCTTCTTCTCCAGGTTCTTCAGCATCGTGCCGGCCTCGGAGGGGAAGGCGGACTCGATCATCACCTGGTAGCGGCGCATGTCGACGATGTGGTCGATGTGCTCGATGTCGACCGGGCACTGCTCGACGCAGGCGCCGCAGGTGGTGCAGGACCACAGGACGTCCGGGTCGATGACGCCGTTCTCCTCGGCGGTGCCGATCAGCGGCCGCTCGGCCTCGGCGAGGGCCGATGCCGGGACGTCCTTCAGCTGCTCCTCGGACGCCCGCTCGTTGCCCTCCATGTCCTTGCCGCCGCCGGCCAGCAGGTACGGGGCCTTGGCGTGCGCGTGGTCGCGCAGCGACATGATCAGGAGCTTGGGGGAGAGCGGCTTGCCCGTGTTCCAGGCGGGGCACTGCGACTGGCAGCGGCCGCACTCGGTGCAGGTGGAGAAGTCGAGGATGCCCTTCCAGGAGAACTGCTCGACCTGGGAGACGCCGAAGACGGCGTCCTCGGCCGGGTCCTCCCAGTCGATCTCCTTGCCGGCGGTCGTCATCGGCAGGAGCGGGCCGAGGGCGGTGGAGCCGTCGGCGTTGCGCTTGAACCAGATGTTCGGGAAGCCGAGGAAGCGGTGCCAGGCCACACCCATGTTCGTGTTGAGCGAGACCGTGATCATCCAGGTGAAGGACGTGACGATCTTGAGCGCCGCGAAGAAGTAGGTGAGGTGCTGGATCGTGCTCAGGTCGAGACCGTCGAGGAGCGCGATCAGCGGGTACGAGGCGAAGAAGCCGGGCTCCCAGCTCGTCACGTGGTGCTGGACGCCTTCGAGGGCGCGCAGCGTCATGATGCAGACGCCGACGATCAGGATGACGGCCTCGACGAAGTAGGCCTGACCGGTCTTGGACCCGGTGAAGCGGGACTTGCGGCCCGCCCCGCCCGGCCGGTTCAGCTGCCGGATCACGATCAGGGTCAGGATGCCGAGGACGGTCATCAGGCCGAGGAACTCGGTGAAGATCTCGTACGGCAGCCAGTCACCGATGACCGGGATCAGCCAGTCGGCCTGGAACAGCTGGCCGAAGGCGTTGACGATGGTGAGCAGCAGCGAGAAGAAGCCCACCGCCACGAACCAGTGCGCCACGCCGACGATGCCCCAGCGGTTCATGCGGGTGTGGCCGAGGAACTCCTTGGCCAGGGTGAGGGTGCGCTGCGTGGGGTCGCCGGTGCGCGTGCCCGTGGGGACGGGCTGACCGAGCTTCACGAAGCGGTAGATCTGCGCGATGGCGCGCCCGAACAGCGCGACGGCCACCACCGTGATGACGATCGACACGACGATCGCGGCGAGTTGCATGAGGGGCTCCTCGGGCGGGCCTGCGAGGCGGAGTGCCGACACTGCCGAGTGTGGCACTACTAAGCGGTAACTTATTCAGTCCGTGCTGAGATTACCGCTTAGGGGCGCCCCGCTGTAGCGGCGCCCGCGGTGATCTGTGTCGCTCAGGCAAGCCTTGCCGGCGGAGTGGCTCCCGCCGTCGCGCGACGTCTGCGGACTGCTGGAAGCGTACGCGCCAGGATGGCCAGATCCATGCCGAGCCAGTGGTGGTCCACATAGTGGAGGTCGAGCAGTGCGCGCTCCTCCCACGGCAGCTCCGAACGGCCGCTGACCTGCCACAGGCCGGTGACCCCCGGGCGTACGGAGAGACGGCGGCGGCCCTCGCCCGCGCATTCGCGGTGGCCCGGGACCAGCGGGCACGGGCCCACGAGGGACATCTCGCCCCGGACGACGTGGAGCAGCAGCGGCAGCGCGGCGAGCGGTCCCGGTGTGCGGAAGGTCAGTATCCGGAACGTCCTGCCCTGGCGGCCGGCCATCGTCCGCCGACGCAGCACCGCGCCGGGGCGCTCCTCCTCGCCGGGGGCCCGTCCGGGTGCCCGGCCGGGGCGCGGGCGCCGCGCCCCGGCCCCCGGGCGCGCGGCGAGGAGCAGGGCCACGCCGAGGAGAAGGGGGGACAGGAGGAGCAGCAGGGTGAGTCCGCCCATGAGGTCGAGTGCGCGCTTGGCCGTCATGCCCCCACCACACCCTTTCGTGGGATATTCGTGAGGTATCGGACTCTCTCACGGAGCGGTGTCCGGGCCGGGGGACCGACGCGCCCGAGCCCTGATCGGGCGGCTCTTTGAGCCATCCGCAGGGCGAAGAGTTGAGTGGGGGACGCTCAGGTCTGTTGACGCGATGGGGCCCGTGGTGCATCCTTGAGTCAGTTCCACTCAAGTCGGTAGCTGGAGGAATCGAAATGGCACGTGCGGTCGGCATCGACCTGGGCACGACTAACTCCGTCGTCAGCGTTCTGGAAGGCGGCGAGCCCACCGTCATCACCAACGCCGAGGGCGCCAGGACCACGCCGTCCGTCGTCGCCTTCGCGAAGAACGGTGAGGTGCTCGTCGGCGAGGTCGCCAAGCGCCAGGCGGTCACCAACGTCGACAGGACCATCCGGTCGGTCAAGCGCCACATGGGCACCGACTGGAAGATCGACATCGACGGCAAGAGCTTCAACCCGCAGCAGATGAGCGCCTTCATCCTGCAGAAGCTGAAGCGCGACGCCGAGGCCTACCTGGGCGAGAAGGTCGTCGACGCGGTCATCACCGTCCCGGCGTACTTCAACGACTCCGAGCGCCAGGCGACGAAGGAGGCCGGTGAGATCGCGGGCCTCAACGTCCTGCGCATCGTCAACGAGCCGACCGCGGCCGCCCTGGCCTACGGCCTCGACAAGGACGACCAGACGATCCTCGTCTTCGACCTCGGTGGCGGCACCTTCGACGTGTCCCTCCTGGAGATCGGCGACGGCGTCGTCGAGGTGAAGGCCACCAACGGTGACAACCACCTCGGTGGTGACGACTGGGACCAGCGTGTCGTCGACTACCTGGTGAAGCAGTTCGCCAACGGTCACGGCGTCGACCTGGCCAAGGACAAGATGGCTCTCCAGCGTCTGCGCGAGGCCGCGGAGAAGGCGAAGATCGAGCTGTCGTCCTCCACCGAGACGTCGATCAACCTGCCGTACATCACGGCCTCCGCCGAGGGCCCGCTGCACCTGGAGGAGAAGCTCACCCGGGCGCAGTTCCAGCAGCTCACGGCCGACCTGCTCGAGCGCTGCAAGACCCCGTTCCACAACGTCATCAAGGACGCGGGCATCCAGCTCTCCGAGATCGACCACGTCGTCCTCGTCGGTGGCTCCACCCGTATGCCCGCCGTCGCCGAGCTCGTCAAGGAGCTGACCGGCGGCCAGGAGGCCAACAAGGGTGTGAACCCGGACGAGGTCGTCGCCATCGGCGCCGCCCTGCAGGCCGGTGTGCTGAAGGGTGAGGTCAAGGACGTCCTGCTCCTCGACGTCACTCCGCTGTCCCTCGGTATCGAGACCAAGGGCGGCATCATGACCAAGCTCATCGAGCGCAACACCACGATCCCGACCAAGCGGTCCGAGATCTTCACGACGGCCGAGGACAACCAGCCGTCGGTGCAGATCCAGGTCTACCAGGGCGAGCGCGAGATCGCGGCGTACAACAAGAAGCTCGGCATGTTCGAGCTGACCGGTCTGCCGCCGGCGCCGCGTGGCGTCCCGCAGATCGAGGTCGCCTTCGACATCGACGCCAACGGCATCATGCACGTGACCGCGAAGGACCTGGGCACGGGCAAGGAGCAGAAGATGACCGTCACCGGCGGCTCCTCGCTGCCGAAGGACGAGGTCGACCGGATGCGCCAGGAGGCCGAGCAGTACGCGGACGAGGACCACCGTCGTCGCGAGGCCGCCGAGTCCCGCAACCAGGGCGAGCAGCTCGTCTACCAGACGGAGAAGTTCCTCAAGGACAACGAGGACAAGGTCCCCGGGGACGTCAAGACCGAGGTCGAGACCGCCGTCGCCGAGCTGAAGGAGAAGCTCAAGGGCGAGGACACCGCGGAGATCCGTACGGCCACCGAGAAGGTCGCGGCCGTCTCCCAGAAGCTCGGCCAGGCGATGTACGCCGACGCCCAGGCCTCGCAGGCCGCGGGCGGCGAGGCCCCGGGCGCCGACGCCAAGGCCGACGACGACGTCGTCGACGCCGAGATCGTCGACGACGAGAAGCCGAAGGGCGGCGCTGTCTGATGACGGAGGAGACCCCGGGCTTCGAGGAGAAGCCCGACGTCCCCTCCGGCGCCGAATCTGACGACGCCGTCGAGGCCGCCGAGACCCCCTCGCAGGAGGAGGGCTCGGCGGCCCCGGCCGGGGACGCAGCCCAGACGGCCGGCCTGACGGCCCAGCTGGACCAGCTCCGCAGCGCGCTCGGCGAGCGCACCGCGGACCTCCAGCGGCTCCAGGCCGAGTACCAGAACTACCGCCGCCGCGTGGAGCGGGACCGGGTCACGGTCAAGGAGATCGCCATCGCGAGCCTCCTGTCCGAGCTCCTGCCCGTGCTCGACGACGTCGGCAGGGCCCGGGACCACGGCGAACTCGTGGGCGGGTTCAAGTCGGTGGCCGAATCGCTGGAGACCGTCGTCGCCAAGATGGGACTCCAGCAGTTCGGCAAGGAGGGCGAGCCCTTCGACCCGACGATCCACGAGGCCCTGATGCACTCGTACGCGCCGGACGTCACCGAGACGACCTGCGTGGCGATCCTGCAGCCGGGGTACCGAATCGGCGAGCGGACCATCAGGCCCGCCCGCGTGGCGGTCGCCGAGCCCCAGCCCGGGGCGACGCCGGCCGCGAAGGAAGAGAAGTCGGCAGACGAGGAGAGCGGTGGCCCCGAAGAGAGTGCGTGACACGACCCCGCGAGCACACGCGGAGCCGGATCGCACCCCCTGCGGGCCGACGTGAAGATCGTCCGGGAGGAGGGACGTCGATGAGCACGAAGGACTTCGTCGAGAAGGACTACTACAAGGTTCTCGGCGTCCCCAAGGACGCCACCGACGCCGAGATCAAGAAGGCGTACCGGAAGCTCGCCCGCGAGAACCATCCGGACGCCAACAAGGGCGACACCAAGGCGGAGGAGCGCTTCAAGGAGATCTCCGAGGCGAACGACATCCTCGGTGACCCCAAGAAGCGCAAGGAGTACGACGACGCCCGCGCGCTCTTCGGCAACGGAGGGTTCCGTGCCGGGCCGGGCGGCGCGGGCGGAACGTTCAACTTCGACCTGGGCGACCTCTTCGGAGGCGCCCAGGGCCCGGCCGGAGCCGGCGGCTTCGGGGGCGGCCTCGGAGACGTCTTCGGCGGCCTGTTCAACCGGGGCGCGGGCGGCCCCGCCGGTGCGCGGACGCAGCCCCGCCGCGGCCAGGACATCGAGTCCGAGGTCACGCTCAGCTTCACCGAGGCCGTGGACGGCGCCACCGTGCCCCTCCGGATGTCCTCCCAGCAGCCCTGCAAGGCCTGTTCCGGCACCGGCGACAAGAACGGCACACCGCGCGTCTGCCCGACCTGCGTCGGCACCGGCCAGGTCTCGCGCGGCGGCAGCGGCTCCTTCTCGCTCACCGACCCCTGCGTGGACTGCAAGGGGCGCGGCCTCATCGCCGAGACCCCTTGCGAGGTCTGCAAGGGCAGCGGCCGGGCCAAGTCCTCGCGCACGATGCAGGTCCGCATCCCCGCCGGGGTCTCCGACGGTCAGCGGATCCGGCTGCGCGGCAAGGGTGCGCCGGGCGAGCGCGGCGGCCCGGGCGGCGACCTGTACGTCGTCGTCCACGTCGACACGCACCCGGTCTTCGGCCGCAAGGACGACAACCTCACCGTCACCGTGCCCGTCAGCTTCGACGAGGCGGCGCTCGGCGGCGAGATCAAGGTGCCGACCCTGGGCGGACCCGCGGTCACGCTGAAGCTGCCCGCCGGCACGCCCAACGGCCGGACCATGCGCGCCCGCGGCAAGGGCGCGGTCCGCAAGGACGGCACCCGGGGCGACCTGCTGGTGACGGTGGAGGTCGCGGTGCCCAAGGAGCTGGACGACAAGGCCCGCGAAGCCCTCGAGACGTACCGCGAGGCGACGGCGGGCGAGGACCCCAGAGCAGAACTCTTCCAGGCCGCGAAGGGAGCTTGACGCGATGGACATCCGACCGGGGCGCAGCCGCAATCCGTACGAACTGACCGACGAGACACCGGTGTACGTCATCTCGGTGGCGGCCCAGCTGTCGGGTCTGCACCCGCAGACCCTGCGCCAGTACGACCGTCTCGGCCTGGTCTCCCCGGACCGTACGGCCGGGCGCGGCCGGCGCTACTCGGCCCGTGACATCGAACTGCTGCGCACCGTGCAGCAGTTGTCGCAGGACGAGGGCATCAACCTGGCGGGTATCAAGCGCATCATCGAGCTGGAGAACCAGGTCGCGGCCCTCCAGGCCCGCGTGGCCGAACTGTCGGCCGCCGTGGAGGGCGCGGCGATGGCGATGCAGCAGCGCGAGGCGCAGGTGCACGCCTCGTACCGGCGCGATCTCGTGCCGTACCAGGACGTGCAGCAGGCGAGCGCGCTGGTGGTCTGGCGCCCCAAGCGCGGCGAGTGACCCGGGCGCGACGCCGCTCGGGAGGACCTTGAGGCTCCGGCACCCCCACGACGCCAAGGCCCCCTCCGTTCCGGCTCTCCCGGCGCGGAGGGGGCCTTCGCGCGGCCGGGGGTCCCCCCGGGGCCCTCATGCGGGTCAGGGGGCCTCTCGGGCCCGCCGAGGGACTCTCGCGGGCCCTCGCGGCCTCGGGCCCGCCCCAAGGGCCGGCGGACCGGCTCGTTCCCGCCCGCGGGGACGGCTCAGGGGATCAGTTCGCCCACGATGTCCCCGACCGTCTCCCAGGAGGGCGCCGCGCCCGTGCCGAAGGCGGCCGCGAGGGCGGTGCCGACGGCGATGTCCAGGGGGCTCGGGGCAGCCGGCGCCGTCCAGTCGGCGGCGACCCTGCCGTCCCCCGAGGACTCCAGGGTGCCCAGGCGGCGGCCGTCGCGCAGGAGCCGGCTGGCCACGTGCGAGCAGGGGAGGAGGCGGTAGCGGGCGCCCAGGACCGTGGCGTCCACGCGGTAGGACCGCCGCAGCAGGCGGCCCCGGGCCGGGCGGATGCGGGCGGGCCGCCCGTCGACGCTGAGCGCGAGAGCGGCGCGGTCACGGGTGCCGATGGGCACCAGGCGGTTCGTGCGGGCGCCCGCCGCCCGCACCAGCTCCACGGTGGGCAGTCCGTGGCCGGACACCCGCAGCCTTCCGGCCGGGCCGTCCAGGTCGATCCGTACGTACATCGTCAGCCGTCCTGCTCCAGGATCCCGGACTGGGCGATCAGGAAGCCGAGCTGCGCCCGGCTGCCGCTGCCGAGGGCGGCGGCGAGCTTGGCTATGTGGGCGCGGCAGGTGCGGACGTTCATGCCGAGGCGGCGCGCGATGGCCTCGTCGACGTGGCCCTCGACGAGGAGCTTGGCGATGGAGCGCTGGACTCCGCCGATGCCGTCCACGGACGGGCTGTAGGGGATCTCCTCCTCCCACGGCACGCCGTGCAGCCAGAACTGGTCGAAGACGCCGACGAGGTACTGGACCAGGCCCTCGTGGCGCAGTTCGAGTGCCACCCGCCGGTCCGATCGGGCCGGCACGAACGCGATCTTGCGGTCGACGATGATCAGCCGGTCGATGATCTCCTCGAGGGTGCGCACCTCGAGGCCGTACGGCGCGATCCGTTCGACGTACCCCATGGTGGCGGAGTGGTGGCGCGCGGTGTGCTGGTAGAGGGTGCGCATGCGGATCCCGCGGTCGAGCAGGGGCTCCACCCGTCGCAGGCCGGCCTGGACGACCTCCGGCTTGCGCCCGCTGCCCGGCTGGATGGTGAGCAGTTCCTCGGTGCACTCGTTGATGACCCGGTCGAGCGTGGCGTTGATGAGGCTGAGGCCCTCCAGGACGGTGATCGCCTGGGTGGCCGACGGGTCGGGCGCGTTGATCGTCATGAATGGCTCGAACG
The DNA here is from genome assembly GCF_040677675.1 of Streptomyces sp. NPDC053755. Taxonomy (NCBI): domain Bacteria; kingdom Bacillati; phylum Actinomycetota; class Actinomycetes; order Kitasatosporales; family Streptomycetaceae; genus Streptomyces; species Streptomyces sp. NPDC053755. The sequence goes on along the minus strand of NZ_JBFASK010000001.1, from coordinate 243,949 downwards.
TGTCCGCCAGCGAGATGGCCAGCTGCCGGCGCTGCTGGATCTCCCGCTCGATGGGGTGTATGAGCTTGTTCAACGCGATGGACGGCGGGATGGGCCGCAGCCACTGGGAGTCGTCCGGGTCGGGGTGCAGCAGCGACAGTTCGATCAGGCAGGGGACGGGTTCGACCTCCGCCCGGGCGATCCGTCCGGCCCGCAAAGCGGTCGCGTACACACGTTTTCCGGCGTCGCACAGCTCGCCCGGACCGTGCCGTGTGTCGGTATCACCCTGCTTCGGCTCCATTTGCACCCCCCTCAGGGTCCTGAATTACAGGAACATGATGCCTGGCATCGCTGGTGGAAGGGTTCGGAGTGAGCCATCGTCTTATTCGCGGGGGAGGAGGTAATGATCAAAAGAGGTGGAGATCGGCCATGACCAGGATGGTTCGTGCACTTGGCGCCATAGCTTTCGCTGCTGCGGCTGCCCTCGGCGCTCTCGCCCTCGACGGCGAGCCGACGTGGGACACACCGCCCGCGAACAACGTTGTCGCCGCCCCGGGCGAACCGACGTGGGACTCCACGCCGACGGTCGCGGGGGAGCCCACATGGGACTTCGTGCCGACGGTCAAGGGGGAGCCCACGTGGGACTCCGTGAAGACCGTCGAGCGCGAGCCGACGTGGGACTCCATCCCGGCGGGCGCGGACGCATGACCGTGCCGCCGGACGACCGGGTCTTCCGGCGGGAGATGGCCTCGGCCTACCGATCCGGGTGGCATTTCATCGACCTCGTCACGGCCATTCCCCACCGTGGTGATTCGTTGATGGTCACTCTCTTCGGAGAACCGATCGTCGTCGCTCGTGAGCAGGACGAGGACGTCCGCGCCTACCGGTGCCTGCGGAGGCCGCGTGGCGCCCCGCAGCCGGTCCGCTGTGCCATCCGGTACGGCATGATTTTCGTCAATCTCGATCAGCGTGACCACCAGCTGCTCGAGCCCGAGACCATCACCGCCACCCCCCGCAGTGCCTGAGCGATTCCCCCGTCGTTGTAGATCGCTCAGGTGCTTCCCCCACACAGCGGCGCCATCGCGGACCTGAAACGCGATGGCGCCGTTGTGCTGTCCGGGTACGGGGCCGCCGGGCTCACGGGCCCGTCCGGGGACGAGGCCGCCCGGGTGCGGGGACGGATGCCCCCGGCTGCCGGCGAGGTCCGCCTCAGGCCCGGCCCATCGCCCGCGTCAGGGCGATCTCGATGACCACCCGGTCCGGGTTCGGCGTCGGGACCCGGCCGTAGCGCTCGGCGTAGCGGTTCACCGCGTCCGCGACGACCTCCGGCTCGGTACGGATGCGGGCCACGCCCTCCAGGGTCGCCCAGCGCCCCTTGTCCACCTGGCAGACCGCCACGCGCGCGCCCTCGGGGCCCGCCGCCAGGACGTTGGCCACCTTGTGGCTGTGCTTGTTGGTGATCACCCGGGCGATGCCGTTCTCGCCGCCCTCGGGGTCGTAGGTCACCCCGACCGCCACCACGTGCGGCGTCCCGTCCGGGCGCGGCGTGGTCAGGGTGCACATGTGGTAGTCCCGCCAGAAGCTGAGGTACGAGTCGTCCGGGTTCCTCGGGTCAGTCGCCATGCCGCCAAGGCTATCCTTGAGTGGAATAGACTCAACTTTGTGTACGCTGTATGAGTCATACGAGGCCAGCCCGCTGTGACAGGAGGAGAGACCGCACGTGGACGCCGAACTGACCAACAAGAGCCGGGACGCCCTCAACGCCGCGAGCAGCCGCGCCGTGTCCGAGGGCCACCCCGACCTGACCCCCGCGCACGTCCTCCTGGCGCTGCTCGCCGGCCAGGACAACGAGAACGTCACCGACCTGCTCGCGGCCGTCGACGCCGACCAGGCCGCTGTACGGTCCGGTGCGGAGCGGCTCCTCGCCGCCCAGCCCAGCGTGACCGGATCCACGGTCGCGCCGCCGCAGCCCAGCCGCGACCTGCTCGCCGTCATCGCCGACGCCGACCAGCGCGCCAAGGAGCTCGGGGACGACTACCTGTCCACCGAGCACCTGCTGATCGGGATCGCGGCGAAGGGCGGCCGGACGGGCGAACTCCTCGCCCAGCAGGGGGCGAGTGCCACGAGCCTCCTGGACGCGTTCGAGAAGAGCAGGGGAGGACGCAGGGTGACCACACCCGACCCGGAGGGTCAGTACAAGGCGCTGGAGAAGTTCGGTACGGACTTCACGGCGGCCGCGCGGGAAGGAAAGCTGGACCCCGTCATCGGGCGCGACCAGGAGATCCGGCGCGTCGTCCAGGTCCTCTCGCGCCGGACCAAGAACAACCCGGTCCTCATCGGCGAGCCCGGCGTCGGCAAGACCGCCGTCGTCGAGGGCCTCGCCCAGCGGATCGTGAAGGGCGACGTCCCCGAGTCCCTGCGGAACAAGCGCCTGGTCGCGCTCGACCTCGGCGCGATGGTCGCGGGCGCGAAGTACCGCGGCGAGTTCGAGGAGCGCCTGAAGACCGTCCTCTCCGAGATCAAGGCCAGCGACGGGCAGATCATCACCTTCATCGACGAGCTGCACACCGTCGTCGGCGCGGGCGCCGGCGGCGACTCGGCGATGGACGCGGGCAACATGCTCAAGCCGATGCTGGCCCGCGGCGAACTGCGCATGGTCGGCGCGACGACCCTCGACGAGTACCGCGAGCGGATCGAGAAGGACCCCGCCCTGGAGCGGCGCTTCCAGCAGGTCCTCGTCGCCGAGCCCACGGTCGAGGACACCATCGCGATCCTGCGCGGTCTCAAGGGCCGGTACGAGGCCCACCACAAGGTCCAGATCGCCGACTCCGCGCTGGTGGCCGCCGCCACCCTCTCCGACCGGTACATCACCTCCCGGTTCCTGCCCGACAAGGCCATCGACCTCGTCGACGAGGCCGCCTCGCGGCTCCGGATGGAGATCGACTCCTCGCCCGTCGAGATCGACGAGCTCCAGCGCGCCGTGGACCGGCTGCGGATGGAGGAGCTGGCGCTGAAGAACGAGAGCGACCCCGCCTCCGTGCAGCGCCTGGAGAAGCTGCGCCGCGACCTCGCCGACAAGGAGGAGGAGCTGCGCGGTCTGACCGCCCGCTGGGAGAAGGAGAAGCAGGGCCTCAACCGCGTCGGCGAGCTGAAGGAGAAGCTCGACGAGCTGCGCGGCCAGGCCGAGCGCGCCCAGCGCGACGGAGACTTCGACACCGCCTCCAAGCTGCTGTACGGCGAGATCCCCTCGCTGGAGCGGGAGCTGGAGGAGGCCAGTGAGGCCGAGCAGGAGGCCGCCAAGGACACCATGGTCAAGGACGAGGTCGGCTCCGACGACATCGCGGACGTGGTCGGCTCCTGGACCGGCATCCCGGCCGGCCGCCTCCTGGAGGGCGAGACGCAGAAGCTGCTGCGGATGGAGGACGAGCTGGGCCGGCGCCTGATCGGCCAGACCGAGGCGGTCCAGGCGGTCTCCGACGCCGTGCGCCGGACCCGCGCCGGTATCGCCGACCCCGACCGCCCCACCGGTTCCTTCCTCTTCCTCGGCCCCACCGGCGTCGGCAAGACCGAGCTGGCGAAGGCGCTCGCCGACTTCCTCTTCGACGACGAGCGGGCCATGGTCCGCATCGACATGTCGGAGTACGGCGAGAAGCACAGCGTGGCCCGGCTCGTCGGCGCGCCCCCCGGCTACGTCGGCTACGAGGAGGGCGGCCAGCTCACGGAGGCGGTCCGCCGCCGCCCGTACAGCGTGGTCCTGCTGGACGAGGTGGAGAAGGCACACCCGGAGGTCTTCGACGTCCTGCTCCAGGTCCTCGACGACGGCCGGCTCACCGACGGCCAGGGCCGGACGGTGGACTTCCGCAACACCATCCTGATCCTCACGTCGAACCTGGGCAGCCAGTACCTGGTCGACCCCCTGACCGGAGCCGAGGAGAAGAAGCAGCGGGTCCTGGAGGTGGTGAGGGCCTCCTTCAAGCCGGAGTTCCTCAACCGTCTCGACGACCTGGTGGTCTTCTCGGCCCTCGACAAGGCCGAACTGAGCCGGATCGCCCGGCTCCAGATCGACCGGCTCGCCAAGCGGCTCGCCGAACGCCGGCTCACGCTCGACGTCACCCCGGCGGCGCTGGAGTGGCTGGCCGACGAGGGCAACGACCCGGCGTACGGCGCCCGCCCGCTGCGCCGCCTGATCCAGACGGCGATCGGCGACCGGCTCGCGAAGGAGATCCTCGCGGGCGAGATCACGGACGGCGACACCGTGCGCGTCGACCGCTTCGAGGACGGTCTGATCGTGGGACCGGCGACGTGACAGCGGTGGCCTGACCCGGTCACGGACGGCTCCGCCTCTCCGCCATGGGGAGCAGATCTTGTCAGCCCGCAGCGGATCGCGGGAGGCGGGGCTTGCCACGGACCGCCCGGCATGGGAGAGGATGGCGGCAACCGTACGAAGGGATATTCACGGTGAGCATCGACCCGTCCTCGATTCCGAATTTCGGGGGCCAGCCCCAGCCTCAGGCCGCAGGACCGGCGGGCCCCGTCGTCCCCGACCAGGACCTGGTCAAGCAGCTCCTCGACCAGATGGAGCTGAAGTACGTCGTCGACGACGAGGGTGACCTCGCGGCGCCGTGGGAGGAATTCCGCACGTACTTCATGTTCCGCGGTGAGGACGAGCAGAAGGTCTTCTCGGTGCGGACGTTCTACGACCGCCCGCACTCGGCGGACGACCGCGTCAGGATCCTCGACGCGATCGACGACTGGAACCGCCGCACCCTGTGGCCCAAGGTCTACACCCACCTGCACGAGGAGGAGGACGGTTCCGCGACCCTCCGCCTCATCGGCGAGGCGCAGATGCTGATCGGCACCGGCGTCGCCCTGGAGCACTTCGTGTCCTCCACGGTCAGCTGGGTCCGCGCGTCGATCGAGTTCGACAAGTGGCTCGTGGAGCAGTTCGGCCTGGAGTCCCCCGAGGACAAGGAGTCCGGCGAGTCCGAGTAGGACCGCACGCCGGACTCGCGGGCCCGGGCGCGGGCCTCAGAGCGCCATGTGCGCGAGCGTCAGCAGATAGACGCCGTAGCCGAACGAGAGCCCGGCCAGGGCCGTGATCACCACGATCGCGGCCCTCGGCCGGGCTCTCGTCAGTGCGAGGGCCAGCGGCAGGAGCAGCGGAAACGCGGGCACCAGGAAGCGCGGCTTGGACTCGAAGAAGCCGGAGCCGCCGACGGCGATGAGGACCAGCACGCCCGTGTAGACGAGCACGGGCAGCGGCGGGCGCTCGGCCACCGCGAGCAGCGCGAAGAGCACCACACCGGCCGCGGTGATCACCAGGGCCATCGCGAAACCGAACTGCGTCGGCCCCTTGAGCATCTCCCGGACGAAGCGCAGCGCGCCCTCGCCGAAGTCGAAGCGCGAGGTCCAGCCGTCCTGGACGGCGAAGTAGCCGCCGAGCAGGTCGCCCCGGCGGGCGCCGACCCACAGCAGGTACGAGAGCCACCCGGCGGGGGCCAGCGCGGCGGCGGCCCACACCGCCCCGTCCACCCGCCCGCGCCGCCGCCACAGCTCGTAGCCGGCCGCCGCCAGGACGGCGGCCGCGACGGCGATGCCGTTGGGCCGGGAGAGCCCGGCCAGGGACGCGAGCGCGCCCGCCCACAGCCAGCGGCGGGTGAGCAGCGCGTACAGCGACCAGGCGGCGAAGGCCGTCATCAGCGGTTCGGTGTACGCCATGGTCAGCACGATCGAGTGGGGCAGCAGACCCCACAGCAGCACGAGGACGACTCCCGCGCGGCGCCCGTACAGCCGTTCGCCGACCAGGTAGACGCCCCAGGCGGCGGCCCCCGCGGCGAGCCAGGACAGGAGCAGGCCGGCGGTGCCGCCGGCGACCGGCAGGACGGTGGTGAGGGACCGGACGAGCCCCGGGTAGAGCGGGAAGAACGCCAGGTCGGACTGGACCACGCCGTCGGGCCAGCGCAGGGTCCTGCCGTAGCCGTGCGCGGCGATCCGGACGTACCAGTCGGAGTCCCAGGACTTGGCGAGCAGCGCGCGCGGCGAGCGGCCGGTGTGCCAGGCGGCGAGGGCGAGGACGAGCATCCCGGTGAGCCGCGCGGCGGCGAAGAGCCCGAGCGCCGGCGCGGCCCGGTGCAGGGCCGCCCGCGAGCGGGGGACGCTGCGGACGCCGGCGGTCGCCGGGCGGTCGAGAGTCTCGGCGGACAGGGTGCACCTCCGTGCGCGCGGGAATCAGGTCGGCCCGACAAATCGGTCTACCTGACAATCCGCGCGGCACGGAGGGGGCGCGCGAGTGCGACGGGCCCACCCGGGTGAAAGATTCCCGGCTCAGAGGGCCGGGGCGGGTGGTCAGGGCGCCAGGGCCTTCAGGCGGCCGACCGCCTCCTCCAGGACGGGACGCCGCTTGCAGAAGGCGAACCGGACGAAGGGGGCCCCGGCGTCACGGTGGTCGTAGAAGACGGCGTTCGGGATGGCGACCACGCCGGCGCGCTCGGGGAGGGAGCGGCAGAACGCGATGCCGTCGGTCTCGCCGAGGGGCCGGATGTCGGCGGTGACGAAGTAGGTGCCGGCCGGGCGGTAGACGTCGAAGCCGGCGGCGGCGAGGCCGTCGCTCAGCAGGTCGCGCTTGGCGAGCAGGTCGGCGCGCAGGCCGTCGAGGTACGTGTCCGGCAGGCGCAGCGCCTCGGCGATCGCGTACTGGAAGGGGCCGGAGGCGACGTACGTGAGGTACTGCTTGGCGGAGCGGACCGCGGTGGTCAGCGCCGGGGTGGAGGTGAGCCAGCCGACCTTCCAGCCGGTGAAGGAGTAGGTCTTGCCGGCCGAGCCGATGGTGACCGTACGTTCCCGCATGCCGGGGAAGCTCGCGAGGGGGATGTGCACGGCCTCGTCGAAGACGAGGTGTTCGTAGACCTCGTCGGTGACGACGAGCAGGTCGCGCTCGACCGCCAGTTCGGCGACCGCGGCGAGTTCGGCGCGGGTGAGGACGGTGCCGGTCGGGTTGTGCGGGGTGTTGAGGAGGATCAGCCGGGTCCGGTCGGTGACGGCGGCGCGCAGCTCCTCCAGGGCGAGGACGAAACGCCCGTCCGCGGGACGGAGGGTGACGGGCACGCGGGTCCCGCCCGCCATCGCGACGCACGCGGCGTACGAGTCGTAGTACGGCTCCAGGGCGATCACCTCGTCGCCCGGCTCCACGAGGGCGAGCAGGGCGGCGGCGATCGCCTCGGTCGCGCCCGCCGTGACCAGCACCTCCGCGTCGGGGTCGTACTCCAGTCCGTACCGACGGCTCTGGTGTTCGGCGACGGCGGTGCGCAGCTCGGGGACGCCGGGCCCCGGCGGGTACTGGTTGCCGCGCCCGTCGCGGAGCGCCCGGACGGCGGCCTCCCGGATCTCCTCGGGGCCGTCGGTGTCGGGGAAGCCCTGGCCGAGGTTGATCGCCCCGGTCTTGACGGCCAGTGCGGACATCTCGGCGAAGATCGTCGTCCCGAACTCGGCGAGCCTGCGGTTGAGCGGCGGTCGTGTCATGGCGGCCATCCTGGGCCGAAGCTCTGGAGTTCCTCAAGTGCGCTTTGGGCGAAGACGGGGAAGGGCATCCCCCCTCCACAGCGAATACACGGGGGTGAAACGAATGGAAGTACTACTGATCGCGGGTGTGGTCCTCCTCGTCGGGGTGTGCGTGGTCTCCGGCCGGGGCGGGCGGAGCCGGTCGCGCGGCCGGCGGCGCGGCTGGTGGGAGGGCGGTGGCGGTTCCGACGGCGGTGGTTCGTCGTGCGGCTCGTCCTGCGGGAGCGGCTGCGGAGGCGGCGGCGGGGGCGACTGACCACCGGGGGGACGGCCCGCCCCGGGGCGGGGACGGGGTGAGCGGCCCGGGGCGCGGCCCGCTCCGGGGGCGGCGGGGGCGACCGGCACGGGGCGGTCGCCCCCGCCACCCGAGGAGGCTTGGTGGGGCGCGGGAGTCTGGTGGGGCCAACGTCCCCCAGGCTCCTTCTTGTTGAAGGCGCGCTGTCGATTCGTCTTGAACAGTTGAACCGTGGGGCCCCCGAGGGGATGGAAACCACGTCAAGTTGGGTAAAAACGCTGTGAGCTTCCCGCAGTTCATGATTCCCTCGCTGTTGGAAACATCCAGCCCTCGGACCGTGTGTGGACCCGAGTCGGCGATCCCCCACTCCCGTTGGACCCTTCTCCGGGGCGCCCCCGGCCCACCCGTCAAACCGTGTTTGCGGAGCCGACCCATGCTCACGACCCTGAAGACCTCCTACACCGACACGCGCGCGGCCGACCTGGCGTGGGCGCTCGGGCGCGAGCCGCTGCCCGCCCTCGCCGTCCTCGATCTCGAACTGGCCGGAGCGAAACTGCAGTTGCGCCTGCTCGGCGCCTCCCACCAGGTCCTTCTGCAAGAAGAGGGCCGCAGCTGTTCGGAGACGGTGGCCTGCATGCCCGGCAGCAGTACGCCGCTGCCGCTGGGCGTCTCCAAGCGGGTGGGCGAGTGGGACTACGAATTCGCGGCGCGCGTCGAGACGCTGTCGCACGGCTCCTTCGCGGGCCGCGCGCAGGAGCTGCTCGCGCTCGTCGCCGACCACCCGAACGGCCTCGCGGGGACGTTCCCCGGCTCGCCGCACGCCTTCACGGCCATGCTGGCGCAGCGCCACGAGGGCCAGGTGCGGTGGCGCACCTGGCACGCGTACCCCCAGGAAGGGCAGCTGGTCGTCACCCGGACACGGATCGGCGTTCGTATGCCTGCCGCACTCTGATGCGCCCCTCGGGTGCGTCAGGTGCACTCGTGTGGGTGACAAGAAGCGATACGGGCGTGACGTAGCGTTACGTGCATGATCGATCCGCCTGTCACCATGCCTCCCCGAAGGGTGACGCGGCCGCCTGTTCGGCCGAGTGCGGTGCGGTCTCCGGTTCTCGTGGTGGTCTTCGTCTGCGCGGCCTGCGGACTGGTCTACGAACTGGAGCTGGTCGCGCTCGCCTCGTATCTGATCGGCGACTCGGTCACCCAGGCGTCCGTCGTGCTGTCCGTGATGGTCTTCGCGATGGGCCTGGGGTCGCTGCTCGCCAAGCGGCTTCGCTGTCGCGCGGCGGTCGGCTTCGGCCTGGTCGAGGCCGCCCTCGCGCTGATCGGGGGCTGCTCCGCGCTCGTGCTGTACGCCGCGTTCGCCTGGCTCGGCGAGTCCCGGTACGTCCTGGTGGCGTTCTCGCTCGCCATCGGGGTGCTCATCGGCGCCGAGATCCCGCTCCTGATGTCGTTGATCCAGCGGGCCGAGTCGGCGCGCGCCCCCGGCGCGCGGGACCAGGACGACCCCGCCGGGACGGTGGCCGACCTCTTCGCGGCGGACTACGTCGGAGCGCTGGTCGGCGGCCTCGCGTTTCCCTTCTTCCTGCTTCCCTGGCTCGGCCAGCTCACCGGGGCGCTGGTGACCGGAGCGGTGAACGCCGTCGCGGGCGGCGGCCTCGTGCTGTGGCTGTTCCGGCGGGACCTGACCGCCCGGTCCCGGGCACTGCTGATCGCTGCCAACCTCACCGTCCTCACCGTGCTCGCCACCGCGACCGTCCTCGTCGACGACTTCGAGCAGGCGGCCCGGCGCGCGGTCTACGGCGACGGCGTGCGGGTCGCCGTCCGCACCGGGATGCAGGAGGTCGTGCTGACCGGCGAGCACGGCGGGCCGCCCGAGCTTTTCCTCGACGGACGGCTCAGGGGCGGGGGCCGGGACGAGTACCGCCACCACGAGTCGCTGGTGCACCCCGCGATGAACGGACCCCACGCGCGCGTGCTCGTCATCGGCGGCGGAGACGGCCTCGCCGCGCGCGAAGTGCTGCGGTATCCGGCAGTCCGTTCGGTCACCGTCCTCGCGCTCGACCCCGGAGTCGTCCACCTCGCCCGGACCGACCCCCAGCTCTCCGCGCTCAACGGCAACGCCCTGCGGGACCCGCGCGTGCGGGTGGTCCACGCCGACGCCTTCCACTGGCTGCGCGGGGCGGGGACGGGCTCGGAGCCGGTGCCCGAGCCGCGGTACGACGTGATCGTCTCGGACCTGCCCGATCCGGGGATCACCTCCAGCACCAAGCTGTACTCGGAGGAGTTCTACGGACTGGCCGCCCGGATCCTCGCGGACGGCGGACGGCTCGTCGTCCACGCGGGCCCGGCCTCCGGCCGCCCCCGCACCTTCTGGACCGTGGAGGCCACCCTGCGGTCCGCCGGGTTCGCGGTCCGGCCCTACGGGGCGAGCGGGGGCGGCAGCGGCTTCGCCGGGGGCCCGGACCGGGTCGGACGCCCCGGCCGTGAGGGCGCCGGGACGACGGACCGGGGATACCTTCTCGCCGCCCCCGGCCCCTACCCGCCCGCCCTGGGCCTCGCCGCCGACGCGCCCGGGCTGCGGTCCGTCACGGTGGGCGGACTGGAAGCGGAGGCGCGGAGGGTGGAGCGGACCCGGACCGGCGACCTGCCTCCCTCGACGCTCGTCCACCCGCGCTACGGCGGCTGACCGCGGGCCGGGAAGCCGGTCGGCGGAGATCCGGCGGCTGACCGCGGGCGGCGAGGCGGTAAGCGGGCATTCCGGAGGCTGCCGCCGCGCCGTCGGGTCCTCGGACGGGCCGTGCGGCTCCGGCGGGTTCGGAGGCTGCCGCCGCGCGCGACGGCGTGCCGTGGCCGTCGAAACAGGCGACGCAGCGACCGGGGCTGAGTAGGCTCGGTTTCCATGGAGCATGAGGTGTTCGTTCCGGTTCCGGCCGAGGTCCTGCGCGAGACGCTGACGGACCCGGCTCGGGTGGCGCGCTGCGTCCCCGGCCTCCAGCAGGACGCCGACGCGGAGGCGGGCCCGCTCTCGGGCCGCCTCAAAGTCCGGGCCGGCGGTCACACGATCACCTACCGGGGCGCCCTCCGGCTGACCGAACGCGACGGGGTCCTCTCCGTCGACGGCGAGGGCACGGAGGTGCGGGGCAAGGGCTCGGCGAAGCTGTCCCTGACGCTGAGGCTCACGCCGGTGAAGGACGGCACCTCGCTCGCCTTCAGCGGCACCCTGACCGCGGACGGCCGCCTCGCCGAGCTGTCCGAGGAGACGCGTGCCTCGGCCGGTGCCCGGCTCTGCGACCGGCTCGCGGAGAGCCTGACCGCCGCGGCGGTCGCCCACCTCCGGACCGACGCCGCCACCGACGAGACGGACGCGGACCTGGAAGCGGACGAGGACGCCGACGCCGCAGAGGCCGCGCCGGCCGGATCAGGCGCCCGTCCTGACCTGTCCGGGCCGGACGCGGAGGACGAGGCCGACAGCGACAGTGACGGTGTCGACGACGGCGTGGAGGAACCACACCGGCCGTCGGTCTACGACACTCCCGTCCCGCCGCCCTCCCTCGACCCCCTCCTGGGCGACGACTTCGAGGACGCGCCGGTGGAGTACCCCGCCGAACCCGCCGCCGCAGAGGCCGCGCACGCCCGCCGGACGATGATCGGGCGCAGTGCTGAGGAGGTCGACCACGCCCCGCCGCGCGGCCGGTACGCCCCCGTCCCCGCCCCCGACTCCAGCAGCGCAGGCGCCACCCTGCGCTGGCTCGCCCCCGCTGCCGCACTCGCCCTCGCCTCCGCGGTCGTCGTCGGCCGAGCCCTGCGCCGTCGCCACTGATCCCGTCTAAGGTCGGACCGTGACCAAGCAGACGCGACTGACGGCGGGCGACGCCGAGTTGACCATCGACCCCGACAACGGCTGCCGGATCGAGAGCCTGCGCATCGGCGGCACCGAGCTGTTGCGGCAGGGGGAGCGGTACGGGTGCTTCCCGATGGTTCCGTGGTGTGGCCGCACCGCGAACGGGCGCTTCCAGGACGGCGCGACCAGCCACCAGTTGCCCCTCAACGCGCCCCCGCACGCCATCCACGGCACCGGCCGTGACACGGCGTGGAGGACGGCCCGCGCCGGTGAGCGCGAGGCCGCCTTCGCCTACGACCTCGCGGCGCCGTGGCCGTACGAAGGGCGGGTCACCCAGCTCTTCGAGCTGACCGAGGACGGCCTCACGCTCACGCTCGGCGTGGAGACGGCCGGGGACAGCTTCCCGGCCCAGGCCGGCTGGCACCCATGGTTCCTGCGGAATCTGGGCGGCGACGGCCAGGACGTGCGGATCGACTTCACCGCTGCCTGGCAGGAGGAGCGGGGTGCGGACCACCTCCCCACCGGCCGGAGGACCGACCCCCTCCCCGGCCCCTGGGACGACTGCTTCGGCATGCCCGACGGCGTCGACGTCACCCTCACCTGGCCGGAGCAGCTGGAGCTGAAGGTGACCAGCCGGTCCCCCTGGGTCGTCGTCTACGACGAGCCGAAGGAGGCGGTCTGCGTGGAGCCGCAGTCAGGGCCGCCCAACGGCCTCAACACCCACCCGCGCTACGTGACCCCCATCGATCCCCTGGAGATCTCGGCGACCTTCGCCTGGCGGCGGCTCTGAGCGGCCCCGACGACATCGCGGCGGCGGGCCGGCGCCGGCTGGGCACCCGCCGCGAGGCCCGGAGGGTCCGAGCGGGGGATCTCGACCGGCCCGACCGACAGGTCACCCCCTAAGCTCGTGGTCATGACTGACGTACGTGCTGACCTGCTCCAGCAGATCAAGGACAAGGCCGTGGTGCACGGCAAGGTGACCCTCTCCTCGGGGCGGGAAGCCGACTACTACATCGATCTGCGCCGGATCACTCTGGACGGCGAGGCCGCGCCGATGGTCGGTCAGGTCATGCTCGACCTCACCGCGGAGCTCGACTTCGACTGCGTCGGCGGGCTGACGCTGGGCGCCGACCCGGTGGCCACCTCCATGCTGCACGCCTCCGCCGCGCGCGGTCAGCGTCTGGACGCTTTCGTCGTCCGCAAGGCGCAGAAGGCGCACGGCATGCAGCGCCGCATCGAGGGCACGGAGGTCAAGGGCAAGCGCTGCCTGGTCGTCGAGGACACCTCCACCACCGGCGGCTCGCCGCTGACCGCGGTGGAGGCCGTGCGCGAGGCGGGCGGTGAGGTCGTCGCCGTGGCCACGATCGTGGACCGGGGCGCGGCCGGCGCGATCGCCGAGGCGGGGCTGCCGTACCTCACCGGATACCAGCTGAGCGACCTCGGGCTCGTCTGACCGACGCGAAGTCGTGACGTAGCCCCGGGGGCGCCTCTGTACCGCCTCTGACCTGGGGTTTTTCGAAGGGGTGGAGTGTTTCACGTGAAACACTCCACCCCTTCGTCGTGGTCTCCGGACGAGAGTCTGGAAAGATGGGCCCCGACGATGACGTCGCCCCAGGTCAGGGTCAAGCACGCCACGCACACACCGCACATCACAAGGAGCGGACGAATGCCCATCGCAACCCCCGAGGTCTACAACGAGATGCTCGACCGGGCGAAGGCAGGCAAGTTCGCCTACCCGGCCATCAACGTGACCTCGTCCCAGACCTTGCACGCTGCGCTGCGCGGCTTCGCGGAGGCCGAGAGCGACGGCATCATCCAGATTTCGACCGGCGGCGCCGAGTTCCTGGGTGGCCAGTACAAGAAGGACATGGTCACGGGCGCCGTCGCCCTGGCCGAGTTCGCGCACATCGTCGCCGCGAAGTACGACATCACGGTCGCGCTGCACACCGACCACTGCCCGAAGGACAAGCTGGACGGCTATGTCCGCCCGCTGCTCGACATCTCCGCCGAGCGCGTCAAGGCCGGTCGCAACCCGCTGTTCCAGTCGCACATGTGGGACGGCTCCGCCGAGACCCTCGCCGACAACCTGGCCATCGGTCAGGAACTGCTGGCCAAGGCCGTCGCCGCCAAGATCATCCTTGAGGTCGAGATCACCCCGACCGGCGGCGAGGAGGACGGCGTCACCCACGAGATCAACGACGAGCTGTACACCACCGTCGAGGACGCCATCCGTACCGCCGAGGCCCTGGGCCTGGGCGAGAAGGGCCGCTACCTGCTGGCCGCCTCCTTCGGCAACGTCCACGGTGTCTACAAGCCGGGCAACGTCGTGCTCCGTCCCGAGCTGCTGAAGGACCTCCAGGCGGGCGTCGCCGAGAAGTTCGGCAAGGCGGCCCCGTTCGACTTCGTCTTCCACGGCGGCTCCGGCTCCACGGCCGAGGAGATCGCCACCGCGCTGGAGAACGGCGTCGTGAAGATGAACCTGGACACCGACACCCAGTACGCCTTCACGCGTCCGGTCGCCGACCACATGCTGAAGAACTACGACGGTGTGCTCAAGGTCGACGGCGAGGTGGGCACGAAGTCCACCTACGACCCGCGGACCTGGGGCAAGCTGGCCGAGGCGGGTATGGCCAAGCGCGTGACCGAGGCGTGCGCGGCGCTGCGCTCGACCGGTACGAAGCTGAAGTAACCGCTGTTGTGCGACCGGGCCCGGCACCACGAGAGTGGTGCCGGGCCCGTCGTCGTATCCGGAAGTGAGGCGTGGTGTTCGATTTCGACCGGGAGACGGACCGGCGCGGTACCTGGTCCGTCCAGTGGGACGGCATAGCGGACCGCTTCGGCGTCCCCGAGCTGCTGCCCTTCACCATCTCCGACATGGACTTCGCCTCCCCGCCCGCCGTCCTCGACGCGCTGCGCGCGCGCGTGGACCACGGGGTCTTCGGCTACACCGACTGGCGTCTCGGGGAGTTCCGGGAAGCCGTACGCGAGTGGTACGCGACGCGGTACGACACCGAGATCGACCCGGAGGCGCTGGTCTACGCCCCCTCCGTGCTCAACCAGCTCTCGCAGCTCCTGCGGATGTGGACCGAGCCCGGGGACGGCGTCGCCGTGCACACCCCCACCTACGACGGCTTCCGTAAGGCCGTCACCGGCCTCGGCCGGGAGCTGCGGGGCGTGGCGATCGGTGACGAGGAGGCGCTGGAGGCGGAGCTGGCCCGGCCCGGCACCCGAATGCTGCTGCTCTGCTCGCCGCACAACCCCACGGGCCGGGTGTGGCGGGAGGACGAACTGGCGGGGTTCGCCGCCCTCGCCGAGCGGCACGGCGTCGCGGTCGTCAGCGACGAGATCCACGCGGACATGGTGGCCGAGGGCCGGCGCCATCTGCCCTGGACGCGCTTCGCCGAGGCGGGGCGCGGCCGGCGGTGGGCCGTGGTGACGTCCGGGACGAAGTCGTTCAACTTCCCCGGGCTGACCGGTTCGTACGGCATCATCGGCGACCCCGGCGAGCGCGAGACCTTCATCCGGCGCATGGAGACCGGCGAGGGGCTCGCCTCTCCGGCCGTGCTCTCCCTGACCGCACACATCGCCGCGTACCGGCGGGGCGGGCCCTGGCTGGACGAACTGCGGGCGTATCTGGCCGGCACGATGCGGATGCTCGCCGGGCGGCTGTCCGAGGGCCTGCCGGGGGTGCAGTGGTCGCCGCCGGAGGCCGGCTATCTGGCATGGATCGATCTGCGACCGCTCGGCATCGACGAGAGCGCGCTCCAGCGCGAGCTGATCGAGACGGAGAAGGTCGCGATCATGCCGGGCGGGGTGTACGGAACCCCGGGCTTCGTCCGGCTCAACGTGGGCTGCCCCCGGGCGAAGGCGGAACGGGGCGTGGACGCCCTGGTGAGAGCGGCGAGCAGGCTGCGGTCCCGCTGACCGTAGGGGGAGAGCGCTCACCGGATACCGGGAGGCGGGCTGTCCGCGCGGTGATCTACTCTTCGCTCACCGGCCCCTGACGTAACGGGGCCGGGGACCATTGGGGGGTCACATCATCGTGCGCAAGCGCACTCTTTCCGCCGCGACGTCGCTCGCGGTTCTCTTCAGCTCCGCGGCGCTCGTCGCGGGTTCGGCGGGCTCCGCCGCTGCCGACGGCAGCAAGGTCCTGCCGGTGTCGTCCGTGGGCGACATGGTGGTCGACGGCGTCCACCAGAAGGTCTTCATCAGCGACCCGACCGGCGGCAAGCTGGTCGTCACCGACTACGCGGGCACGGTCCTGACGACCGTCGTGGACCTGCCCGGCGTGAAGAGCCTGGAACTCTCCGCCGACTCCTCCCGCGTCTACGCGGCCGTGGCCGGCAAGGACGCGATCGTCGAGGTCGACACCCAGACCGCTCAGGCCGTGTCGTACGCCGTGGGCGCCGACGTGCAGGGCGCTCTCGCCCAGGCCGGCGGCAAGCTCTGGTTCGCTTACGCCGGGGCCGAGGTCGGCTCGCTCGACCTGACCGGCGGCGAGCCGGTCGTCGCCCTCGACCAGGTCGAGGGTGGTCTGTGGTCCAGCGGTGCCACGCTGCTGCTCGGCTCGGACCCCGCGGCGCCGCACGTGCTGGCCGTCGGGGACAGGGACTCGTCGCCGACGACCCTGGCCGTCTACGACGTCTCGGCCGGCGTCCCCGCCGTGAAGGCGAGCAAGTCGGTCAACGGCAGCCTCCAGGAGCTGGACGTCACGCCGGACGGGCAGCAGGTCATCACGTCCAGCGGCGCGCCGTACCACCACCCGGCGTTCTCCACCGCGGACCTGTCCGAGCAGATCCAGTACACCAGCAACCCCTACCCGAACTCCGTGGCCATCGCGCCGAACGGAAGCATCGCGGGCGGCACGTTCTCCTGGTACGACCCGGACATCCACGTCTTCGAGCCGGGCACGGCGAAGCCGGTGCGGCAGTACGACTTCCCGAACACCGGCGGCAACAGCGGCGCCGACACCCTGCTGCCGGGCGCCCTGGCCTGGGCTCCCGACGCCGCCAAGCTGTTCGCGGTCTCGGAGAACAGCTACGGCGTGCGCACCCTGCGCGTGTACGACGACTCCACCAAGGCGCTGCCGGTCATCACGGTCAAGGCACCGGCGACCGCGGCCCGTGCCAAGCCGCTGACGGTGACCGGCACGGTCACCGCCACCCGGCCGCTGCCGGCCGGGACGACCGTCGCCGTGACCCGGTACGACGTCGAGGCGCCGCAGGGCAAGGCGCTCGGCACCACGACGCTCTCGGCCGGAGGGGCGTTCTCGCTCACCGACACCCCGACCGCGGCCGGGAACGTCACCTACAAGGTGACGTACGCCGGGGGCACCGCGCACGCCGCGGCCTCGGGAACGGCCCTCGTCAAGGTGTCGCACGTCAAGACGGCGCTGACGCTGGACCGGAACGGCCTGACGGTCAACTACGGCACCAACGTGACGTACACGGCCACCCTCGGCCCGACGTACAAGAACCGCACCGTGGAGATCTGGGCCGACCCGTGGGGCCCCGAGCCCAAGCGGCTGCTCAAGCGCGGCACGGTCAATTCGGTGGGCAAGCTGTCCGCGACGATGTGGATGAGCCGCGACACCACGGTGACGGCGGTCTTCACGGGCGACGCGCGCAACGCGTACGCCTCGGCCAAGTCCGGTGTCTACACCCGGGCCGGCGTCACGACGGCGCTCTCGCGCCACTACAAGTGGACCAAGCTGGGCAACGTCTGGCACCAGACCTACCGCCAGTCGGCCGACGCGCTGATCACGACGTGGCACAACGCCTATCCGGACCGCCACACCCGCCTCGACCTGCAGTACTACTACGCCGGTGCCTGGCGTGACGGGGGGTCGGAGTACTTCCGGCTCGCGTCCGACGGCAAGTCGTACGTGACGCTCGACGGCGACGGGGCGGCCGGCATGAGCTTCCGCGTCCGCTCGGCGTACATCGACGGCGCCGCAGGCGACAACGTGAACGCCACGGTCTACGGCCCGTGGAAGTACTTCAACTTCACGCGCTGAGCCGTCCGGCCGTTCCAGGCCCCGTCCGCCGTCCGGCGGGCGGGGCCTTCGCGTTCGGGGCAGCATGCAGGCATGGAGGACATCAGGCTCGCCTCGCGAACCGGGCGATGGATCATGCTCACCACCGTCCTCGGCTCCGGGATGGCGTTGCTCGACTCCACGGTCGTCAACGTCGCCCTGCCCCACATCGGCGAGGACTTCGGCGCGGACATGGCCGACCTCCAGTGGACCGTCAACGCCTACATGCTGACGCTCGCCGCCCTGATCCTGCTCGGTGGCGCCCTCGGCGACCGGTACGGGCGGCGGAAGGTGTTCGTCGTCGGCGTGGTGTGGTTCGCGGCCGCGTCGCTGCTGTGCGGGCTCGCCCCGAACGCCGGGATCCTGATCGCCGCCCGCGCCCTCCAGGGCATCGGCGGCGCGCTGCTCACCCCCGGTTCCCTCGCCCTGATCCAGGCCAGCTTCCACAAGGACGACCGGGCACGGGCGGTCGGGCTGTGGTCGGGGTTCGGCGGCGTGGGAGCGGCCGTCGGCCCGTTCGTGGGCGGCTGGCTGGTCGACGGGCCCGGCTGGCGGTGGGTCTTCCTGCTGAACGTGCCCCTGGCCCTGCTGTGCGTGCCGGTGGCCCTGCGGCACGTCCCCGAATCGCGGGACGAGAGCGCCCACGGCCGCTTCGACGTCGCCGGTGCCGTGCTCGGTGCGGCGGCGCTCGCCTTCGTCACCTATGCGCTGATCGCCGAAGCGTGGTGGGCGGGAGCGCTGGGACTCGCGGTCGGAGCCGGGTTCGTGGCCCTCGAGCGGCGGCGGGAGGAGCCGATGGTGCCTCCCTCGATCTTCGCGTCCCGGCAGTTCACGGTCGTCAATCTGGTCACGCTGTGCGTGTACGCGGCGTTCGGCGGCTTCTTCTTCCTGGCCGCGCTCCAGCTCCAGGTGGTGTCCGGCTACACCGCGCTCGGCGCGGGCACGGCGCTGCTGCCGACGACCGTCCTCATGCTGCTGCTGTCGGCGAAGTCGGGTGAGCTGGGGGAGAGGATCGGACCGCGGATCCCGCTGACCGTGGGGCCGCTGCTCTGCGCCTGCGGGATGCTGCTGATGCTGCGGGTGGGGGAGGACGCCTCCTACGTGAGCGACGTGCTGCCGGCGCTGCTCGTGCTGGGCCTCGGGATGACCGCCCTGGTCGCGCCCCTGACCGCGACCGTCCTGTCGTCCGTGGACGTCTCCCGGGCGGGTCTGGCGAGCGGGATCAACAACGCGGCCGCGAGGGCGGCGGGGCTGCTCGCGGTGGCGGCGCTGCCGACGCTGGCGGGCATGGGCCCGGAGGCGTACCGCTCGGCGGAGGAGTTCGGGGAGACCTTCCGGCGGGCCATGCCGATGTGCGCGGGGCTGCTGGTGGCCGGCGCGGTGCTGGCGTGGGCGACGGTCCGGAACCCGAAGGCGGCCGCGGAATGCCATCCGGGGTGCCGGGTGCACTGCGGGGTGACCGCGCCGCCGCTGGAGCCGGGGGAGCGGGGCCGGTCCGGCGAGCAGGACGGGCGGGGGCGCTCCGGCGATCGGTGAGCCGGGCGGGCAGGGCCGGTCCGGCGATCGTCCGGGCGGCGACCGTTGAGCCGGACGGGGGGGCGCCGGGGGACGCGGCGATCGCCGGGCGGGGCGTGCCGGGGCCGGGCGGCGGCGAATCCGGCGACCACCGGGCGGCGGCGCTGAGGCAGACTGGGGCCATGGCACTCCACGAGAACCTGCTGGGCGGACCGCCCCCCACCCACCTGCCCGACGATCCCGAGCCGCGCGAACTGCTCGCGAGCGGCACGGCGCCGGCGGACGTCGCCGCGAAGTACCCGACCTCCTCGCTCGCCTGGGCCCAGCTCGCCGACGAGGCCTACGACGGCGGCCGGGTCATCGAGTCGTACGCCTACGCCCGTACCGGATACCACCGGGGCCTCGACGCGCTGCGCCGCAGCGGCTGGAAGGGCCACGGCCCTGTCCCGTGGGAGCACGAGCCGAACCGCGGCTTCCTGCGGGCCCTGCACGCGCTGGCGCGGGCGGCGGGCGACATCGGCGAGAAGGACGAGTACGAGCGCTGCTCGACCTTCCTGCGCGACTCCTCCCAGACGGCGGCCGACACCCTCGGCTGAGCCCGCGCTTCCGTACGAGACGGCACCCGCCCCGGGCGAGCGACACCGCGCGCCCGGGGTGACACGTCTCCGCCGGACCCGAGCCCCACCCGCGGGCCGCGCCCCGCCGCTCCGGGGCCCGCCGCGTCGGCGCCGCCTCCCGGACCCCCCGCCCGTCAAAACCGGTCATAGTCCGGCGGTCGTTCGAAGCGCGTTCGAAAGGGCGGTTACGATCCTTCGGACCGTTGGACCGA
Organism: Streptomyces sp. NPDC053755; assembly: GCF_040677675.1. Lineage (NCBI taxonomy): Bacteria > Bacillati > Actinomycetota > Actinomycetes > Kitasatosporales > Streptomycetaceae > Streptomyces > Streptomyces sp. NPDC053755. The sequence continues at coordinate 223,959 of NZ_JBFASK010000001.1, read as the reverse complement.
GCCGCCGGCGCAGAGGCCCCACCCTCTCCCCCATCCCGGCACACGCAGGGGAGAATTCTGTCTTGGGCAAGCGCGCGGCCGCACCCGCTGGACGGCGACGAGCGCCGGACCGCCGCCGAGGACGAGGCCGGGCCGGACGGCGCCCCGTGGCGCGGCTGTTCCTCCTCGTGCTCGGCCTGGTCGCCCTGTCCCTCGGCGGCGGCGCCGCCCTCGCCCACCTCCAGGACGACCGGAGCGCCGGCGCCGCGGCCGCCCCGCCGCCGGACCCGGTGGCCACGACCACCGCGCCCCGCCCCACGCCGCCGGCGCCCACGCCCCCGCCCAAGCCGACGACCTCCCCGAAGCCCCAGCCGAAGCCGACGCCGAAGCCCGGTCATCCGACGGTCCCCACCAGCGGAGCCGGGACCTTCACCACCGCCCGGGCCTCCGGCGCCCCCGTCGGCACAGGAGGCTCGCTGCGCCGCTACCGCGTCCAGGTCGAGGACGGCATCGCCCTCTCCGCACGTGAGGCCGCCGCCGAGATCGAGCGGATCCTCGCCCACCCCCAGGGCTGGGCGGCCCACGGCCGTGGCCGGTTTCAGCTGGTCACCGGGAACGCCGACTTCGTCATCCGGATCGCCACCCCGGACACCGCCGACAGGCTCTGCCTCGCCAACGGCCTCAACACCCGCGGCGAGCTGAACTGCGAGACCACGAGCGGTGTCGTGGTGAACCTCCGGCGCTGGATGCTGGGCTCCCCGACCTTCGCCGGCCCGCCCTCCGCGTACCGCCACCTGATCATCAACCACGAGGTCGGCCACGAGATCGGCATCCGCACGCACATGGGCTGTCCCGGCGAGGGGAAGCTCGCGCCCGTGATGATGCAGCAGATCAAGGGCCTCCACGGATGCAAGTCGAACGCGTTTCCGTATGACGAAGACGGTAGCTACATCAGCGGTCCGATCGTGTCATGATGCGGAGGGGACGCGTGCGACGCAGCTCGCGCACCCGAGGGGACCGGGGCTCCACTGCCACACGGAAGGAGCGGACCGCTACCCGGTAATACGTATCGAGGAGACAGAAATGTCCACCTTCCCCGATGCCTCTGGAGCCGGTTCGGTCGATGACCCGAACCTCGACTTCGCGGGCACGACGCCGTACGAGGACTACGTCCAGGCGGACGTCCTCACCCACCTCCAGCACCTGCGCTCCGACGATCCGGGCGAGATGGTCTTCCTGGTCACCACCCAGGTCATGGAGCTGTGGTTCACCGTCATCGTCCACGAGTGGGAGACCGCCGGCCGCGCGCTGCGCGAGGACCGCGTCCCCGTGGCGATGGACGCGCTGAAGCGCTCCGTGCGCGAGCTGGAGGCCCTGAACCACTCCTGGCGGCCGCTCGCCCAGCTCACCCCGGCCCAGTTCAACGCCTACCGCGGGGCCCTCGGCGAGGGTTCCGGCTTCCAGTCGGCGATGTACCGCCGGATGGAGTTCCTGCTCGGCGAGAAGTCCGCGTCGATGCTGGTGCCGCACCGCGGCGCGCCCCGGGTCCACGCGGAGCTGGAGAAGGCGATCCAGGAGCCGAGCCTCTACGACGAGGTGCTCGGGCTGCTGGCCCGGCGCGGTCTGCCCGTGCCGGCCGCCGTCCTCGGCCGCGACCTGTCGAAGAGGTACGAGGCGTCGCCCGAGATCGAGCGGGTCTGGGCCGGGATCTACGCCGACCCCGACCAGAACGGCGAACTGGTACGCCTCGGCGAGGCGTTGAGCGATGTCGCCGAGCTGGTCTGGCGCTGGCGCAACGACCACCTGGTGGCGACCCGGCGTGCCATGGGTTCCAAGACGGGCACGGGCGGTTCCGCGGGCGTGGCCTGGCTGGAGAAGCGGGCCCAGAAGAACGTGTTCCCCGAGCTGTGGACGGCCCGCAGCCATGTCTGAGTCCTTGCGCGAGAAGGCGCTGCGGCGCGACGCCGAGGACGATCTCGGCAAGCTGCGCGAGAAGTTCGCCCTCGACGAGGTCGTCTATCTCGACGGGAACTCGCTCGGGGCCCTGCCCGCCCACGTCCCCGGCCGGATGGCGGACGTCCTCACCCGCGAGTGGGGCGAGCTGCGCATCCGGTCCTGGGACGAGAGCGGCTGGTGGACCGCGCCCGAGCGGATCGGCGACCGGCTCGCCCCGCTCGTCGGCGCCGCCCCGGGCCAGGTCGTCGTCGGCGACTCGACCAGCGTGAACGTCTTCAAGGCCGTGGTGGGCGCCGTCCGGCTGGCCGGCGACGACCGGGACGAGATCCTCGTCGACGCGACGACGTTCCCCACCGACGGGTACATCGCCGAGTCGGCGGCCCGGATGACCGGCCGCCGGCTGGTGCCCGTCGACCCGGCCGGCATCCCGGCCGCGGTGGGCCCCCGCACGAGCTGCGCACTCGTCAACCACGTCGACTACCGCACCGGCCGCCTCCAGGACCTGCCCGGCATCACGGCGGCGCTGCACGCGGCGGGCGCGCTCGCCGTCTGGGACCTGTGCCACAGCGCGGGCGCGCTGCCCGTCGGCCTGGACGTCCACGGCGTCGACCTGGCGGTCGGCTGCACGTACAAGTACCTGAACGGCGGGCCCGGTTCGCCGGCCTACCTGTACGTCGCCGAACGCCACCAGGCCGCCTTCGACTCGCCGCTCCCCGGCTGGAACTCGCACGCCGACCCGTTCGGCATGACGTCCGGCTTCCGCCCGGCCGAGGGCGCGCGGCGCGGCCGCGTCGGCACCCCGGACATCCTCTCCATGCTGGCGCTCGAAGCGGCGCTGGACGTGTGGGAGGACGTCTCCCTCGACGCCGTGCGGGCCAAGTCGCTCGCCCTGACGGACTTCTTCCTGGAGTGCGTACGGGAGTACGCGCCGGCGGACCGGGTCGAGTCCCTCACCCCCGCGGAGCACGGTGAGCGCGGCAGCCAGGTGGCGCTGCGCTGCGCGGAGGCGCCCGCCGTCATGGCCGAGACGATCCGGCGCGGGGTGGTCGGCGACCTGCGCCGCCCGGACGTGCTGCGGTTCGGATTCACCCCGCTCTACGTCGGCTTCGCGGACGTGGAACGGGCCGCCCGGGTCCTCGCCGAGGTCCTGGCGGACGTGCCGCCGCACGGCTCGCCGGAGGCGCGCGCCGACGCTCCCGCCGACGGGCGCGGGAAGGCGGGTGCGGGGGTCCTCTCGGAGGCGGTCTCCGACTGAGGGCCGAAGGTCCGATGATCGCTCGATCTGCGGGGGCCCCGGTCCTGGTACGGTCCCCGCAGGTCAGGCCAATTCGGCCCCGTCCCCGAGAGGTTGGAACAGCATGCCGGACCCCGCCGCGCGCGACGCAGCCGAAGAGGCATCGGCCTTCTCGCACCCGGCCGTCGCCCCCGACGCGTCCGCCGCCTACGGCGAACACCCCGACCAGATCGTCGACTTCTACGCGCCGCGGGACGGCCGGCAGCGGGCTCCGCTCGTCGTCGCGCTGCACGGCGGCGCGTGGCGGGCCCCGTACGACCGGTGGCATCTGACTCCTTTCGTGGACTTCCTGGCCCGTCGCGGCTTCGCCGTCGCCAACGTCGAGTACCGGCGCGGCAGCGACATCCCCCGGCAGGGCGGTACGGCCCCGGTCGCCGGACGCTGGCCGGAGACCTTCGACGACGTCGCCGCCGCGCTCGACGCCGTCCCGGGGCTGGCCGCCGAGCACCTGCCGCAGGCCGACCCGCGGCGGATCGTGCTCACCGGCCACTCCGCGGGCGGCCACCTCGCCCTGTGGGCCGCCTCCCGGCACGTCGTCCCGGCGGACTCGCCCTGGCGGCTGCCGGCCCCGCCCTCGCTGCGCGGGGTCGTCGCCCTGGCCCCCATCGCCCACTTCGACCGGGCGGTCGAGCTGGCCGTCTGCGGTGGCGCGGTGACTCAACTCCTGGGCGGTGAAGGGGAGTTCGACGTACGTGCGCGATGCGCGGATCCGGCGCTGCTGCTGCCGACCGGGATCGCGACCACGATCGTCCAGGGCCGCGACGACGTCGTCGTCCCGCAGGCCGTGGCGGAGGCGTACGTGGACGCGGCGGCCAAGGCGGGGGAGACGGTCGGGTTCACGCTCCTGCAGGACGTCGGCCACTTCCCGCTGATCGACCCGGCGGCGGACGCGTGCGCGGTGGTGGCGGAGGAGATCGCCCAGCTCGCGTTCTGACCCTCGGCGCGTCATCCCCGGTAGTACTCAGGGGGGAGGCGGAAGGATCCATATTCCTGGTGACGACCGCGCCCCCCGGCCCGCCTACCGTGGACGGCGTGACCCAGACCCGTGAACAGAGCCGCAGCCCCGAGTTCCGCCTGGCCCAGGGCGCGCTCGGAGGGCTGCGCAAGGACCTCTTCCGCAACGCCTTCGCCTACCGCCCGCTGCCGATGGCGGCACTGGACGGGCGGATCGCGAGGCGGCTCCCGGACCGGATACGCGCCCGGGCCGGATGGACCCCGCACGCGGTGGTCGCCGGCTGCGCCTTCCTCGTCTTCCTGATCGGCGCCGCCGCCGCCGAGGGCTCGGCGCCTCCGCTGATGGCGGTCTACGCCTTCGGGCCCGCGCTGATCGTGCTGATGACCCTCGTCCGCCCGGTGCTCGCCTTCTGGGCGTCGCTGGCCGCCACCCCGTTCCTGGGGTTCGTCGGCGGCTTCGGGGACGGCTGGCCCTGGTCGCCGAACATGTTCGCCGCGCACGTCATCGTCATGACGGTGGTCGCCGCCCGCACCCGGCCCCGTACCGCCGCCTGGATGTGGCTGATGACCTGCGGATACGCGGTCTTCGCCGAGTTCTTCCTGGGGATGGGCGGTGACACCACCGACGCTGCGCCGCTCCTCTTCGTCGCCGCCCTCGCGCTCCTCGTCGTCACCGTCGTCCAGGTCCGCCGGCAGGCCGATCAGGAGGTCACCGCCCAGCAGACCGTGACCGCGCACGAGCGCTCCCGCCGCACCCTCCTGGAGGAGCGCACCACCATCGCCCGCGAGCTGCACGACGTGGTCGCGCACCACATGTCGGTGGTCGCCATCCAGGCGGAGGCGGCTCCCTACCGGGTGGAGAACCCGCCGCCGGAGCTGGAGCAGGCGTTCGTCACGATCCGCGAGAACGCGGTGGCGGCCCTGACGGAGCTGCGGCGCGTCCTCGGGGTCGTGCGCGCGGAGGACTACGAGGCGCCCGACGCCCCGCAGCCCACCCTCGCGGACCTGGACGGGCTGGTCGCCAACGTGCGCGACGCCGGGCTCGACGTGGAGAAGACGGTGACCGGCGCCGTCCGCGAGCTGCCCCAGGGGGTCGAGCTGTCCGCGTACCGGATCGTCCAGGAGGCGCTGAGCAACGTGCTGCGGCACGCGCCGGGCGCCGGGGCGAGGGTCGAGGTCGCCTACGTCCTCGGCGGGCTCGGGCTGCGGATCGTCAACGGACCCGGACGCGGCGTCTCCCGGCCCTCCCCCGGGGCGGGCCACGGGATCACCGGCATGCGGGAACGTGTCACCATGCTGAACGGCGAGATGACGGCCGAGCCCACCGAGGACGGCGGCTACGAGGTCACGGCGTTCGTCCCGGTGGCGCGCGAGGAGGCCGAGCAGTGATCCGTGTACTGATCGTCGACGACCAGATGATGGTCCGCGAGGGTTTCTCGGTGCTGCTCGGGGCGATGCCGGACATCGAGGTGGTCGGCGAGGCCGTCAACGGCCGCGAGGCGGTCGCGCAGGTCGCGGCGCTGCGCCCGGACGTGGTCCTCATGGACATCCGCATGCCGGAGATGAACGGCATCGAGGCGACCCGCGAGATCGTGGCCGCGGACGCCGACGCCAAGGTGCTGGTCCTGACGACCTTCGACCTCGACGAGTACGTCTACCAGGCGCTGCGCGCCGGGGCCTCGGGCTTCCTCCTCAAGGACGCTTCGGCGCGGCAGCTCGCGGACGGGGTACGGGTGGTGGCCGCGGGGGAGGCGCTGCTGGCCCCGACGGTCACCAAACGGCTGATCACCGAGTTCGCGAAGGCGGTCGAGTCGCCCAGGCAGCCGGCGCTGTCGCAGGTGGGGGAGTTGACCGAGCGGGAGACGGGGGTCCTCGTGCTGATCGCGCAAGGGCTCTCCAACGCGGAGATCGCGGACCACCTGGTGGTGGCCGAGTCGACGATCAAGACGCATGTGAGCCGGATCCTGGTGAAGCTGGGGCTGCGCGACCGGACGCAGGCGGCGGTCTTCGCGTACGAGGCGAGGCTGGTGCGGGTGGGCGGGTAGCGTCCGGCCATGGACCTTGCCTTCGACCCGTGGTCGCCCGAGTTCGTCGCCGATCCCTATCCCGCGTACGCCGAGCTGCGGGCCCGTGGCAGGGCGCACTGGTTCGCGCCGACCCGGCAGTGGCTGATCCCGCACCACGCGGACGTGTCGGCGCTGCTGCGGGACCGGCGGCTCGGCCGCACCTACACCCACCGCTTCACCCACGAGGAGTTCGGCCGCGAGGCGCCCCCGGCCGCGCACGAACCGTTCCACACCCTCAACGACCAGGGTCTCCTCGACCTGGAGGGCGGGGACCACACGCGGATCCGGCGGCTCGTCTCCAAGGCGTTCACGCCGCGGACGGTGGAGAACCTGGCGCCGATGGTGGGGCGGCTCGCCGGGGATCTGGTCGGGGGCCTCGTCTCCCGGGGAGGCGGGGACCTGCTCGCCGAGGTGGCCGAGCCGCTGCCCGTCGCCGTGATCGCCGAGATGCTGGGGATCCCTGAGGAGGACGAGGAGCGGAACCGGCTCCGGCCCTGGTCGGCCGACATCTGCGGGATGTTCGAGCTGAACCCGTCCCCGGAGACGGCGGAGCGGGCGGTACGGGCGTCGATCGAGTTCTCGGACTATCTGCGGGAGCTGATCGCCCGGCGGCGGAGGGCCCCGGGCGGCGATCTGATCTCCGCGCTCATCGGGGTGGAGGAGCTCACGGAACAGGAGATGATCTCCACCTGTGTCCTGCTCCTGAACGCCGGCCACGAGGCGACGGTGAACACCACGGTCAACGGCTGGTGGACGCTGCTCCGCCAGGACGCCCGTCCGGAACCCGGAAAGTTGTCCACAGCTGTGGAAGAACTTCTGCGGTACGACACCCCGCTCCAGATGTTCGAGCGCTGGGTCCTCGACGACATCGAGATCGGCGGTCAGGTGATCCCGCGCGGCTCGGAGGTCGCCCTCCTCTTCGGCTCGGCCAACCGGGACCCCGCCCGCTTCGGCCCGACGGCGGACGTCCTGGACCTCTCCCGCGCCGACAACCCGCACATCACCTTCGGCGCCGGCATCCACTACTGCCTGGGCGCCCCGCTGGCCCGGCTGGAACTGACGGCGGTCTTCGGCGAGCTGCTGCGCCGGGCACCGGGGCTGCGCCTCGCCGCGGAGCCGACGTGGAAGCCGGGCTACGTGATCCGCGGCTTCGACGAACTGCTCGTGGAGGTGTGACGCCGGGGGCACGGAGCCGGGCCGGGGTACGGAGCGGGGGTACGGAGCCGGGCCGGGGCCAGAGCCTCCGGGCCGGCCGGGGCCGCCGTGACGGCCGGGTACCGAGCCGGGCCGGTGTGCCTCCCGGGGCGGCTCGGGGCCGCCCCGGCACCCCCGAGCCGCTCCGGGGGAGGGCTAGCTCCTCGCGTCCTGCGGCTTCCTCGCCTCCTTCGGCAGCGTCAGGCCCCAGGCCCCCGGCAGCACCGTCCAGGTCCGGCGGCGCACGGGGCCCGCCACCACGGAGTCGGCCTGGTAGCGGAAGTCCGGGCCGGACACCGTGAGGACGTGCGCGGTGGTGTGGAAGGCCGGCGCGGACGGGAGAAGCACCGTGACGTCGGCCATCCCGCCCAGGGAGCGGACCGTCAACCCCTCCACCGGCGCGTTCACGTCGCTGAGCAGGACGCCGTCCGCCTCCACCCGGAGCCGGTACGTGCGGACCACCGGATGGGCGGGAGAGGGCCGCACCAGGGTGCGGACCAGTGAGCGGCAGGTGCCCCAGACGGTCGGCGGGGCGAGACCCAGGGCGTCGCCGGGCACCGCCGGGACGCGCAGATCGCCCAGGACGACCCCGTCACTGTCGTCCACCAGGAGGTCCAGGCGGCGCACGGCCCCGTCCAGGACCGCGCGGGCCGCCGCCACCGCGCTCTGCGGCACGCCGAGGGCGTGCGTCACTTCGAGGGAACCCGGAGCGCCGATCGGAACGAACGAGAGCTCCCCGTGCGCGAGCTCACGCTCCCGGTGCAGCAGGGTCACCGTGCGTAGCAGGGTGCGGTCGTCCCCGACCACCACGGGGCGGCGCGACCCCCGCCGCGCCAGGGCCCGGGAGAACTCCTCCGGGCTGTTCGGGAGGCAGATCTTCGCTTCCGCTCCCGCACACAGGACATCTTTCGCGATCCGTACGGACTCGCCGTCACTTCGGCGGGCGACCGGGTCGATGACCACCAGCAGCTGGTCGTGAGCCGACACCTCGGTCCTTCCTCGGGTAGCATCTTTGTGCAAGAGCCCCTTGCGCTATTGCGCCAGGGGCTTCGTCTATTCCGGGGCACACCGGTGAGGCGGCGGACGCCCGCTGACCTTGACATGCCCCGCCCGGAAGGGGTGTACGCCTGTGCCCGCACTTGTGCTGCTCGGTGCTCAGTGGGGTGACGAGGGCAAGGGAAAGGCCACCGACCTCCTCGGTGGATCCGTTGACTATGTGGTGCGTTACCAGGGCGGCAACAATGCCGGCCACACCGTCGTCGTAGGCGACCAGAAGTACGCGCTGCATCTTCTCCCTTCCGGAATCCTCTCCCCGGGGTGCACCCCGGTGATCGGAAACGGTGTCGTCGTCGACCCGGCGGTCCTGCTCTCCGAGCTGAGCGGGCTGAACGAGCGTGGCGTCGATACGTCCAAGCTCCTCATCAGTGGTAACGCGCATCTCATCACGCCGTACAACGTCACCCTCGACAAGGTGACGGAACGGTTCCTCGGGAAGCGCAAGATCGGCACCACCGGCCGGGGCATCGGCCCGACCTACGCCGACAAGATCAACCGCGTCGGCATCCGGGTCCAGGACCTCTACGACGAGTCGATCCTCACCCAGAAGGTCGAGGCGGCGCTCGAGGGCAAGAACCAGCTCCTCGCCAAGCTCTACAACCGCCGCGCCATCGACGCCGCGCAGATCGTCGAGGAGATGCTCCAGTACGCGGAGCAGATCAGGCCCTTCGTCGCCGATACCACCCTGATCCTCAACCAGGCGCTGGACGACGACAAGGTCGTGCTCTTCGAGGGCGGCCAGGGCACTCTCCTGGACGTCGACCACGGCACGTACCCCTTCGTCACCTCCTCGAACCCGACCGCCGGCGGCGCCTGCACCGGCGCCGGCGTGGGCCCGACGAAGATCAGCCGGGTCATCGGCATCCTCAAGGCCTACACGACGCGTGTCGGCGCCGGCCCGTTCCCGACCGAGCTGTTCGACGAGGACGGCGAGGCGCTGCGCCGCATCGGCGGCGAGCGCGGTGTCACCACCGGCCGCGACCGTCGCTGCGGCTGGTTCGACGCGGTCATCGCCCGGTACGCCACCCGCGTCAACGGCCTGACCGACTTCTTCCTCACCAAGCTCGACGTGCTGACGGGCTGGGAGCAGATCCCGGTCTGCGTCGCCTACGAGATCGACGGCAAGCGCGTCGAGGAGCTGCCGTACTCGCAGACCGACTTCCACCACGCGAAGCCGGTCTACGAGATGCTGCCGGGCTGGTCCGAGGACATCAGCAAGGCCAAGACCTTCGCCGACCTGCCGAAGAACGCGCAGGCGTACGTGAAGGCCCTGGAGGAGATGTCGGGCGCCCCGATCTCCGCGATCGGCGTCGGCCCCGGCCGCACCGAGACGATCGAGATCAACTCGTTCCTGTAGGACGCGCGGGAGCACGTACGCGAGGGCCCGCACCCCGATCCCCGGGGTGCGGGCCCTCGCGCGTCCGGCCCCGGTTTCCGGGCCTCGCCCGTCCGTCACCGCTCGCCGGGTCCTCGCGCCACCGTCAGCGCTCCTCCAGCCGGGTGTCCCGGCCCACCTCGTCCCATGCCTCCAGGTCCCCCCGCACCTGGTCGAGGTGGCCCAGGATGGTGTCGATCGCGTCGTCGCCGAGGGCCAGCCGCAGCGGGGTGCGCTCCGCGTCGAGGGCCTTGAGGACCGCCGCCGCGGCCTTCGCCGGGTCACCGGCCTGCGTACCGCCGCCGGTCTCCACGTACCGCCGGGTCGCCCCCACCGTCGCCGCGTAGTCGGGGATGTCGTCCCCGCTGAGCGTGTGGCTGCCGAACAGGGCCGTGCGGAAGGCGCCCGGCTCCACGATCAGGACGTCGATGCCCAGCGGGCGCACCTCGTCGGCCAGCGCCTCGGACATCCCCTCCAGGGCGAACTTGGTCGCGCTGTAGGCACCGAAGCCGGCCATCGACATCTGGCCGCCGACGCTGCTGAGCTGCACGATCGCGCCCGAGCGGCGCGCCCGCATGGAGGGCAGCACCGCGCGGGTCAGCGCCGCCGGGCCGAAGACGTGCAGGTCGAAGAGGGAGCGCAGATCGGCGTCGCCGGTCTCCTCGACCGACCCCACGTGCGTGCGTCCCGCGTTGTTCACGAGCACGTCGACGCGCCCGTGCCGCTCGACGACGTCGCGGACGACCGTCTCGATCGCGGCGGTGTCCGTGACGTCCAGGGTGACCGCGTCGACCTGGTCGGGGTGGGCGGCGACCAGGTCGTCCAGCGTGCCGGCGCGACGGGCCGCGGCGACCACGACGTCGCCGGCGGCGACCGCGGCCTCGGCGAAGGCGCGCCCGAAGCCGCTGTTGGCGCCGGTGATCAGCCAGACCTTGCTCATGTCCGTACTCCCTCGTCCGTGTCCTCGCCGGATGTCCGGTCGCCAACAAGCCTGCGGCCGGAGGCTGTTGCCCGTCCAAGATCCGTCGTGATAACCCATGGGCATGACCACGGACGTGCACGGGCGGGAGCTGCGGTACTTCGTCGCGGTCGCCGAGGAGCTCCACTTCACCCGGGCCGCCGAACGGCTCTTCGTCTCGCAGCCCGCGCTGAGCAAGCAGATACGGGCCCTGGAACGACAGCTCGGCGCCCCCCTCTTCGACCGGAGCCGGCAGGGGGTGCGGCTCACGTCCGTCGGCGCGGCCCTGCTCCCGCACGCCCGCGCGGTGCTCGCCTCCTGGGACGAGGCGTGGGCGGCGACCCGGCGCGCCAAGGAGGCCGCGGACGCCACGCTCGTCGTGGGGATGAGCACCAGCCCCGGCCGGGGCGGCCTGCTGCCCGCCATCCGCTCCCGCTTCACCGCGACGCACCCGCGGGCGCGGCTGAGGCTCCGGCAGGTCGGCTGGGACGACCCGACGGCCGGCCTCGCCGACGGCACGAGTGACGTGGCCTTCGTCTGGCTGCCGCTCGCCGCGCCGGAGCGCTTCCGCTGGGTCGTGGTGGCCTCCGAGCCGCGACTGGTGGCCCTTCCCGAGACGCATCCGCTCGCCGGCCGCGAAAGCGTCGACTTCGCCGAGCTGCTCGACGAGCCCTTCCTCGCCCTCCCCGCGCACGCTCCCGAACTGCGCGCCCACTGGCTCGCCCTGGACGCCCGCGAAGGGCGCCCGCCGGTCGTCGGCGGTGAGATCGCCAGTACGGACGAGACCTACGAGGCCCTCGTCGACGGTCTCGGCATCTGCCTGGTGGCCGCCGGCAACGCGCCCCTGCTCACCCGCGGCGGTGTCGTCACCCTTCCCGTCCACGGCGTGGCCCCGACCCGCTTCGCCCTCGCCTGGCGTGCCGACGACCCCCGGACCCTCGTCCGCGACTACGCCCGCGCGGCGGCCGCGGGCGTCAACATGCCCGCAGGTCAGCGGCCCTGAGGCGGAAATCCACCTTGTGCGGAGATCATGTCGGGTACTTAATGGGGGCTTCAGCCGACGACCGGACCCGACGCAACGGGTCCACCCTCAGGGGGAACCATGGACACCACCGGGGCACCGCCGCCGAAACCACCGTCACCGCCTCCGCCCCGGCACGCGCCGCAGCACCCGCCCTTCCCGGCGGCGATGCCGGGGAACGGCATCGATCTGAGCATCAGCAAGCGGCTCTTATGGGTGGGCGGCGCGGCCTATCCGCTCCAGAACATCGCCCGCGTCTACACCTTCACCCTGCACCCCCGCCGCAAGGAGGCCGTCCTGCGCTTCCTGAAGCGGGTGGCGCTCACGCTCTCGGTGGCGGCCGTGCTCACCCTGCTCGGCGGGCTGGCGACCATGGGCAGCGAGGGGGCCGAGACGGTCCTCACCTGGGTCTGGCTCCTGGCCTTCGGCGTCTTGGTCTACGCCCTGGTGGACATGATCACCGTGCTGTCCGCCCAGTCCCACTTCGTCCTGGCCGTGGAGACGTCCGGGCCGTCGACCGCTCTGGTCACGGCGCACGACCCCGACCACCTGCGCCGGCTCGTCCACTCCATCGCGCACGCGATCGAGAACCCGGAGACGGAGTTCCAGGTGCGGGTGGAGACGCTGACGATCAGCCCGAGCAACTACTACTTCGGCGACAACGTCAACATGTACGGCGGAACGGGCAACGTGGGGATGGCCGGCGCATGAGCGAGAACAACTATTACTACGGCAACACCGTCAACATGCACGGCGGGACGAACAACACCGGCATGGTCAACCACCAGTCGGGCACGGTCGGCGCGCAGGCATCCTCTCCCGCCCTCGAGGCGGCCGTGGCGGAGCTGCTCCAGCTCGTCCGGGAACTGCGCGGCAACGTACCGTCCGCGACGGCGCAGTCCATCGACGAGGCGCTTCCGGCCCTCACCGCTCCCGTGTCCGACACACCGCCGGAGGACCGGCGTCGCGCCCTCATGACCGTCGCGGGCATCGCGGCGACGGCGGGGGCCATCGGCCAGCCCGTCCTGGACTCCGTCCGGGCCGTCCTGGAACTCATCGGAGCGTGAGCACCGCCGACCGCGGCCGTCCCGGCCGCTCCCGTGGCAGCCCTCAGCGGCGGTAGTACTCGTTCGGCTCGCCGTCGAGCATGGGGTACACGAGCAGCCGGTCGCGGCCCTTGAAGCGGTCCATGGCCACATAGCCGGCCGTGCCGTCGTGCTCGCAGTCACGGTCCGAGGAGTCCGGGTCGGAGGTGTGCGGGCCCATGATCAGGGGGGTGCCGGCGCCGGCCAGGAGCGCCGTGGAGGAGCAGTCGACCGAATCCGGCGTGGGATCGCCCTCGTCGTCCAGGCGGGGGAATCCGCGCTGGAAGCGGAAGAGCGGCGCCCCCACGGGGCCCTGGGTGATGGTCAGCTCGTCGGAGTAGCGGTCGGCGTCCGGGCCGAAGACGAGCGGGTCCGGTTCGGTCTTCCAGGCCCCCACGAACCGCGCGGGGACGATGTCCGTGCCGGTCCGCGCCTTGCGGAAGGTGGCCCGCGCGGTGCCCGAGGTCCACTCGAGGACCTCGGGCGAGCGCAGGCTGAGGGTCTGATGGGCGGCGGCGGCGCAGCGCTGGGCGGGAACGCTGGTGGTCACGTCGGACTCGCCCAGGACGACCTTGTCCTCGTCGGCGGAGACGAGCCGCGAGCGCCCCATGCACAGCCGCTCGTCGGTGACCTGGACGTACACGACGCTCTTCGCCCCCGCCGCGCCCTGCGTGATCTCGATCCGGGCGGTCTCCCTGGGATGGTCGGCGGAGCCGCGCATCACGCCCTCCCACGCACCGAGGAAGGCGGCCGGCACGATGCCGGCCGGGCGGGCCGCCACGCTGCCGGTCTCGCCGCGGGCCCGGTTCTTCTGCTCCTCCGACCCGGTGGACGGATCCGGCCGGAAGACGTACGCGAGGCCGGCCGCCGCGGCGACGGCGGCGAGCGCGGTCGCGGCCGCGACCATGGCCCTGCCGCGGCGACGCGGCGGCCCGGGAGCGGGCAGGGGGGTCGGCTCGTCGCCGGAACCCCGTCCGGAGGGGACATGGCGGGTCGGGCCGCCGCGCGTGAGCGCCCCACCCGGCACCGGGGCGCCGTCGGTGCGCGCCCCCGCGGTCGTCTCCGCCGCCGTCTCCGCCTCCAGGAGCCGGGCAGCGTGCCGGCCGAGGCGGGCCAGCAGGTCGGCGGGGAGCCAGGGGTCGGCGACCGTGATAGTCCCGGCCAGTTCGGACGCCTCGGGACGGCCGGAGGGGTCCTTGTCGAGGCACGCCCGTACCAGCCCGGCCAGTTCGGGCGGCAGCCCCGTCAGGTCGGGTTCGTCGTGGGCGATGCGGAACATGGTGGCGTGGACGCCGCTGTCCGCCGTACCGAACGGGGAACGGCCCGTGGCCGCGTAGGCGAGGACCGAGCCGAGGGAGAAGATGTCCGAGGCCGGCGTCAGCTTCTCGCCCCGCACCTGCTCCGGCGACATGAAGCCGGGTGAGCCGACCACCGCTCCGGTGCTGGTCAGCCCGCCGTCGGTGACGGTGTCGACGGCGCGGGCGATGCCGAAGTCGATGATCTGCGGGCCGTCGACGGTGAGCAGGACGTTGGAGGGCTTGAGGTCGCGGTGGACGAGCCCCGCCGCGTGGACGTGGGTGAGCGCCCGGGCGAGCCCGGCGGCCAGCGCCCGTACGCTCGCCGCCGGCAGCGGCCCGGGCTCCTCGCCCACGACCTCCCGCAGCGAGGGCCCCGGCACATAGCCGACGGCCACCCACGGCGGTTCGGCCGCCGTGTCCGAACCCAGCACCGGGGTCGTCCCCGTGCCTCCGACCCGCTCCAGGGCGGCGACCTCGCGGGCGAACCGGCGCCGGAACTCCTCCTGCGCGGCCAGCTCCGCGTGCACGACCTTCACCGCGACCGTCCGGCCGCCGGCCGAACGGGCCAGGAACACCCGTCCCATCCCGCCGACCCCCAGGCGGCCGAGCAGACGGAACGGGCCGATGCCGACCGGGTCTTCCGGGTTCAATGGCTCCACGTCGAAAGAGGATGCCAGACGGCACCCGACGGTTCTCGTGGCCGGCTCAGCCTTCCCCGCAGATCCGCAGGCCCTGGGGCGTCGCACACGGCAGGTGGCCCTGGGCGCGGACGACGTCCTGGCCTCCGCCGCGGCTCAGATAGGTGAGGAAGCTCGAGGCCGGCGAGCCGGCGGCCGGCTGCCCCCAGGTGTACGCGTACTCGATCTCCCGGTACGGGTACGTCGACTCGCCGATCTCGTCCACGGAGGGGAGGCGGCCGTCGATGGCGATCCGGTGCAGGCCCTTGCGCCCGCCGGCGGCGCGCAGCTCTGCGTAGCCGATGGCGCCGGGCAGCCGGGCGACGGTGGCGAGCACCTGTTCCGTGCTGTCGAGTTCGCAGCGCAGGACGCGCGCCTCCGGGTCGTCCTGGGTCTCGCAGTCGCGCGAGGAGTTCGCCGGCTCGTTGCGGCCGAGCACCCGGCGCTGGAAGACCTCGCGGGTGCCGGAGCTGGCATCCCTGCTGACCAGCAGGACCCGCCGGCTCGGGCCTCCGTCCAGCACGCTCCAGTCGGTGATCTCGCCCCGGTACAGGCGGCGGACGTCCTCGGTCGACAGGTCGTCGACCGCCGTCCCGTCGTGGAGGACGAGAGTGAAGAGGGAGACGGCGACCCTGTTCTCCCGCAGCTGTGGATAGCCGCCCGGCTTCGGGCCGTCGGAGAGCGCGATGACGGCCGGGGAGCCCTTCCCGCCCGCGGCCCCGGCCGCCGCCAGCTCCCGGATGCCCGCCGTCGACCCGTGGGCGTCGACCAGGACGGTGGCGCCCTCGCAGTCCTTCTCGTACGCCTTCGCCGCCTCCCGCACCACCGGCGCGAACGCCGTCGAGCCGGTGATGGTGAGGGTGCCCCGGGCGCAGCCGATGGGCGGCGGCGTCTCGTTGCGCACGATGATCGTGGCGAGGGTGACCACACAGGCGGCGAGGACGAGGGCGATGTTGCGGGCCGCCGGACTGAACGTCGGCGTCCGGTCGTCGACGCTCCTGCTGTGGTTGCGGTGGACGTCCGTCTCCCGGAGCGTGCCGGTGAGCTCGATCTCGTCGAGGTCCACCCGGCCGGACAGCAGGACGAGCAGCTTGAAGTACTGCTTGCGGCCGAGCGCCACCTTGGGCATCAGCACCGCGTTGCCCTCCTTGCGCAGCCGGGGCTCCGCCTCCAGGTGCCGTCTGATCCGCTCGAAGGGCTGCGGGACGGTGGCGACGACGGCCTGCACGGTCTTGTCGTCGAAGGTGACCCTCAGCCCTTCGAAGCCGTCGGACCGCTCGTAGTCCGCGTGGTGGATGTCCTTCAGGCCGTCGTTCTCGATCCTCAGCAGGACGAGCGTCGAGCCGTCCGTGCCGCCGACCTCGCCGACCCGCACGGTCATGTCCCCGACGGTCTGGTCGCCGTCGCGCAGGGGGGTGTTGAGCTGGACGCGGTAGCCGAGCCGCCGGCCCCGCTGCATGAAGCGCTCGTAGGCGACGACACCGGCCGAGACGAGGACACCGATGAGCGCGGTGACCACGGCGATGACGTTCTCTGCGGTAATCCACTCCATGGCCGGGACGGTACGGACGTCTGTGCGAGCGCGGGGGCGGTGTCGCCCACCGCCACCTGGAGTTCTCCCTTCCTTCAGGTGGCGGCGCTGCTGTTGCTGGGGGCCGGGGGCGTGGGTGTAATGGCCACGAGGGGGCCCCGTCGGAGAGGAACCCCATGCGTGTCGTCGAAGTGACCGCCTACGGCGGCCCCGAGGTGCTGAGAATGGCCCGCCGGCCCGAGCCGGAGACCGCCGACGCCCCTGGGCGGGTCCGGGTCCGGGTGAAGGCCGCGGGGGTGAACCAGACCGATCTGAAGATCCGCTCCGGACGGTTCGCGGCGGGTCTGGGCGACCTCGCGCCGCCGTTCGTCCTGGGCTCCGACTTCGCCGGCACCCTCATGGACCCCGCCCCGGGCATGCCCGTCGGCACGCGCGTGGCCGGGTTCGTGCCCTGGGCGGAGGAGCGCACCGGCGCCGGCACCTACGCGGAGATCATCCAGGTCGAGCCGGCCTGGCTGGCCCCGGTGCCCGACGAGGTCGACTTCACCACCGCGGCCTCGGTGCCGCTCTCCTCGCTGACCGCCCAGCAGGCGGTCGATCTGCTCCGCCTCCCGTCGAACTCGGTGGTGCTGGTCACGGGCGCGGGCGGGGTGGTGGGCCGGTTCGCGGTGCAGCACGCGGCCGCCGCCGGGCACCGGGTGCTCGCCGTCGCGAACGAGGGGGACGAGGCCGAGCTGCGGGTCCTCGGCGCCGAGCACACCGTGCGCCGCGGGGCGCCCGAAGACGTGATCACCCAGCTCCTGGCGGCCGCTCCGGAGCGTGTGGACGGCGTCTTCGACGCCGCGCTGATCGGCGACCCCCTGCTGCCGGTGCTGAAGGACGACGGCGTCTTCGTCTCGGCCTCGGCCGAGCGGATGCCGACCCCCGAACGGGGCATCTCGGTGACGGCGGTGCGCGGCACGCCGGACGCCGCCCGGCTGAAGGAGACGCTGGAGCTGGTGGCCTCGCGCGAGCTGGTCACGCGGGTGGCCGATGTGATGCCCCTGGAACTCGCGGCCGAGGCCCACCGCCGCGTCGAGGCGGGCCACCGCCCGGGTCGCCTGGTGCTCCTGGTGTGAGAGCCCGGCTTGGGGTGCCCGCGTTCTTGGTGTGAGAGCCCGGCTTGGGGTGCCCGCGTTCTTGGTGTGAGAGCCCGGCTTGGG
>NZ_JBFASK010000001.1:142189-206215 GCF_040677675.1 Streptomyces sp. NPDC053755 | reverse complement strand
GGGGTGCCCGCGCTCCTGGCCGGAGAAGCCCGGCTTGGGGCGCCCGGGCGGGCCGGGACCGGGGGCGCCGGGCCGGGTGGCCCGGGCCGGGACCGGGGGCGCCGGGCCGGGTGGCGGATCTGCCGCCCGTGGCCCGGCCCCGCGGCCGTACGAGGCGGCCGTGTCGAGCGGACCCCCGCCCCCGAGGACCGCCACCGCGATGTCGTCACCCTGATCCCGGACGGCCGTGCGCACCTCCAGCGCCTCGACGGAACCTCGACGGATCCGCGACGGATCCGCGACGGCGTCCCGAACGAGCTGATGGGAGCCCTGCCGGATCCGAACGGGCCCTGCCGGCAAGCATGTTGGAGCCCTTGCCGTCGCGCTGGGAGGCGGCGGGCGAGTGTCACGAATTTTGGTCTAGACCTTGACAGGTCCAGACCAAAGCCGCTTCGCTTGGCCTTCCCCCACGGAAGGACGAGCGCATGCTGCGACGCCTGCTCATACTCGTGTCCGCTCTCTGTACGGCCGTCGGACTGGCCGTCTTCCTCCCCGTCGCGTCGGCGGGCGCGGCGCCCGCCTGTGTGGCCGCGTGGAACTCCTCCAGCGTCTACACCGGCGGGATGACCGCCTCCTACAACGGCCACAACTGGTTCGCCAAGTGGTGGACCCAGAACGAACGCCCGGGCTCCTCCGACGTCTGGCGCGACGAGGGCACGTGCGGCGGCGGTGGTACGACCCCGCCGCCCACCTCCGGATTCGTCGTCAGCGAGGCCCAGTTCAACCAGATGTTCCCGAGCCGGAACTCCTTCTACACGTACAGCGGCCTGACGGCGGCCCTCAGCGCCTACCCGGGCTTCTCGAACACCGGCAGCGACACCGTGAAGAGGCAGGAGGCCGCGGCCTTCCTCGCCAACGTCAGCCACGAGACCGGCGGACTGGTCCACATCGTCGAGCAGAACACCGCCAACTACCCCCACTACTGCGACCAGGGCCAGCCCTACGGCTGCCCCGCCGGCCAGGCCGCCTACTACGGCCGCGGCCCCATCCAGCTCTCCTGGAACTTCAACTACAAGGCCGCCGGTGACGCGCTCGGCATCGACCTGCTCAACAACCCGTACCGCGTGGAGCGCGAGTCCGCCGTCGCCTGGAAGACCGGCCTCTGGTACTGGAACACCCAGAACGGTCCCGGCACGATGACCGGCCACAACGCGATGGTCAACGGCGCCGGCTTCGGCCAGACGATCCGCTCCATCAACGGCGCCCTGGAGTGCGACGGCAAGAACCCCGCCCAGGTCCAGAGCCGGGTGAGCAAGTACCAGCAGTTCACCCAGATCCTGGGCGTGCCGACGGGTGCCAACCTGTACTGCTGAGGTCGTGACGGCCGCGCCTCGCGCGGCTCCGTGGAGGGGGCCGACGCCCCCTCCACACGCCCGCCCGGCGCGGCGCGGGCGACCGAAGCGGAAGTCATCCGGGCGACGGGGCCCCCGACGAGGGCTCCGCACCGGCCGGGGGAGCGGGCGGACCGCTCGCCTCGACCGCCTCCAGCGCCGCCGACAGCCGGTCGAGGACCCGCGCCGTCTCCGCGAGCGCCGCCGGCCCGCCCAGCTCCGCCGCCAGACGCCCCGCCAGTTCCGCGTGGCCGGGATCGATGCGGCCGATCGCCGCCCGGCCCTCGGCGGTCGGGGTGAGGAGCTTGGCGCGGCGGTGGGCCGGGTTCGGCTCGTACACCGCGAGCCCCCGGGTCACGAGGAGGTCCGCGATCCGCTGGACGCTCTGGCGGGTGATGCCCATGGCCCGGGCGATCCCGGCGACCGGCAGCGGCTCCCGGAGGACCGCCCCCAGCACCTGCCACCAGGCCGCCGTGAGTCCCGCGGGCTCGGCCAGCCTCTCCGACACGGCGAGGAACTGACCGTTCAGACGGAACACCCCGAGCGCGGTCCGCGAGAGGGCGTCCTGCTGCTCCCGGCTCACGACCGCCCCGACTCCTCGGCCGCGCCCGTCGCCGCGTCGGCGCTCCCGTCCGCGGCCTCACCCTCGTCCTGCGCGTTGAGTGTCTCGTACGCCGCCGGGTCCGAGTCGTGGAAGAGGCGGTACCAGGCGTCGAGCTTCTCGCCCTCGAAGGCGGCCATCCTGCCCAGCACCTCGCGGGCGAAGGCGACCGGCTCGGTCGGTCCTGCGGTGATCAGGTCGCCGGCGCCGTCGGCGCCCCTGTCGGTGACGGCGTCCGCTTCGACGTAGTGGGCGGCCCCCTTGTAGCCGGTGGCGGCGAGGTAGAAGGAGACGGCGCTCGTGTGGGCGCGGTCGTCGAGGAGGCCCTCGCGGGCGAGGCCGGCGGTGGCGCCGCAGATCGCCGCGACCGGCGTGCCGGAGTCGAGGAGCGCGCGGGCCTTGGCCGCGAAGGGGGCGAGCGCGTCGCCGGTGTCCCAGAGGTCGGCGCCCGGGAGGATCAGGAGCGCGGTGTCCTCCGGCCGCAGGTCGTCGAGGGCCAGGTCGGGGGTGACGCGCAGCCCGCCGAGGGTGGTGACCGGGGCGGTGGTGGGGCCGACGGTACGGATCTCGTGGCCGGCGCGGGCGAGCCAGGCCGTGGCGTGGCCCGTCTCCCAGTCGGCGAGGGTGTCGTAGACGGCGAGATGGACGGTGCGGGGCATGTCGGGCCTCCTGCGGAGTCGGTGCCGTGCCTTATGACAGTAGGCTGTCATTTCGACAGCTTACTGTCAATGGGTCTCCTCGGTCCGCCCGCGCCGCCGACCGCCTCACAAGGTGTCGCGTCCCGGTCGGTCTCGGTGGACAAGATGGTCATGGCCGCTCCGACCTGCGCGTCCTTACCCTGGGCCCATGACCCCTCATGTCGAACCCGACCCCCAGGCCGGCGCGGCCGTGAAGGCCGCCGACCGCGCGCACGTGTTCCACTCCTGGTCCGCCCAGGGCCTGATCGATCCGCTCGCCGTCGCCGGCGCCGAGGGTTCGTACTTCTGGGACTACGACGGCAACCGCTACCTCGACTTCACCAGCGGCCTCGTCTACACCAACATCGGCTACCAGCACCCCCGTGTGGTCGCCGCCATCCAGGAGCAGGCCGCGAAGCTCACCACCTTTGCGCCCGCCTTCGCCATCGACGTACGCTCCGAGGCCGCACGCCTCATCGCCGAGCGCACCCCCGGCGACCTGGACAAGATCTTCTTCACCAACGGCGGTGCCGAGGCCGTCGAGAACGCCGTCCGGATGGCCCGTCTGCACACGGGCCGCCCCAAGGTGCTCTCCGCCTTCCGCTCGTACCACGGCGCGACCTCCACCGCGATCAACCTCACCGGCGACCCGCGCCGCTGGGCCTCCGACACCGGCTCGTCCGGCGTCGTGCGCTTCTGGGCGCCGTTCCTCTACCGGTCGCCGTTCTACGCCACCACGGAGCAGCAGGAGTGTGAGCGGGCGCTCGCGCACCTGGAGGACACCATCGCCTTCGAGGGTCCGGCCACCATCGCCGCGATCATCCTGGAGACCGTCCCCGGCACCGCCGGCATCATGACCCCGCCGCCCGGCTACCTCGCCGGGGTCCGCGAGATCTGCGACAGGTACGGCATCGTCTTCGTCCTCGACGAGGTCATGGCGGGCTTCGGCCGCACCGGAAAGTGGTTCGCCGCCGAGCACTTCGGCGTCGTGCCCGACCTGATGACCTTCGCCAAGGGCGTCAACTCCGGTTACGTGCCCCTCGGCGGTGTCGCCATCAGCGCCGAGATCGCCGCGACGTTCGACAAGCGGCCCTACCCCGGCGGCCTGACCTACTCCGGGCATCCGCTGGCCTGCGCCGCCGCCGTCGCCACGATCCAGGTCATGGAGGACGAGAAGGTCGTCGAGCACGCCGCCCGCATCGGCGAGACCGTCCTCGGCCCGGGCCTGCGCGAGCTCGCCGAGCGCCATCCGTCGGTCGGCGAGGTCCGAGGCATGGGCGTCTTCTGGGCGCTCGACCTGGTGAAGGACAAGGAGACGCGCGAGCCGCTCGTCCCGTACAACGCGACGGGCGAGGCGAACGCCCCCATGGCGGCCTTCGCCGCGGCGGCCAAGAAGCACGGTCTGTGGCCCTTCGTCAACATGAACCGCACCCACGCCGTACCCGCCTGCAACGTCTCCGAGGCGGAGGCCAAGGAGGGCCTCGCCGCCCTCGACGCGGCGCTGAGCGTGGCCGACGAGCACACCGCGTAACCACCGGACCGCGGCCCGAAGCGGCCGCTCCGGGGGTCCCTCCGTCTGGTCTAGGGTGTCCCAAGCCGGACGGAGGGGGCCGACGATCATGGCCGCGAGCGCAGCTGTCACCCGCAACACCCTGCGGCGGCAGATCGCGGACGCGCTCCGTGACGAGGTCCTCGCTGGGCGTCTGCAACCGGGCCAGGAGTTCACCGTCAAGCAGATCGCCGAGCAGTACGGGGTGTCGGCGACGCCGGTCCGCGAGGCCCTGGTCGACCTGTCCGCGCAGGGGCTCCTCGACTCCGACCAGCACCGCGGTTTCCGCGTGCACCAGTTCACGGTCGACGACTACCGCGGCATGGTCGAGGCCCGGATGCTCGTCGTCGACGGCATCTTCCGCCGTCACGCCCCCGCACCGGCTCCGCTCACGGCCGCCGTGCCCGACGTGGGCATCGGCGTCGCCCTCGTCTCCGTACGGCGCCGCGGCGAGGCGGCGGCGCGGGCGGCCCGCGCCGGTGATCTGGACATCCTCATCGGCTACGACATCCGCTACTGGCGCGAACTGGGCCGGCTGGTCGCCGCGAACGACTACATCGCCGACTTCCTGCACCGGCTGCGCGTCCAGGCGTGGGTGTTCTCCGTGCCGTACCTCCGCTCCGACCGGGACCGGCTGGGCTGGCTGTGGAGCGGACACGTGGACCTCGTCGACGCCATCACCCGCGGGGACGCGCAGGCGGCGGTCGCCTACGTACGAGCGCACAACGCGCAGTCGCTGGAGTGGGCGGACCGCCTGGACCGGCAGGCGGGTTGACCCGGGGCCTCCACGGGCAGGTCACCAGCGGGTGTGCGGCGTGTCCGACGCCGATTACCCTGGCCGTCCCTGCAACTGACGGAGAGCGAGCCTCCCTTGGCCTGTGACCTGTGGCTGGTCCCCCTTGTCGACGTGCTGTGCCACAGCCCCGACAACCCCTTCGCCGAAGAGATCGCCGCCTACGACAAGGCCCTCACCGCGTCCGGCCTTCCCACCGTCCCCGTGTTCGCCTACATGCCCGGGCTCTCCGGTGACGTGGCGCCCGTCGCCGGATTCGACTACGACGCCCTCCACTTCCTGCGCCGCGCCTACCTGCTGCAGATCTGCGGCCTCCCCGTCGAGCCGGTCGACGAACTCGGCGGGGACTACGAGCAGCTCCTGGAGATGTTCGAGACGACCGCGCAGCAGTCCCACCTCGTCTGGCACTACGACCACGCCGGTGCGTACGTCCCCGTGGACTTCCCGGCCCCCCTCTCCAACGACGAGCTCCTGGAGGGCGGAGGCCCGCTCGGGTCCTCGCAGGGGCTGCTGCGCGAGCTGGAGTTCGTGGCGCCGGCGATCGGGATCGATCCGTCCAACCCGCCGGCCGCGCCGCTGCCGCCGGAGCGGCCGACCTCGCTGGAGGAACCGGCGGTGCCCGTCGCGTACGACGACAATCCGTTCGCCCGGGAGCGTCACGTGTGGCTGGGGCTGCACGCGGCGGC
Source organism: Streptomyces sp. NPDC053755 (assembly GCF_040677675.1). Taxonomy (NCBI): domain Bacteria; kingdom Bacillati; phylum Actinomycetota; class Actinomycetes; order Kitasatosporales; family Streptomycetaceae; genus Streptomyces; species Streptomyces sp. NPDC053755. The sequence continues at coordinate 200,539 of NZ_JBFASK010000001.1, read as the reverse complement.
GACGCGGAGCCTCGGGCAGGGATCGATGATCATCCTCAGCTGATCCGTCCCGGGTCCGGCGGAGGGGCGCGCGGCGATCGGCGCCCCTCCGGTCAGCGCGGCTCCGGCGGGCGCTGCCTCGGCATGTTCGGGCGGGTGCCCGGGGGCAGCGGGAAGCGGGGCGCCGGAGGGCCGGCGTCCGGACGGGAGGGGCCCGTGCCGACCGACTGCAGGGCCAGCGGCGCCGGACCGGAACGGAACTCGACCATCCAGTCCACCGTCTCGGCCCGCACCAGCTCCGTCACGTCCTCCGAGAAGCGCCGCAGCACCCCCAGGCACCGCTCCGCCGCCTCACTGGCCGTCCCCTCCGTCGGCCCGAGCACCTCGCGCACGTTCTCGGACGCCCAGTCGAACTGCAGCACCTGGAGCCTGCGCTGCACCGCCTGGGCCGTCGCCACGTCCCTTATCCAGCCGGACGTCAGCCCGAAGTACCGGTCGCACGCCAGACAGGCCGCCGCGAGCAGCAGGGACAGGTAGCCCCACCCGGCCGCCCCGTGCGCCGCGACCCCCGTCAGGTCGAGGAGCGGCAGCGCCGCGCCCGCGATGACGCCCAGCGCCGTACCGACCCGGAGCGCGCGTGCGCAGCGGCGCTTGCGGGCGCGGTCGGAGAGGTACCACTCCGCCGTGCGCAGGGCGTTCGTCTCGACCCACCGGTACAGCTCGTCCAGCCGTTCGGCGGGCTCGCCCCAGTCGCCGAGCGGGAAGGGTGCCCCGGTCAGGTCACGGGACGCGGCGGGTTCTCCGGGCAGTCCCGCCCGCCCCCGCTGCCCCTGCTGCCCGTGCTGCCCCGGAGGCGGCTGCGGCGGCTGCATCTCCGGCTGCTGGCTCACCGGGGAACTCCTCTGTTCAGCTCAGCGACGCTCGTGTCCTTCTGTGACGTGCGGTGCACGTGGTGCCTGCCCTTCCTACCGCCGAATGGTGGGCTGTGGGCCCGGAATCCCGGGTTTTCCGCCCGCAAGAGGGTTGTGATCAGGTAGAGGAGCCCGCAGTTTCTCACTCGAAAGAGTTGTGGCGGCGTCCCGGGCGGGGACCACGTAGGCTCGGCCTACCGAACATCAGTCGTCCGGATGCCCTTCGTATCCGTCGAAATGCCAGGAGTGACCGTGATTCCCGGTGGTGGCCAGCCCAACATGCAGCAGCTCCTCCAGCAGGCCCAGAAGATGCAGCAGGACCTCGCGCGTGCTCAGGAGGAGCTCGCCGCGACCGAGGTCGAGGGGCAGGCGGGCGGTGGTCTCGTCAAGGCGACCGTGAACGGCTCGGGCGAGCTGCGCGGCCTGGTGATCGACCCCAAGGCCGTCGACCCGGAGGACACCGAGACGCTGGCCGACCTCGTCGTGGCCGCGGTCAAGGCCGCCAACGACAACGCCCAGGAGCTCCAGCAGGCCAAGCTGGGCCCGCTCACGCAGGGCCTGGGCGGCATGCCGGGCCTCGGTTTCTGAGCCCTCGCGCGCCCCTCCGAGCCCTTCTGAAGCCCTTGCGGGGCCGCGGCTTCCGCGCCCGCACTTCTAAGCCGCCCCCGCAGCTACTACCGTAAGAATCAAGCAGACCCGAGAAGGGCGTTCCGTTGTACGAAGGCGTGGTTCAGGACCTCATCGACGAACTGGGCAGGCTGCCCGGCGTCGGTCCCAAGAGCGCGCAGCGGATCGCCTTCCACATCCTCCAGGCCGAGCCCACCGACGTGCGCCGGCTCGCGCACGCGCTGCTCGAAGTGAAGGAGAAGGTCAGGTTCTGCGCGGTCTGCGGCAACGTGGCACAGCAGGAGCAGTGCAACATCTGCCGCGACCCGCGCCGGGACCAGACGGTCATCTGCGTGGTCGAGGAGCCGAAGGACGTCGTGGCGATCGAGCGGACGCGCGAGTTCCGTGGGCGCTACCACGTGCTCGGCGGCGCGATCAGCCCGATCGAGGGCGTCGGCCCGGACGATCTCCGTATCCGTGAGCTGCTCACGCGGCTCGCGGACGGCACGATCACCGAGCTGATCCTGGCGACCGACCCGAACCTGGAGGGCGAGGCCACCGCGACGTACCTGGCGCGGATGATCAAGCCCATGGGACTGAAGGTCACGCGCCTCGCGAGCGGCCTGCCGGTCGGCGGCGACCTGGAGTACGCCGACGAGGTCACCCTGGGCCGTGCCTTCGAGGGGCGGCGCCTGCTAGATGTATGACGACAGGGCCGACACGGCCCGTGCGCTCGTCCGTGAGCTCAAGGGAGGCACCCTCGATGTCTGACGCCACGCTGCACTCCATCACGCAGGACCCGGACGACTTCGCGGTCCAGATCGCCGACTCGATCGAGTCGTTCATCGTGGCCACGACGGAAGTGGCCAAGGGCGACGAGCCCGACAGCGCGGTCCCGTTCCTGCTCCTGGAGATCTCGCAGCTGCTGCTCGCGGGCGGGCGGCTCGGGGCGCACGAGGACATCGTCCCGGACGAGCGGTACGAGCCCGACACGGGCCCGGACGTGGACGTCGACGACCTGCGCATGAGGTTCGCCATGCTCCTGGAGCCGGTGGACGTCTTCTCCGAGGTCTTCGACCCCTACGAGCCCCGCAAGGCGCCGGTGCCCTGCCGGATCTCCGACAACCTCGCCGACATCGTCACGGACCTGCGGCACGGCCTGGCCCACTACCGGGCGGGCCGGACGAGCGAGGCGCTGTGGTGGTGGCAGTTCTCGTACTTCTCCAACTGGGGTCCGACGGCCTCCGGCACCCTGCGCGCCCTCCAGTCCCTGGTCTCCCACGTCCGCCTCGACCAGCCGCTGGCGGAGCTGGACGGCCTCGACACGGACGAGGACCTGACGGAGGACGACCTCGCGGAGGAGGCCGGCCGCGTCATGGCGGCGGAGATCGGCGGCCCGCTGGGCATCGGCGTGCGCGTGGTGAAGAAATAGCGGCGTGCCGCTCGCCCAGGCCCCCGGACCGCGGCTTCGGCCTGTGACCCCGCCCACAAGTCCGCGTAGCGCGCCGCGCCCGGGGCAGGGAGTCGTCCACGGGCAGCCCGGGCCGACGGCCGTGATCACTACCTGAGCGGGACATCTCAGGATGTGATATAGGGTCGGTGATTCCGAGCTGCTCGTTAAACTGAGCCGACCGCAGTGATGACTGCGGCAGACACTGAGCGAGGAGCGCACGTGGGCCTTGTCGTGCAGAAGTACGGAGGCTCCTCCGTTGCCGATGCCGAAGGCATCAAGCGCGTCGCCAAGCGAATCGTGGACGCCAAGAAGAACGGCCACCAGGTGGTCGTCGTGGTTTCCGCGATGGGCGACACGACGGACGAGTTGATCGATCTCGCCGAGCAGGTATCCCCGATCCCTGCCGGGCGTGAGTTCGACATGCTGCTGACCGCCGGAGAGCGGATCTCCATGGCGCTGCTGGCCATGGCGATCAAAAACCTGGGCCACGAGGCCCAGTCGTTCACGGGCAGCCAGGCCGGCGTCATCACCGACTCGGTCCACAACAAAGCGCGCATCATCGATGTCACGCCGGGCCGGATCCGTACCGCCCTCGACGAGGGCAACATCGCGATCGTCGCCGGCTTCCAGGGTGTGTCCCAGGACAAGAAGGACATCACCACCCTGGGGCGCGGCGGGTCCGACACCACCGCCGTGGCGCTGGCCGCCGCCCTCGACGCCGAGGTCTGCGAGATCTACACCGACGTCGACGGTGTCTTCACGGCCGACCCGCGGGTCGTCAAGAAGGCGAAGAAGATCGACTGGATCTCCTTCGAGGACATGCTGGAGCTCGCCGCCTCCGGCTCCAAGGTGCTGCTGCACCGGTGCGTCGAGTACGCACGCCGCTACAACATCCCGATCCACGTCCGCTCGTCCTTCTCGGGGCTTCAGGGCACATGGGTCAGCAACGAGCCGCAAGGGGACCGCAAGGTGGAGCAGGCCATCATCTCGGGCGTCGCCCACGACACCTCCGAGGCGAAGATCACCGTCGTCGGCGTGCCGGACAAGCCGGGCGAGGCCGCGGCCATCTTCCGGGCGATCGCGGACGCCGAGATCAACATCGACATGATCGTCCAGAACGTGTCCGCCGCCTCCACCGGCCTGACGGACATCTCCTTCACCCTCCCCAAGGCCGAGGGCCGCAAGGCCATCGACGCCCTGGAGAAGGCGAAGGGCGCGATCGGCTTCGAGTCGCTGCGCTACGACGACCAGATCGGCAAGATCTCCCTGGTCGGCGCCGGTATGAAGACGAACCCGGGCGTCACCGCCTCCTTCTTCCAGGCGCTGTCCGACGCGGGCGTGAACATCGAGCTGATCTCGACCTCCGAGATCCGCATCTCGGTCGTCACCCGCGCGGACGACGTGAACGAGGCCGTGACGGCGGTCCACACCGCCTTCGGTCTCGACAGCGACTCGGACGAGGCCGTGGTCTACGGCGGCACCGGTCGGTGACGAACCGGTGTCCCGGTACCTCCGCGCGCACACGGCGCCTCTGACGGCCGCGCGCACGGAATCGGCGCCGGGGCCGGCCTCGGAATCGGCCCCAGCCGGTTCCGGCGGGCCGTCGACGGGCCGCCGATGAGCGGCAAACCGACGCTCGCGGTCGTGGGAGCGACCGGAGCCGTCGGCGCGGTGATGCTCCAGCTCCTGTCGCAGCACGCCGACGTCTGGGGCGAGATCCGCCTCGTCGCCTCCCCCCGCTCGGCCGGCCGCAAGCTGGCCGTGCGCGGGGAGGAGACCGAGGTCCTCGCGCTGAGCGAGGAGGCGCTGGAAGGCGCCGACCTCGCCCTCTTCCTCGTACCCGAGGACATCGCGGCCCGCTGGGCGCCGATCGCCGCGGCCAAGGGCGTGGTGGTCGTCGACACCTCGGCCGCGTTCCGAGCTGGACCCGGACGTCCCCCTGGTGGTGCCGGAGATCAATCCCCACGCCGTACGGGTACGACCCCGCGGGATCATCGCCGGACCCGGCTGCTCCACGCTGGCGCTGATCGTCGCCGTGGGCGCCCTGCACGCCGAGTTCGGGGTCAGCGAGCTGGTGGTGACCGCGCAGCAGGCGGCGAGCGGCGGCGGGCGGGCGGGCGTCGCAGCCCTGCGCGAGCAGCTGTCCCTGGTGGCCGGGACCGAACTGGGCACCCACCCCGGCGACGTACGGCGCGCCGTGGGTGACGGCAGCGGTCCCTTCCCGGGGCCCGTCGCGCTCAACGTCATTCCCTGGTCGGGCGTGCCCATGGAGGACGGCTGGTCCTCCGAGGAGCTGCGCATCCGCGACGAGACACGCAAGATCCTCGGCCTCGCCGGGCTGCCCGTCGCCGCCACGTGCGTGCGCGTGCCGGTGGTGACCGCCCACTCGGTCTCCGTCCACGCGCGTTTCGAGCGTCCCGTCACCGTCGCCCGCGCCCACGAGATCCTGGCGACCTCGCCGGGTGTGGTGCTGTACGACGATCCGGCCGCCGGTGACTTCCCCACGCCCGCCGACGTCGTGGGCACGGATCCCACGTGGGTGGGGCGGGTGCGCCGCTCGATGGACGACGAGCGGGCGCTGGAGTTCTTCGTCTGCGGGGACAACCTCCGCAAGGGCGGGGCCCTCAACGCCCTCCAGATCGCCGAATCGGTCATCCGCCACGAGGTCCGAGAGCGTCCGGAAATCGGCGTCGGGTGACCGCGTATTTTCGTAGAATCTGTGAACGTCCTGTGATCAAGGCGTCAGCAGATGGCTCTTGAACTGGGCCGATGCGATGTTCGAGGATTACCTTCCCCCCATTCTGCAACCGTAGTCCGGGCGGGACGCGTCTTCGCGTGCGCCCCTGCGGTGCCTCGCGAGCGTGCTGCGACGTGCTGCGAATTCGGGGCATTGGGGAAGAACGGGTGCGCATGACGGCAAACGGCACACCGTCGAAAACGGTGGCGTACGCGTACAACCCTGACGGGGGGAAGCGTGTCCAACAGGCGTGGCAGAGGTACTGGACATCTCAGGGATCGTCCCGCTCCGCGGCGCGGCGGTCGCCCCGGCACGGGGCACGGTCGTCGTCCCCGTACGCGGCACGGTGGTGCGCCCGCTCCGGCGGCCGCGGCCGGCCGGCGGCATGCCGGTGATCGCCCCCATGCCCACCAGAAGCCGGACGACCGGAGTGATCGGCATCCCCGCGCCGCGCGAGAGCGCTGACGATGTGGCCGCCGGGACCACCGTCGACCACCTGACGGAGACCTACCGCGCCCACTACCGCTCGCTGCTCGGGCTCGCCGCCCTGCTCCTCGACGACACGGCCTCCTGCGAGGACGTCGTCCAGGAGGCGTTCATCCGGGTCCATTCGGCGCGCAACCGCGTCCGCGACCCCGAGAAGACGCTCGCCTACCTCCGCCAGACGGTCGTCAACCTCTCCCGCTCCGCGCTGCGCCGCCGCATCCTCGGACTCAAGCTCCTCTCCAAGCCGATGCCGGACATGGCGAGCGCGGAGGAGGGCGCGTACGACCAGCTGGAGCGCGACGCGCTCATCAAGGCCATGCGCGGGCTGCAGCGGCGGCAGCGCGAGGTGCTGGTCCTGCGGTACTTCGCCGACATGACGGAGGCCCAGGTCGCCGAGACCCTGGGCATATCCCTGGGGTCGGTGAAGGCGTACGGGTCGCGTGGCATCGCCGCGCTGCGCGTCGCGATGGAGGCGACGGCATGAGTTCCGGCGACACGCACTCCGACGGCATGCGACCGGGTGATCCGCGACCGGGCGGCCCGTCACGGCACGGTCTGCCACAGCACGGTCTGCCCCCGGGTGGCTCGGAGCCCGCAAGCCGGCAGCCCGGCGGTACGAATGAGCTGCCCGACGGTGATCGCGACGACATGGGACACGGGATTGTGAACGACGGGCCCGACAAGGCGCAGGCCGACGACCTCTTCGGGGGCGACGGCCCCTTCGGCGGCGAGGAACGCGCGCTGCGGCAGCTGCTCCACAGCGCCGTCGCCGACATCGAACCCACCGACGGCGCCCTCGACCACCTGCGGCGCGCGGTGCCCGCGCGCCGCGCCCGCAAGCGGCAGGCCGTCGTCGGCATCGCCGCCGCCGTGGTCCTGATCGGTACGGCCGTCCCGGCGTTCGTGCACGTCGCCACGTCCGGAGGGACCGCATCCGACAAGGCCGTCAACGCCGGCCACGGCGAGCAGGCCCAAGGCGGCACCGGCTCCGAGACCGGCGTCGAGGGCGGCGAGAAGGGCCCGGGCACACCGACCGGCGCCACGACTCCCAGCCAGGGCGAGGTCGCGGGGGCCGGCGAGCCCGAGACCTCGGCCACCGGCGAGACGGGCGGCACGGTCCCCGGCTCCCCGCCCGCCGCCGACGCCGAGTCGGACTCCGCCCGCGTCTGCGAGGCCGGTCAGCTCGGCGTCAGCTCGGTCCAGGCCGGCGCGCCCGACGCCGACGGCAAGGTGTACGGCACCTTCCGCATCGCCAACATCTCCGGCAGCGACTGCGTGGTCAGCGGCGCCGGCAGCGTGGGCTTCGAGGCCAGGGGGGCCGCCGACCCGTCCAGGATCACGGTCGTCGCCCACGCGGCCGGGGACGCGGCGAGCGGTCTGCCCGACCCCGCGCAGGAAGCGCAGGCGCTGGTCCTGAAGCCGGACAACGCCTACGAGGTGAAGTTCGCCTGGGTCCCCGCCGAGACCTGCCCGACCACGGGCACCTCGCCCGACCCGACCACCCCGTCGGACGCCGGCGGCACCTCGGCCGGGTCCACCGGATCGACGGGCACGGACACCACGAACAACGAAGCGGCGACCCAGCTCGGCGCGGAGGACGGCACCCCCGCCGAAGGCAGTGTCGCGGTCAGCCACACCGCCGAGCCCGGCGGCCCCTCCGCCGCGGCGACGATCCCCAACGCCTGCGCGGGGACCATCTACCGCACGGGCGTCATCGACGCCTCCTGACGCGGTCCAAGGGCCCGGATCGCGTCCGGGAAGTCTCGCCCGGGCTGCGGCCTCCCCGCCCTTCGGGCGAGCGCCGGTACTTTCCGGACACTCCCCAAGGGAGAGCCCTCAGGCAAGACCCAGTTCCTCGTCGCGCTGGGCTTCCGCCTCGCGGCGCAGCAGACGGAACCACATGAAGACGACGAAGCCGGCGAAGACGAACCACTCCGCGGTGTAGCCCAGGTTCTGGAAGGCCTTCAGGTCCAGGGACGTGCCCGCCGCGGCGGTGGCCGGGACCGGCGTCAGGCCGGCGGGGGACACGGTGAGCGTCACCCACGCGTCGTAGACGTCATCGCTGACCATGTTCAGCAGGGCGCCCGCGCTGATCATGCCGAGCTGGCCCTCCGGCAGACCGCCCGCCGCGTGCACGCCCCGGGTACCGGCGCTCTCGGATGCCTGGAGGGCGCCCACCACGGTGACCTCGCCCGACGGCGGGGCCGGCGCCTTCGCCCCGGCCGGCAGCCAGCCCCGTACGACCGGCAGGGACTTGCCGCCGTCCGTCTTCAGCATCGTCAGGACGTAACTGCCGCGGCGGCCGTCCAGCTCACGGTCCGGGACCAGGAACTGCTCGCCGAACCGGCCGCTCGCCCTCGCGTGCCGGCCCGAGGTCTCCTTGTCCACCGGGAGCAGCCGCTCCAGCGGCTCGGTCCGCAGCGCCGCCGGGTCCGGGGCCCGCTCCGCCTCCTGATGGGTGTCGACGCGGTCCTCGAACTTACCCAGCTGCCACACGCCCATGAACAGGCAGAACGGGATCGCCAGCAGGACGAAGACGTTGATCCCCCACCAGCGGGGCGTTCTCAGGAACCGGTACACCCCTCCACGGTACGCAGCCCCGTCACCCCGCGACCGGCCGGGTCCCCAGGTGACGCGCGGCGAAGTCCAGCTCCAGCCGCACCTGCTTGATCCGCTCCTCCACCACCAGGGAGCCGTGCCCCGCGTCGTACCGGTACACCTCGTGGACCGCCCCCCGCGCCGCGAGCCGCTCGACGTAGTTGTCGATCTGGCGGATCGGGCACCGGGGGTCGTTGACGCCCGCCGAGATGTACACCGGCGCCGTGACCTTGTCGACGTACGTCAGCGGGGACGAGGCCTCGAACCGGTCCGGCACCTCCTCGGGCGAGCCCCCGAAGAGCGTGCGGTCCAGCGCCTTCAAGGCCTCCATCTCGTCCGCGTACGCGGTGACGTAGTCCGCGACGGGGACGGCGGCGAGCCCCACCGACCAGGAGTCCGGCTGGGTGCCGAGCCCCAGCAGGGTCAGATAGCCGCCCCAGGAGCCGCCCGACAGGACCAGCCTCGCCGGGTCCGCGAGCCCCGACGCCACAGCCCACTCACGGACCGCCGCGATGTCCTCCAGCTCGATCAGCCCGACCCGGTGCTTCAGCGCGTCCGTCCACGCCCGGCCGTACCCCGTCGAGCCCCGGTAGTTGACCCGGACCACCGCGTACCCGTGGTCCAGCCAGGCCGCCGGGCCCGAGGCGAAGGCGTCGCTGTCGTGCCAGGTCGGGCCGCCGTGCACCTCGAACACCGTCGGGAACGGTCCCTCGCCGTCGGCCGGCCGCTGGACGAGGGCGTGGATGCGGCCGCCCGGGCCCTCCACCCACACGTCCTCCACCGGCACCGAGTCCGGGGCCTTCGGGCCGGGCGGGTCCAGGACGACCTCGCCCGTCGTCGAACGCACCACCGGCGGGCGGGCCGCCGACGACCAGAGGTACTCCACACTGCCGTCGGGACGGGCCGTGGCACCCGACACCGACCCCGCCGGGGTCTCCACCCCCACCAGAGCCCCCGTCGCGATGTCGTACCGCCACAGCTCGCTCCGCGCCTCGTAGCCGTGCGCGATCAGCAGCCCCGAGCCGTCCGGATACCACTCCGCCGTGACGTCCCCCGGCAGATCGAGCCGGAGATCCCGCTCCTCGCCCGTCGCCACGTCCCACAGCAGCGGCTCCCACCGCCCCCGCCGCTGGTGCCCGACGAGCAGCCGGGTGTCGCCGTGCACCGGCGCGAAACCGAGGACCGCGAGCCCCAGCTCCTCCGTGCCGCCCCTGGTGTCGTCGAGCTCGGCCAGGACCGACGCGTCCTCCGCCCGCAGGACGCGCAGCGCGGAGTGCATGGCGTCGCCGTGCTCCGTGTGCTCGACCACGATCAGCGACCCGTCGTGCGAGAGGTCGCCCACACCCGCCGACTCCCGGTGCCGGTAGATCTCCACCGGCTCCCGCCCGCCCCGCACGAGGTGGATCGTCGAACCCTCCTCGTCCGTGGAGCGGCCCACGACGAGCGTGCCGTCCCGGCCGATCGCGAGCCCCGCCGGATAGGAGGGGGCGAGACCGGGCACGGCGGGCTCGTCGGCGCCCCCCTCGAACGGCTGGCGCATCCACACACCGAACTCGTCCCCGTCCTTGTCCGAGAACCACCAGATCCACCGGCCGTCCGGGGACAGCGTGCCGTCCGTCGTCCCGTTCGGCCGGTCCGTGACCTGCCGCTGTGTGCCGCGCGCCCGGTCCCAGGCGTACAGCTCGTACGTGCCCGTGGCGTTGGACACGAACAGGGACCGGTCCGGCGCCTCCTCCGCCCACTCGGGCAGGGACACGCGCGGCGCCCGGAAACGCTGCTCCCAGCGGGGGATCTCGGTGAAATCGCTGCTCTCCGTCATGGCTCCCATCATGCGCTGCGCCACCGACGAACGGTCCGCTCGCCCGCGATCTGTGGACAACCTCCGCGGCGGCCGCGGGCCGCGGCCTTCCGTAGGCCGTCGGCGGCTCGCGCCCCGGCCTCGGAACGGCCGGTCGGCGCGGGGGCGTTGTCGGCGCGACTGTCTACGATTCCGTCATGACCGCATTCGTCGTGGCCGCCGCCTTCCTCCTGCTCTTCGGCATCGGCGTGCTCCGCGACCGCCGGCGGTTCGGCAACGCCGTGTACCTCGGCCTCGCCGTCACCTTCCTCTGCCTCGGCCTGTTCGCCGAGATCGACGCGGCGCCACCCGGTGTGGCCGAGACGGTGATGGTCGTCGTGCTGCTCGTGCTCTGCCTCGGCCCGGTCGTCCTCGCCGGGCTGCTGTGCGCGAACGGCGTGAAGATGGTCCGCAAGGAGGGAAGGCACCCCTCCAACCTGCTCTCGCTCCTCGCCGGCCTGGGCATATACGGGCTGATAGGCCTGATGATCGTCGCCGTGGCGACGCGTTCGAGGCCGCTGGGCATCGCCGTCGGGACGGCGCTGGTGGTCATGGCGTACGTCTCGTTCCTCTTCGTGTGCTTCGTCGGCTACGCCTACCTCTACGGCCGTATGCGGGTGCGCCGGGACGCCGGCTTCGTCGTCGTCCTCGGATCCGGCCTGATCGGCGGTACGCGCGTCCCGCCGCTGCTCGCGAGCCGGCTGGAGCGCGGACGCGAGGTGTACGACGCCCTCGCCGCGCGGGGCGGGAGGCCGCCGGTCCTGATCGTCTCGGGCGGGCAGGGCCCGGACGAGGGCGTACCGGAGTCCCACGCCATGGCGGACTATCTGGTGGAGCGGGGCTTCCCCGAGGACCGGATCGTCCGGGAGGACCGCTCGGAGACGACCGAGGAGAACATGGCCTTCAGCAAGCGGCTGATGGACGAGATGGACCCGGGTGCGCGGTGCGTGATCGTCACCAACAACTTCCACGCCTTCCGCGCCGCGCTGATGGCGCGTCGGGCCGGGGTGGAGGGCCAGGTCGTCGGTTCCCCCACGGCCGCCTACTTCTGGCCGACCGCGACCATCCGGGAGTTCGCGGCGGTCTTCCTGCACCACGGCAAGGTCAATCTGGGGATCTGCCTGATCCTGGTCCTGCTGGGGGCGGCGGTGGGCCTGGCCGGCTGATGACGGCCCTGATCCCCCGGTTGCGTACGACGGTGGTGGCGACCGCGGCGGCCAGCGCGGCGGCACCGAGGCCGAGCGCCGCTCCGGACGGGCCCGACTCGTCGACGCCCTCGCCCCGCGGCTCGGACCGGACTCCGGCCGGGGCCGGCTGCGGAACGGGATGATCGGCTGCGGCGGCCGTCGGCCCGCCACCAGCGAGGACGAGCGCGACGGCGGCGGGTACGGCGGCCCGTGCTATCTGCCTGGTGTCCATGTCTCCCAGCGGAACGGAAACCGCCCGTCCGGGCCAGCCGGCAGCGCCCGTTCGGGTCAGGCGGGCCACCGGGACACGGTCATCGGGGTGCGGTCACCGTCGGGTCGGCCACCGGCGTCTCCGCCTCGCTGCCGTCCGGCGAGAGCCAGGCCATGCCGATGAGGAGGAAGACGACGAACGCGATCCCGCCTGCGGCCGCGGCCGTCTTGCGGGGGCGGCGCCGGGAGAGCTCGGCGAGTCCGCTCTCGCCCCGTCGCGCGGCCTGCCGCCGTGCCTGCGGCCCGCCCACCGGTCTCGCCTGCGCACCCCCCTGGAGCCCGCCCTGAGGCGCGGTCCGGGCGGGGGCGGGCCGGGGCGCCCGGGCGGGGTACGGCCCGCTCTGGTGCGGGGCCTGCTGGAGGGGCGCGCGCTGGTGCCGCGCAGGCGCCTGCGCGTGCGGCCGGGGGTGGGACGGGGCGTGGGGCTGCGCGTGCGGCCGGGGGTGGGGCTGGGGGTGTTCGCGCCAGGCGCCGGAGGCGAACCAGTCGGCGATGTCCCGCGCGGCGGGCCGCTGTTCCGGCTGCTTGGCCAGCATCGAGAGGAGGTACGCCTCGAAGGCGGCCGGCAGCCCCACCCCGAGCTGCCGGGGCGGAGCCGGAGGGGTGTCGATGTGCTGGTACAGCAGGGCCGTCGCCGTGTCGCCCTGGAACGGGGGCCGCCCCGTGAGGAGTTGGTACAGCACGCAGCCGAGCGAGTACACGTCGGACGCCGACGAGGCCGGCTGCCCGAGCGCGCGCTCCGGGGCGAGGTAGAGGCCGGTGCCGACGATCTGCCCCGTGGTCGTCAGCGCCGCCGACGGATCGTCGACGAACCGGGCGATGCCGAAGTCGGCGAGCTTCACGGCCCCGCCGGCGTCGACGAGCAGGTTCCCGGGCTTGATGTCCCGGTGCACCACGCCCTCCCGGTGCGCCGCGGCGAGCCCGGCGGCGGCGTGCGCGGCGATGACGGCGACCCGCTCCGGGGGCAGCACCGCGGGGGCGCCGGAGTCCGTGGCGAGGCTCGGCCCGTCGACCAACTCCATGACGAGGTACAGCTTTCCGTCCCACGTACCGAAGTCGAAGACGCCCACGACATGGGGATGGCTCAGCCGGGCGGCGGTCTGCGCCTCCAGCCGGAACCGCTCGCCCGCCGACGGGTCGGCCTCGTGCCCCAGCATCAGCTTCACGGCGACTGACCGGCCGAGGACCTCGTCCGTGGCGTGCCACACCTCGCCCATGCCGCCACGCCCGATACACATCCGGAGCCGATATCGGTCCGCGACCAGCACCTGAGACCCAGCCTTTCGTCGGTCACCAACCTGACAGGAACACTCCAGAGTAGAGCGAACCGATCATGAGCCCGATGCCGAGGCTCCCCTCGATACGACCTTGGAACAAGCGGGGGACGAGCACCGTGCCGCCTCCCGCGGTCGGGCTCCAGCAGCGAGGCGGAAACGAGTCAGGGGCCTGACCCGCTCTCGCGGATCAGGCCCCTGACCTGGTGTTTCAGCTGTCGGGGTGGCGGGATTTGAACCCACGACCTCTTCGTCCCGAACGAAGCGCGCTGCCAAGCTGCGCTACACCCCGATGTCACTGCTCAGTTCTTCACGTCGCGGCGACATCGATTACTTTAGCCCACCCGCGCTCTGAGACGAAATCCGGTTTTCGCGGAGTCGCACCGCAGGTCGGACGCGGTCCAGGCCGACGATCAGCAGCCCGACGGCGTAGAAGACGAGCCCGAGGACCGCGGCGTTGAGCAGGACGCTCGCGTAGCCGTGCTCGGCGACGTCGAGGAAGGGGTACGTGTAGCGGGTGCGGGCGTCCGGGGAGAGGAGGGCGCCGCGGGTCAGGGCGAAGGCGAGGTAGGCGGCCGGGGCGGCGAGCCACTGGGCCGCGTGGCGCCACCGCAGTGCGCCGGGGAGGGTCAGTACGAGCCAGTCGAGCGCCGCGCCGATCGGGGTGACCGTGTGGAGCAGCTGGTTGGCGACGGCCTTCCCGCCCCTGAGTCCGGCGATCTCCGCGGCCTGGTTGAACGCGCTGGACTCGTTCGCCAGGACCAGGTGGAAGACCAGGCCGACCACGCCGATGCACAGCAGCACCCCGCCGGTCCACAGCGCGGGCAGCGGGGGGCGGCCGTTCCAGGCGCGCAGGGCCGAGAGCGCGAAGACGACCGCGACCGCGATGTTCGACCAGATCGTGAAGAAGCTCAGGACGACGGGGACGCTGCCGAGGACGCATTCGATCACCACGCCGGTTGCGGCGGCCAGCGCGATCAGCGCGCGGAAGGCCGCGGCGACCGGCCGGCGCACGGCGGGCAGGACGGCGGAGGCGGGCACGGCTGCGGTCTTGGGCGTGAGCATGCCCACCACCGTAGAGGCTGACCCCCGTAAGGGGACGAATCGCTCAGGCGCGCGCCGTCAGCGTCAGCAGCGTCGCCTCCGGCGGGCAGGCGAAGCGGACCGGGGTGAACCGGTTGGTCCCGCATCCCGCCGAGACGTGGAGGAAGGAGGTCCGCTCCGCCACGGTGTGCGTGGACAGGCCCTTGACCCGGTCCGTGTCCAGGTCGCAGTTGGTCACCAGAGCGCCGTAGAAGGGGATGCAGAGCTGGCCGCCGTGCGTGTGGCCCGCCAGGACCAGTTCGTAGCCGTCCGCGGTGAAGGAGTCGAGCGTGCGCAGGTACGGGGCATGGACCACGGCCATCGAGAAGTCGGCCGAGGTGTCGGGCCCGCCGGCCACCCGCTCGTAGCGGTCCCGCTTGATGTGCGGGTCGTCCAGGCCGGTGAAGGCCAGCTCCAGGTCGGACAGCTTGAGCCGGCCGCGGGTGTTGGTGAGGTTCACCCAGCCCGCCGCGTCGAAGGCGTCGCGCATGCCCTCCCACGGGTTGTGGACCGCTCCGACCACGGGGGCGTTGCCGTTGAGGCCGTGGCGCCCCTGGGCCTTCTCCAGGAGGTAGCGGGCGGGGTTGCGCAGCCGAGGCCCGTAGTAGTCGTTGGAGCCGAAGACGTACACGCCCGGGAACTCCATGAGCGGGCCGAGCGCGTCCACGACCTCCGGCACCGCCTCCGTGTCGGAGAGGTTGTCGCCGGTGTTGACGACGAAGTCGGGGCGCAGCCCGGCCAGCGACTGGAGCCAGGCCCGCTTCTTGCGCTGACCGCACACCATGTGGATGTCGGAGACCTGAAGGACCCGCAGATCCCGCATGCCCCGCGGCAGTACGGGGACGGTCACCCGCCGGAGGCGGAACGAGCGGGCCTCGAAACCCGCCGCGTAGACGACTCCGGCCGCCGCCGTCGCCGTGAGACCTGCCGTGATCTTCAGGGGGATCCCGTACCGTGCGCGCATCTCCCCATCGTCGCAGACGGATCGCGCGCGGTCGCCGCGCGGGCGGCAGTCGGGAGGCGGTCGACCGCCCCCGGGCGGCGGCCGGGCGGCTCGGGACCGGCGCCGGAGCGGTCGCGCACGGGGTGAGCGCGTGCCGGGGCGTTAATGCGGGGGCGTCCGGCGCGTCCCACCTGACACACTTGCACCCATGACCACGCTCAAGGCCAAGCTGCAGGAAGACCTCAACGCCGCCATCAGGGAGCGCGACGAGCTGCGCTCCTCGACGCTCCGGCTCACCCTCTCCGCGATCACCAAGGAGGAGGTCGCCGGCAAGACCAAGCGCGAGCTCTCCGACGACGAGGTGCAGAAGGTGATCGCCAAGGAGGCGAAGAAGCGCCGCGAGGCCGCGGACGCCTTCGCCGCGGGCGGTCGTGCCGAGTCCGCCGAGCGGGAGAAGGCGGAGGGCGTCCTCCTCGACGCCTACCTGCCGCAGCAGCTCGGCGACGACGAGCTGGAGCAGATCGTCGCCGCGGCCGTCGCCGAGGCCGCCGGCGCGGGCGCCGAGGGGCCCCGCGCGATGGGCGCCGTCATGAAGATCGTCAACCCGAAGGTCGCGGGCCGCGCCGAGGGCGGCCGCGTCGCCGCCACCGTCAAGAAGCTCCTCGCGGGCTGATCCCGTCGAACGGGGCCGCGCGGGTCGAGCGCGTGGCGACCCGTGCCGGACGCCCGGCCCGTGATCCCCGGACCGCGTGGTCCCCGGACCCCGGCGCGTGGCGCCCGGACCGTCCTGCCCGGCCCACGAGCCGCATGCGCGCCCCCGGCGGGGAGCACCCCGCACGTGCGGCCCCGCCGCGTGACCCCGCCGCCGCAGATGAGGAAGGGCGCCCCCTCCCGGGGGCGCCCTTCCTCATGTCCGTGGCCGTCGGCCGCCTGGCTACCGGCCGCCGCCATTGCCGCCGCGACCGTTGCCGCCGCCGATCAGGTCCGGCGGGAGGGTGATCCCCGGGAAGATGTCGTCGTCGTCGCGGCCGCCGTCGCCCGGCTTGTTGTCGCCGCCCGGCTGCCGGGGCTTGCCCTTCTCCTTGTCCTCGGGCTTCTCGCCACGCGGTACGGAGATGGGGGCGAACTGCGGCGTCTCGGAGGCGCTCAGCGCGCCCGTCATCGCGATCTTCCAGATGGGGCCCGGCAGACAGCCACCGCAGACCTTGTCGTAGACCTCGCCGCCGATGGTGATGTCGTACATCGACGTCTTCTCGCCGACGTCGTCACCGACCCAGACCGCCGTGGACAGGTTCGGCGTGTAGCCGACGAACCAGGCGTCCTTGCGGTCGTTGGTCGTACCCGTCTTGCCGGCGTTGTCGCGGTCGCTCAGACCGGCCTTCGTGCCGGTGCCGTCCTCGACGACGCCCTTCAGCATCTGGTTGATGAGGTCCGCGGTCCGCTCGCTCATCGCCCGCGAGCACTCGCTCCGCGGCACCTTCAGCTTCTGCCCGGTCGCCGTCGTGATCGACTCGATGGCGACCGGGGTGCAGTACTCGCCCCGGTTGGCGAAGGTGGCGTACACGGCCGCCATGTCCAGCGGGGTGGCCTCCTGACCGCCGAGGGTGATCGACGGAAGCTCCTTGAGCTTCTTGCCGAGCTCCCGCTCGTACCCCATCTTCTTGGCCATCTCGATCGTCTCGCAGAGGCCGGTCAGCTGCTCCAGCTTGGCGAAGTACGTGTTGATGGACTTGCCGAGCGCGCTCGTCATGTCCCAGCTGCCGGCCTCGGACTCGAGCTCGTTCTGCAGGACCCAGTCGCCGGACCCGGCCGGGCCGCCGGCGCAGGTGTTGTAGGAGCTCATCGGCAGCGTGATCTTCCACGGCGTGGCGAAGGACTGCGCCGGGCTCAGCCCCTTCTCCAGCGCCGCCGCGGCCGTGATCGGCTTGAAGGTCGAGCCGACCTGGAAGCCGTAGGTCGTGCCGCCCATCTTGCTGCCGACGGCCAGGTTGAGCGTGGTCTGGTGCTGCTTCTGGTCCAGGCCGTACGGACGGGACTGACCCATCGACAGGATCTTGCCGCTGCCCGGCTGGACCTGGACGACGGAGGCGGCGACCTTGTCGTCCTCGTAGATCTTGGCGACGGCGGCCTCGTTGGCCGCCTCCTGCGCCCGCGGGTCGAGCGTGGTCCGGATGGTCAGACCGCCGAGGTTCCAGAGCTTCTGCCGCTCCTCGGACGTCTTGCCGAAGACCGGGTCGCTCAGGATCGTCTTGCGGACGTAGTCGCAGAAGAACCCGGCGCCGTCGACCGCGGTGATGCAGCCGTTCTTCGGCGCCTTCACCTTCAGCTTGATCGGCGTGGCCATGGCGCGGTCCGCCTCCGCCTGGCTGACGTCCTTCACGTCGGCCATGCGCTGTAGCACGATGTTGCGCCGCTTGGTGGCCTCCTGGACGTCGTTGACCGGGTCGTAGCGGCTCGGCGACTGGACGAGGCCGGCCATCATCGCGGCCTCCTCCAGCTTGAGGTCCGCGGCGGGCTTGGAGAAGTACCGCTGGGAGGCCGCCTCGATGCCGTACGCCTGCTGCCCGAAGAAGGTGATGTTGAGGTAGTTCTCGAGGATCTTCTTCTTCCCCAGCTCCTCCTCGACCTGGATCGCGTACTTCAGTTCGCGCACCTTGCGGCCGATGGTCTGCTGGGTGGCCTGGGCGACCTTCTCGGGGTCGTCACCGGCCTCCTCCACGAAGACGTTCTTGACGTACTGCTGCGTGAGCGTGGAGGCGCCCTGGGCCACGCCGCCCGACTGGGCGTTGCGGTTGATCGCGCGCAGCACGCCCTTGAGGTCGACGGCGCCGTGCTCGTAGAAGCGCGAGTCCTCGATGGCGACGATCGCCTTCTGCATGTACGGGGAGATCTTCTCCAGGGGCACGACCTTGCGGTCGCGCGAGTACACGGTGGCGATGGCACCGCCCTCGGAGTCGAGGATCGTGGTGCGCTGACTCAGGGGAGGGGTCTTCAGGTTGGACGGGATCTCGTCGAACCCCTCGACCGTGCCCTTGGCGGCCAGTCCGAGTGCTCCGGCCGCGGGCAGGGCAATGCCCGCCAGTACGGCTCCGGAGAGCACACTGACACCCAGGAACTTGGCGGCCTGCTGGGTCCGGGTCAGACCTCCGCCGGAGCGCTTGTTTGCCATGAGGGGCAGCCTAATCCGTCGATGGCGGCGTTCAGCGGGAGCGGGGGCCCCTCGGAGCGTTCGAGTACCAGACCGTGACATCCGAACGGCGGCGGCGGGGGTGACGGGCGTGTCGGGAGGACGCGACACCGCGGTGCCGGAGGGGGCGCGCGGCGGAGTGCGGCCGGGGCCCGAGGGGCGCGCGGCGGAGTGCGGCCCGGAAGGCCGGGCGAGGTACGGAGGGGCCGTCGGCCCGGTCGGGTGAGAGGTCTCCCGCGGCCCCGCGGCTTCGTGCCGATTCGCCGGACAGGCGCACAGGCGTTGGCCTAAGCTGCTCTCGACTGTCACGGCGGTGTGGTTCTGCCTCAAGACCCGGGCGTGACATCGGCCTTGCGCACCCCACGAACCCGAGCGTGGAGAGCCATGCCCGATTCCGCCCCATGCGACACCCGGCGCCCCAAGTGACTCCGGCAGAGAAGAATGAACTGTACCGGTATGCCGCTTTGGGCCCGCATGTCCTCGGGTCACTCCTCTGGGTGATCTGCCGCGTACGCATAGTCCGTTCGGGCCATTCAAGATTGGGCCCGAAGGGGGTGTTGCGCTGTGCCCACCTTCCGTAACGTCACCAACTGGCAGCGGTGAATATGCCGCTACCGCCGTGGGGGAGCCTCGATTCGGGAGAGGACGGCGCCGGTATGGGCTGGGTAGCTGACTGGAGTGCGCAGGCGGCCTGCCGCACTACCGATCCGGATGAACTTTTCGTGCAGGGCGCGGCGCAGAACAGGGCGAAGGCGGTGTGCACCGGATGCCCGGTGCGGACCGAGTGCCTGGCCGACGCCCTCGACAACCGCGTGGAGTTCGGCGTGTGGGGCGGCATGACGGAGCGCGAGCGCCGTGCACTGCTGCGCCGGCGGCCGACCGTCACCTCGTGGCGGCGACTGCTCGAGACGGCGCGTACGGAGTACGAGCGCGGCGCGGGCCTGCTGCCCGTGGCGATGGAGGACGACGCGACGTACGAGGCGTACGCGGCGGTGGGGTAGCTCCCGCGCCACGTACGAGACGTACGGGGGGCCGGTAGGGCAGCTTCCGCGCCACCGACGAGACGTACAGGGCCGGTGAGACGGCTCCCGCGCCACCGACGAGACGTACGGGTGCGGGGACGCGGCGGTGGCGGGCCCGTTCGCGGCGCACCGGGTGCGCGGCGGGTGGGGCGACCCCGGTCCGGCCGCTCACCCGCGGATCCGGAAGCCGGACTACGCGGGGGGAACGCGCCCCGCCGTGAGCCGATCACCGATGGCGCGCAGCCCCGCGAGATCGTGCACGTCGCCGGGCAGGGCCGCCACTTCGGCGACCGCCACCTCGGGGTGGAGCGCCGCGAAACGATCGCGGGTGCGCTGCTCGCGTGCGAGCACCTGCATGCGCTCGGCGTGCAGACGCAGCAGTCCCGCGGTCAGCTGCCGAATGTCCTCGACGTCGGGGTCGTGCTCGGCCGTGGGGTCGGCCCGGTGCTCGGCCGTGGGGGCGGCCTCGTACGCGGCTGTGGGGTCAGCCTGGTGCTCGACGTGCTCGTCCTGCGAGTGCTGCGCTGGTGCGGCGGCGGTGGCGAGGGGCGACGGCTCGGGGGAATTCACCCGGGAGCCACGAACACCAGTCTTCCCGGCCCCCTGATCCACAATGCGCCCCTCCTCAAGATTTTCCGCGGCGGCCCGCGCCCGCTCGGCCGACAGCCGGGCGGCGCCGCTGCCGTGCACGCGGTTGAGGACCAGGCCGGCCAGGGGCATCTCCTCGGCGGCCAGCCGCTCCACGAAGTACGCGGCCTCCCGCAGCGCGTCCCGCTCCGGCGTCGCGACCACGAGGAAGGCCGTCCCCGGCGCCTGGAGCAGCTTGTACGTCGCGTCCGCCCGGGTCCGGAAGCCGCCGAACATCGTGTCCATGGCCCCCACGAACGTCTGCACGTCCCTGAGGAACTGACCCCCCAGCAGCTTCCCCAGCGTCCCGGTCATCATCGACATGCCGACGTTGAGGAACTTCATCCCCGCCCGGCCGCCCATCTTCGCGGGCGCGATGAGGAGCTTGATGAACTTCCCGTCCAGGAAGGACCCCAGCCGCTTCGGCGCGTCCAGGAAGTCGAGCGCCGAGCGCGAGGGCGGGGTGTCGACGACGATCAGGTCCCACTCGTCACGGGCACGCAGCTGCCCGAGCTTCTCCATCGCCATGTACTCCTGCGTACCGGCGAAACCGGCCGACAGGGACTGGTAGAAGGGGTTCTCCAGGATCGCCCTGGCCCGCTCGGCGTCCGCGTGCGCCTCGACGATCTCGTCGAAGGTCCGCTTCATGTCGAGCATCATGGCGTGCAGTTCCCCGCCGTCGGACCCCTTGATGCCGTCGACCCTGCGGGGGATGTTGTCGAGCGAGTCGATCCCCATCGACTGGGCGAGTCGCCGTGCCGGATCGATCGTCAGGACGACGACCTTCCGGCCCCGCTCGGCGGCCCGTACCCCGAGGGCGGCCGCGGTCGTCGTCTTGCCGACGCCGCCGGCCCCGCAGCAGACGATGATGCGGGTTCCCCGGTCGTCGATGAGCGGATCCAGCTCCAGGGCGGGGGCGGAATCGATTCCGTTCGACGGCGCGAGGCCCGCCGTCCCGGCCGCCGCGTCCGTGTCGCTCACCCTCGCCGCCTCCGTCTCCGGCTCTGTCACGCCCCCGCCCCTTGCTTCCGCAGTTCCTTCGCCAGCCGGTACAGGCCCGCGATGTCCCCTCCGTCCCCCAGGAAGGGGAGCTCGTACGCCGGCACGCCGAGCCCGGTGAGGACCGCCCGCTGCTCGCGCTCCAGCTCCACGCGCTGCGCGTGCTGCGCCGCCTGTTCGAGGAGCGGCCCGACCAGCTTCGTACCGCCGCCGACCCCCGCGGCGGCCAGGGTCCTCGCGACCGCTTCCCGGTGATCCCCGGACGCGGCCCGCACCGCCGCCTCGTCGAGGACGTGCGGGCGGACCATGTTCACGATGACGTGGCCCACCGGCAGCTCGGCGTCCCGCAGCTCCGCGATGCCGTCCGCGGTCTCCTGGACCGGCATCTCCTCCAGGAGCGTCACCAGGTGCACCGCCGTCTCGGGCGACTTGAGCACCCGCATCACGGCCTGCGCCTGGTTGTGTATCGGGCCGATCCTGGCCAGGCCCGCCACCTCGTCGTTGACGTTGAGGAAGCGGGTGATCCGGCCGGTCGGGGGCGCGTCCATGACGACGTGGTCGTAGGTGTGGCCGCCGTGCTTCTCGCGCCGTCGGACCGCCTCGCACGCCTTGCCGGTCAGCAGCACGTCCCGGACGCCCGGGGCGATGGTGGTCGCGAAGTCGATCGCGCCCAGCTTCTTCAGGGCCCGGCCCGCGCTGCCCAGTTTGTAGAACATCTGGAGGTAGTCGAGGAGCGCGCGTTCGGCGTCGATGGCCAGCGCGAAGACCTCGCCGCCGCCCGGGGCGACGGCGATCTTGCGTTCCTCGTACGGAAGGGCCTCCGTCTCGAAGAGCTGTGCGATGCCCTGTCTGCCTTCGACCTCGACGAGAAGGGTCCGCTTGCCCTCCGTCGCGAGGGCGAGCGCGAGGGCGGCGGCGACCGTCGTCTTACCGGTACCACCCTTGCCGCTGACGACCTGGAGCCTGCTCACGCGTCGAGCCTAACCACTGGCACCACGGCCCGGGCGCGCACGGGGCGTATTGGGCGCGCGAAGGAGCCCGCCGGACCCCTTCCAGGTGCCCGCGGGCCCCCGCCACGCCCCGCCGGCCGGCCCGGCTCGGGGACGCCGGGACGGGGAGCCCGGCGGGGCAGCGGATACAGTCGGCTCCATGACCAAGTGGGAGTACGCGACTGTGCCGCTTCTGGTGCACGCGACGAAGCAGATTCTGGACACCTGGGGCGAGGACGGCTGGGAGCTCGTCCAGGTCGTGCCCGGGCCGAACAACCCCGAGCAGCTCGTGGCCTACCTGAAGCGGGAGAAGCCTTGAGCGGGGCCGTGGAGGCCAAGCTGGCCGAGCTGGGCCTGACCCTGCCCGCCGTCGTCCCGCCGCTGGCCGCGTACCAGCCGGCCGTGCGGTCCGGTGCGTACGTCTACACCTCGGGCCAGCTCCCGATGGTGGACGGCAAGCTTCCGGTGACGGGCAAGGTCGGCGCCGAGGTCACCGCCGAGGAGGCCAAGGAGCTCGCGGCCACCTGTGCGCTGAACGCGCTCGCGGCCGTGAAGTCGGTCGCCGGTGACCTGGACCGGATCAAGCGGGTCGTGAAGGTCGTGGGCTTCGTCGCCTCCGCCGCCGACTTCACCGGCCAGCCCGCCGTGCTCAACGGCGCCAGCGAGCTGCTCGGCGCCGTCCTCGGCGACAAGGGCGTGCACGCGCGCAGCGCGGTCGGCGTGGCGGTGCTGCCGCTGGACGCCCCCGTGGAGGTCGAGATCCAGGTGGAACTCCAGGACTGACACGCGGCCCGGCGGTACGGCGCCGCTTCCCGGTGACGTCGTCCGCGCCTCGCCACGACGGTGCGTTCCCGGTACGTCGCCACCAGGCCCGTACCCGCCGGACATCGGTGAAGAGCCGGTTCCACCGCCCCCGGGGGGATCGGCTCTCGTGCATCCCCGGCGCCCGGCATACCATCCGGCCATGGCGAATGGTCAGTGGTACCCACCGGAATGGCCCGACCGCATCCGCGCTTTCGTCGCGGGCGAGCTCGTGCCCGTGGCACTCAGACGGGCCGCCACCGTCCTGTTGCTGCGCGACGGGGCCGAGGGGCAGGGGCCCAGCGTCCACATGCTGCGGCGGCGCGCCTCCATGGCCTTCGCGGGCGGTGCGTACGCCTACCCCGGTGGCGGGGTCGACCCGCGGGACGAGCACCCGGTGCGCTGGGCCGGGCCGTCGCGGGAGACCTGGGCCGAGCGGCTGGGGCTCCCCGACCCCGCGCAGGCCCAGGCCGTCGTGTGCGCGGCGGTCCGGGAGACGTACGAGGAGGCGGGCGTGCTGCTCGCCGGACGGACGGCGGACTCGGTCGTCGGCGACACGACCGGCGACGACTGGGAGAGGGACCGTGCGGCGCTGGTGGCCCGCGAGCTGTCCTTCGCCGACTTCCTCGACCGGCGCGGCCTGGTGCTGCGGTCCGACCTGCTGGGCGCGTGGGCGCGCTGGATCACCCCGGAGTTCGAATCCCGCCGGTACGACACCTGGTTCTTCGTGGCCGTGCTGCCGGCCGGCCAGCGCACCCGGAACGCCTCCACCGAGGCGGACCGGACGGTCTGGATCCGTCCGGCCGACGCGGCGGCGGGCTACGACCGGGGCGAGCTGACGATGATGCCGCCGACGATCTCCACCCTGCGGGCCCTGGAGCGCTTCTCCACGGCGGCCGAGGCCCTGGAGGCGGCGGCGGACCAGGATCTGACTCCCGTCCTGGCGCAGGCCCGCCTCGACGGTGACGAGCTGATCCTGAGCTGGCCCGGCCACGACGAGTTCACCAAGCACATGCCGAGCGGCGGGGGCGATGCCCGATGACGGACGCGGCGGCGCTGCCCGGCCAGCCGAGGGGCGGGGCCCTCTCCGGGCGCGCTACGGCGCGCGCCTACAACGTGCTCGCGCCGAACCCCTCCGCGATGACCCTGGACGGCACCAACACCTGGATCGTCGCCGAGCCGGACTCCGACGTCGCCGTCGTCATCGATCCCGGCCCGCTCGACGACGGGCATCTGCGGCACGTCGTGGACACCGCGGAGAAGCTCGGCAAGAGGGTCGGGCTGACGCTGCTCACCCACGGCCACCCGGACCACGCCGAGGGCGCGAGCCGGTTCGCCGAACTGACGGGGACGCGCGTGCGCGCCCTCGACCCGGCGCTGCGGCTCGGTGACGAGGGGCTCGGGGCCAGGGACGTGATCGACGTCGGGGGTCTGGAGCTGCGGGTGGTGCCGACGCCGGGCCACACCTCGGACTCGCTCTCGTTCCATCTTCCCGCCGACCGGGCCGTCCTGACGGGCGACACGATCCTCGGCCGGGGCACCACGATCGTCGCCCACCCCGACGGGCGGCTCGGCGACTACCTCGACTCGCTGCGCCGGCTGCGCTCGCTCACCGTGGACGACGGGGTCCACACGGTCCTCCCGGGTCACGGACCGGTGCTCCAGGACGCCCAGGGGGCGGTGGAGTTCTATCTCGCCCACCGCGCCAACCGGCTCGCGCAGGTGGAGACGGCCGTCGAGAACGGCCGTACGACCGCCGCGGAGGTCGTCGCGCACGTGTACGCGGACGTGGACCGCTCCCTGTGGCCGGCGGCCGAGCTGTCCGTACGGGCGCAGCTCGAGTACCTCAGGGAGCACGGCCTGATCTGAGGCACGGCCTTCCGCGCCACCCCCGGGAACGATCTTCGGTTCGTGCCTTACGCTCCGCTTACTTGTGGCCGTAGCTCTCGGGGGGTAAGCCCGTGTTCGTCATATCCATCCTGCTGCTCATCGCGGCGGTGGTGCTCTTCTTCGTCGGTCGTGCCCAGGGCACGACCGGACTGAAGCTCGGCGCCCTCGGCGCCCTCATCGCCGGTGTCTTCTCGCTGCTGGGCTCCATGGTGTACGTCATCAGCGCGTACGAGGTCGGTGTCCCGGTCGCCTTCGGCAAGGTCGGCTCGCCCATGACGTCCGGGATGCACATCAAGTCCCCGTTCACCGACGTCACGACCTTCTCGACCCGTCCGGTCGACCTCAACCTGTCCGACAAGGACGTGGTCGAGGTCCGCTCCTCGCAGGGCGGTGTCATGTACGCCGAGGTGACCGTGAAGTGGGCGGTGACCCCGGCCAAGTCGGTGGAGCTCTACCGCCTCGCCGGCAGCGAGGACGCCATCCAGCAGCGGCTGGTCTACCCGGACAGCCGTGAGATCGTCCGCAACGTCTTCGCCCGTCACACCAGCGAGCAGGGCTACGCCAGTGAGCGCGAGAAGATCAACGCCGAGATCGGCGAGCTGATCAAGGAGCGTCTCGCCCCCCGAGGGATCGCCGTCACCACGGTCAACCTGCGCAACGTGAAGCCGTCGGACGCGCTCCAGGGCCAGATCGACCGCAAGATCCAGCAGCAGCAGGCCACCGAGCGCGCCACCGAGGCCGCCCGTACGGCGAAGGCCGAGGCCGACCGTCGCCGTATCGAGGCCGAGGGCATCGCGCGGGCCAACAAGATCCTGAACGAGTCGCTGACGGACAAGGTCCTGATGAACCAGTGCATCGACGCGTACAAGGAGGCCGCGGCGAAGAACCCGGTGTACGCGGTGCCGTGCGGCAGCGCCGGCGGGAACCCGCTGATCGTGGACGGCACGAAGAGGTAGGACCGTCCCGGCGCGCGAGCCCTCGCGCGCCGGGCCCGGCACACGGAAAGGGCCGCCCCGGTTTCGACCGGGGCGGCCCCTCTCGTACGAATGGGGTACGGAGCACGGCGTACGGGGCTCGGTGAGCCCGTGCCGCGCACACGGCGAGGTGTACCGCAGCCCTGCGCCACCCCGCGCGCCTGCCCGCCGCGTACGCCGGTGTACGTCTCCGCTTACCGCGAGCGCTTGGCGAGGCGCTCCACGTCGAGCAGGATCACCGCGCGCGCCTCCAGGCGCAGCCAGCCGCGCTGGGCGAAGTCCGCGAGCGCCTTGTTGACCGTCTCGCGGGAGGCGCCGACCAGCTGGGCCAGCTCCTCCTGGGTCAGGTCGTGGACGACGTGGATGCCCTCCTCCGACTGCACGCCGAAGCGGCGCGAGAGGTCGAGGAGCGCCCGGGCGACACGGCCGGGAACGTCCGAGAAGACCAGGTCGGACATCTGGTCGTTGGTCTTGCGCAGCCGGCGGGCGACCGCGCGCAGCAGGGCGGTGGCCACCTCGGGGCGGGCGTTCAGCCAGGGCTGGAGGTCGCCGTGGCCCAGACCGAGCAGCTTCACCTCGGTCAGCGCCGTGGCGGTGGCGGTGCGCGGGCCCGGGTCGAAGAGCGACAGCTCGCCGATCAGCTCGCCGGGGCCGAGGACGGCCAGCATGTTCTCGCGGCCGTCGGGTGAGGTGCGGTGGAGCTTCACCTTGCCCTCGGTGACCACGTACAGGCGGTCGCCGGGGTCTCCCTCGTGGAACAGCGCGTCGCCACGGGCGAGCGTCGCTTCACTCATCGAGGCGCGCAGCTCCGCGGCCTGCTCGTCATCGAGCGCCGCGAAGAGCGGGGCGCGCCGCAGAACGTCGTCCACGAGTTCTCTCCTATGTCGACCTGCTCAGGGGACCTTGATCCCATGATGCCGGACGCACAAAACAGTGCGATCAATCACAACAAGTTTGACGTACCGAACCGCCCGTCCGTACGCCAGGGGCCCGATTGGGTCGTGATCGGCCGTGCCCGGGGCGGATGTCGGCGGTGGCCCTTAGGCTGGCCGGGTGTCCAACTCGCCGGTGAGAGCGCAGGCCAAGGGGGCTGGGAGAGTGTCCGCGAAGGGTGATTCCGCTGTGGGCGAACAGGGTGGGACCAATCGGGCAAATGCGACGAAAAGCCCGATGAAGGCGGCGGAGAAGAAGTCTCCGACGGCCTCCAGGACGACCCGGGCGGCCTCGAAGAAGCCTTCCGCGACCTCGAAGAAGGCCGCCTCGGCCCCGGCGGGAGCGCCCGCGCCGTCGAAGAGGGCCACGGCGGGCTCGGGCTCGAAGAAGGCTCCGGCGGCCCGCGAGAAGTCCCCGACAGCCGCGAGCAGGCCCACGGCGGCCGGCAAGAGGGCCCCGGCGGCTGCGCGGGCGGAATCCCGGCTCGGCATGGTCCGGCGGGCCCGGAAGATCAACCGGGAGCTGGCCGACGTCTATCCGTACGCCCACCCCGAGCTGGACTTCCGCGACCCCTTCGAACTGCTCGTCGCCACGGTCCTCTCCGCCCAGACCACCGACCTGCGGGTCAACCAGACCACCCCCGCCCTCTTCGCCCGCTATCCCACACCCGAGGACCTCGCGGCCGCCGTCCCCGAGGAGGTCGAGGAGCTCATCCGCCCGACCGGCTTCTTCCGGGCCAAGACCAAATCGATCATGGGCCTGGCCACCGCCCTGCGGGACGACTTCGGCGGCGAGGTCCCCGGCCGCCTCGACGATCTGGTGAAGCTGCCGGGTGTGGGCCGCAAGACCGCCTTCGTCGTCCTGGGCAACGCCTTCGGGGTGCCCGGCATCACGGTCGACACCCACTTCATGCGCCTCGCCCGGCGCTGGCGGTGGACGGAGCAGGACGACCCGGTCAAGATCGAGGCGGAGATCGCGGAGATCTTCCCCAAGAGCGAGTGGACGATGCTCTCCCACCGGGTGATCTTCCACGGCCGCCGGATCTGCCACGCCCGTAAACCCGCCTGCGGCGCCTGTCCGATCGCCTCGCTCTGCCCGGCGTACGGCGAGGGCGAGACCGACCCCGAGAAGGCGGAGAAGCTCCTGAAGTACGAGAAGGGCGGTTTTCCCGGCCAGCGGCTCAACCCGCCGCCGGACTATCCGGGCCGCCCCGCCCCGCCCGCCGCCGGCGTCGCCCCGGGGGCGGACACCTGACCGGGCCCGGAGGGAACGAAGCCATGCTCCGATCGCGTTGGGAACACGGGGGTGCCTATGACGCGCACTGACGAAGAGACAGCGGCCGATCCGACACACGGTGTCGGGACCGGAGGGCTGCTCAGCCGGGCCGGGCTTCCGGCGTGGCTGGGCCCCGTCGAGCGGGCCGCCCGCACGGTCCGGCCCGAGCAGCTGAGCCGCTTCCTGCCGCCCGCGAACGGCGCGGGACGCCAGTCCGCCGTGCTGATCCTCTTCGGCGAGGGCGAGCGGGGGCCCGAGCTGCTCCTGATGGAGCGCTCCGGAAGCCTGCGCTCGCACGCCGGGCAGCCGTCCTTCCCCGGCGGAGCCCTCGACCCCGAGGACGGTGACCCGGCCGACGGAGGTCTGCTGCGGGCCGCCCTGCGCGAGGCCGAGGAGGAGACCGGACTCGACCCCTCCGGTGTCCAGATCTTCGGCGTACTGCCCCAGCTCTACATCCCGGTCAGCCGGTTCGTCGTCACCCCCGTCCTCGGCTGGTGGCGCGTCCCCAGCCCGGTCGGCGTGGTAGACCCGGCCGAGACCGCCCGGGTCTTCACCGTCCCCGTGGCGGATCTCACGGATCCGGCGAACCGCGCCACCACCGTCCATCCCAGCGGCCACCAAGGCCCCGCGTTCCAGGTCGCATCGGCTCTGGTCTGGGGTTTCACCGCCGGAGTGATCGACAGGATCCTGCACTACGCCGGCTGGGAGAGACCGTGGGACCGGGCCAAGCAGCTCCCGCTCGACTGGCGGTCATGACAGGCTGACCCAGGCGACCGAAGACGAATCTGCGAGGCTATTGACGGTGAACGTGCTGGACATCCTGCTGCTGCTCGCCGCCGTGTGGTTCGCGATCATCGGTTACCGCCAGGGTTTCGTGGTCGGCATCCTGTCGGTGATCGGGTTCCTCGGCGGCGGCCTCGTCGCCGTCTTCCTGCTCCCCGTCCTCTGGAAGCAGCTGACGGACAACTCTCCGGTCAGCACCACGGCGACCGTCCTCTTCGTGGTCGTGGTCATCGTCTGCGCCTCGGTCGGCCAGGCCTTCACGACCCACCTGGGGAACAAGCTGCGCCGGCACATCACGTGGTCGCCCGCGCGCGCCCTGGACGCCACCGGCGGCGCGCTCGTCAACGTCGTCGCGATGCTGCTCGTCGCCTGGCTGCTCGGCTCCGCGCTCGCCCGCACCTCGATGCCCACCCTGGGCAAGGAGGTGCGCAGCTCCAAGGTGCTGCTCGGCGTCGAGCGGGTGATGCCCGATCAGGCGTCCACCTGGTTCGCCGACTTCACCTCCACGCTCGCCCAGAACGGCTTCCCGCAGGTCTTCAGCCCGTTCGCCAACGAGCCGATCACCGAGGTCCGGCCCCCGGACCCGGCGCTCGCGGGCAGCCCGGTCGCCGCCCGCGTCCAGCAGTCGATCGTCAAGGTCGTCGGTACGGCACAGAGCTGCGGCAAGGTGCTCGAAGGCACCGGCTTCGTCTTCTCCGACCGCCGCGTCATGACCAACGCCCACGTCGTCGGCGGTGTCGACGAGCCCACCGTGCAGATAGGGGGCGAGGGCCGGCTGTACGACGCGAAGGTCGTGCTCTACGACTGGGAGCGCGACATCGCCGTCCTGGACGTACCGGACCTCGACGCCGAGCCCCTGCGCTTCACCGAGGACGACGCCCGCAGCGGCGACAACGCGATCGTCGCGGGCTTCCCCGAGAACGGCTCCTACGACGTCCGCTCGGCGCGCGTCCGAGGACGCATCAACGCCAACGGGCCGGACATCTACCAGCGCGGCGAGGTGCGCAGGGACGTGTACTCCCTGTACGCGACGGTGCGGCAGGGCAACTCCGGCGGCCCGCTGCTCACCGCGGACGGCGAGGTCTCCGGTGTGATCTTCGCCCGCTCACTGGACGACGTGAACACCGGCTACGCCCTGACCGTCGACGAGATCCGCGAGGACATCGCCCAGGGTCGGGCCGCGAACCAGCAGGTGGACAGTCAGGGCTGCGCGCTGTAATCGAGAGGGCGCGTACGGTCAGTCGCGCGTGTGGCGGAGCCGGGCCGAGACCCAGCGGGCCCGGCGGCGCAGGATGCGCGGGATGCCGATGTCGTCCTGCGCGGCATGGGAGTGACCCTGGTCCTGCGGGCCACCCCTCTCCAGAGAGCTCGGCCCAGCGGCCGAGCGGCGGTTGCGTGCTGTGTCACCGTAGTCGTGCGTCCAGCCCATACTTCGACGTCTGCCCGGGGCCCAAGGTCGGTAACCGCCCTGGGACCCGCCAATTGGAGTATGCGCCCGGCAATTGGCCGTTCGAGCGACGGAACTGCGTTCGCACGGACGGGCGTCGGCTCAGCGGTCCGGCTCGGGGTCCTTGAGCCAGTTGATCAGCTCCGTCGAGAACGCCACCGGGTCCTCCTCGTGCGGGAAGTGGCCCAGTCCGTCGAAGAGCCGCCAGCGGTAGGGCGCTTCCACGTACTCGCCGGATCCCGCGGCGCTGCGCGTCCGCATCGCCGGGTCCGTCGAGCCGTGCAGGTGCAGGGTCGGTACCCGCACCGGGCGCTTCATACGCCGGTTGAACTGGATCCCGTCGGGCCGCGCCAGCGAGCGCACCATCCAGCGGTACGGCTCGATCGAACAGTGCGCCGTGGACGGGATGCACATCGCCCGCCGGTACACCTCGATCGCCTCGTCGTCCGGCAGGCCGGGGCCCGACCACTCCTGGATCAGCCTGCCGACCAAGGCCCCGTCGTCCGCGACCAGCTGACGCTCCGGCAGCCAGGGCCGCTGGAAGCCCCAGACGTACGAGCCGGCCCGTGACTGCGCGAAGTCGGAGAGCATCGCCGAACGCCAGCGGCGCGGGTGCGGCATCGAGGAGACGGCGAGCCGGCGCACCAGCTTCGGGCGCATGACCGCCGCCGTCCAGGCGAGGTAGCCGCCGAGGTCGTGTCCGACCAGGGCGGCGTCCGGCTCACCGAGGGAGCGGATGACACCGGTGACGTCGAGCGCCAGGTTGGCGGGGTCGTAACCCCGCGGTGTGCGGTCGCTGCCGCCCACGCCCCGCAGGTCCATCGCGACCGCGCGGAATCCGGCGTCGGCGAGCGCCGGCAGCTGGTGGCGCCAGGTCCACCAGAACTGCGGGAAGCCGTGCAGCAGCAGCACGAGCGGCCCGTCACCCATTTCCGCGATGTGGAAACGCGCGCCGTTGGCGGCCACATCGCGATGGGTCCAGGGTCCGTCGATCCGTACGGGACTGCCGGTGCTGCTGCCGTTGCCGTTGCCGGCGCTGCTCTGGGGGGCGGTCATGCAGACGAGCGTCCCACAACGACGGCCTTGTCCTGGACCGTCACCGGCAGCGCCGGCCGCTCGGGCCGGGGGTGCGGCTTGGCGTTCTGCAGGACGGCGGCCGTCTTCTTGGCCGAGGCGATCGACTTCTCCGGGGGCTTCACCTTCTTGAACTTGCCGTAGGCGATCAGCCCGAGCAGCCCCGCGAGCAGCACGTTCGCCGCGAAGGAGAGCAGGAAGCAGACCGAGATGTGCCAGCCGCTCCATGACTGGATGCCATAGGCGAGCGCGAAACTCAGCATGGGCAGCGAGAACAGCAGCACCGTGGCCGCGGTCCCGCCGGCGGCGCCGCCGATCGCGCCGCGCTTGACGTCCTGCCGGATCTCGGCCTTGGCCAGGGCGATCTCGTCGTGCACCAGTGCGGACATCTCGGCGGTCGCCGAGGCGACCAGCTGGCCGAGGCTGCGCTCGGCTCCGTTGACCGGGTCGCTCATCGCTGCTCCCTTTTCTCTTGACGGTCCGACCTCAGATCATGCCGGACGGTCGGCGTCATCGCGCGGTGCCCCCGCCAGTCGCGCCTTCTCGCGATGCTCGGCGGCCTTCTTCTCGTGGATCGCGGCCATCCGGAGGTGGTACTCCGGGTTGTCCTCCTCGTACACGTCGGGGATGCCGTCCTCGTCCTCGTCGCGCTCCTCGTCGGCGAGCAGCGCCTCGTACTTCCGTACCCGCAGTTTGAGCAGAACCGTCGCGCAGACGGCCGCGATCAGCGAACCGATCAGGACGGCGGCCTTCACCTCGGCGGTCTGGGCCGCGTCGCCCTCGAAGGCCAGTTCGCCGATGAGGAGGGAGACGGTGAAGCCGATTCCGGCGAGGCTGGAGACGGCGAAGACGTCCGCCCAGGCGAGGTCGCGGTTGAGCTGCGCACTCGTGAACCGGGCGGCGAGCCAGGTGCCGCCGAAGATGCCGACCGACTTGCCGACCACCAGGCCGAGGACGACTCCGAGGGTGACGGGCTGGGTGAAGACGTCGCCGAGCGACTTCCCGGTGACGGCGACTCCGGCCGAGAGCAGGGCGAACAGCGGCACGGCCAGAGCGGCGGAGAGCGGCCGGACCAGGTGCTCGACGTGTTCGCCGGGCGAGTGCTCCTCGCCTTCCCGCCGGGTGCAGCGCAGCATGAGGCCCATGGCGACACCGGCGATGGTGGCGTGGACTCCGCTGTTGTACATCAGGCCCCAGATGACGAGGGCGAGCGGGACGTAGACGTACCAGCCGCGGATCTCCTTGCGCAGCAGCAGCCAGAACACGGCGAGGCAGGCGACGGCGCCGCCGAGCGCGGCGAAGTTGAGGTCGCTGGTGAAGAAGACCGCGATGATCAGGATCGCGAACAGGTCGTCGACGACGGCGAGGGTCAGCAGGAACGCCCGCAGCGCGGACGGCAGGGACGTGCCGATGACGGCCAGGACGGCGAGCGCGAAGGCGATGTCGGTGGCGGTGGGGACGGCCCAGCCGTCCATCGAGCCGCCCCCGAGGGCGTTCGTCAGGGCGTAGACGAGCGCGGGGGCGGCCATGCCGCAGAGCGCGGCGATCACGGGGAGGGCGGCGGCCTTGGGGTCGCGCAGTTCGCCGGCGACGAGTTCGCGCTTGAGCTCGATGCCGGCGACGAAGAAGAACACCGCGAGGAGGCCGTCGGCCGCCCAGTGCTGGAGGGAGAGGTCGAGCCCGAGGGCGGCGGGGCCCAGGTGGAAGTTCTGGACGGACGTGTAGCTGTCGCCGATCGGGGTGTTGGCCCAGACGAGCGCGGCGACGGCGGCGACGAGCAGCAGCACACCGCCGACGGTCTCCGCCCGCAGCGCGTCGGCGACGATCCGCCGCTCGGGGAGCGGCAGCAGGCCGAGGAACTTGCGGTCGCCGGGGGCGGGCTCGGGAGTGGGCACGGGGGGAGACCTCCGGTCGGTTGGGCAGCACGAACCACATGCCGACCAGACTTCCCGGCGCACCTAGGTCATTCCTGTCGCGTCACTGACGCGTTCCTTACCGTACCTAACGACGCGGGGGAGTGTCCGGTGATCGTCACTGTAGGGAAGAACGACCGGCCCGGCCCGTTGCCGCGTCGGAGGGCGCCGGGGTTCGGCCGAGACCGCCGCGGTGCAGCCGGGGCGTGCACCCTGGCCGCATCGCACGGGAGGCGGCGGCCCTACGAGCGCGCGCCCGCCCGGGGAGGCCGGGGCGGGCGCGCGCGTGAGCCGTCGTGCTCGGGTGACCGGTCCTCAGTCCTCGCTGGTGGCGGTGGGGAGCTGGGTCTGGATGAGGGCCATGACGGAGGAGTCGGTGAGGGTGGTGACGTCTCCGAGTTCGCGGTTCTCGGCGACGTCGCGCAGGAGGCGTCGCATGATCTTGCCGGAGCGGGTCTTGGGGAGTTCCTGCACGGGGAGGATCCGCTTGGGCTTGGCGATCGGGCCGAGGGTGGCGCCGACGTGGTTGCGCAGGTCGGTGACGAGGGAGTCGTCCTGGCTCGCCGAGCCGCGCAGGATGACGAAGGCGACGATCGCCTGGCCGGTGGTCTCGTCGGCGGCGCCGACGACCGCGGCCTCGGCGACGGACGGGTGGGAGACGAGGGCGGATTCGACCTCGGTGGTGGAGATGTTGTGACCGGAGACGAGCATGACGTCGTCGACCCGGCCGAGCAGCCAGATGTCACCGTCCTCGTCCTTCTTCGCGCCGTCGCCGGCGAAGTACTTGCCCTCGAAGCGGGACCAGTAGGTGTCGAGGAACCGCTGGTCGTCACCCCAGATGGTGCGCAGCATGGAGGGCCACGGCTCCGTGAGGACGAGGTAGCCGCCGCCGCCGTCGGGGACCTCCCTCGCCTCGTCGTCGACGACGGTGGCGCAGATGCCGGGCAGCGGGCGCTGGGCCGAGCCGGGCTTGGTCTCGGTGACGCCGGGCAGCGGGGAGATCATCATGGCGCCGGTCTCGGTCTGCCACCAGGTGTCCACGATGGGCGTCTTTCCGGCGCCGATGTGTTCGCGGTACCAGACCCAGGCCTCGGGGTTGATGGGTTCGCCGACCGAGCCCAGGACACGGAGGCTGGACAGGTCGAACGCGGCGGGGATGTCGTCGCCCCACTTCATGAAGGTGCGGATCGCGGTGGGCGCGGTGTAGAGGATGGTGACGCCGTACTTCTGGATGATCTCCCAGAAGCGGCCCTGGTGCGGGGTGTCGGGGGTGCCCTCGTACATGACCTGGGTGGCGCCGTTGGCGAGCGGTCC
This sequence comes from Streptomyces sp. NPDC053755, assembly GCF_040677675.1. Classification (NCBI taxonomy): domain Bacteria; kingdom Bacillati; phylum Actinomycetota; class Actinomycetes; order Kitasatosporales; family Streptomycetaceae; genus Streptomyces; species Streptomyces sp. NPDC053755. The sequence continues at coordinate 165,947 of NZ_JBFASK010000001.1, read as the reverse complement.
GTAGGTGATGTAGGAGTGGCCGGTGACCCAGCCGATGTCGGCGGTGCACCAGTAGACGTCGGTTTCGGGCTTGAGGTCGAAGACGGCGTGGTGGGTGTAGGCGGCCTGGGTGAGGTAGCCGCCGGAGGTGTGCAGGATGCCCTTGGGCTTACCCGTGGTGCCGGAGGTGTAGAGGATGAACAGCGGGTGCTCGGCCTCGAACGCCTGGGGGGTGTGCTCGGCGGACTGGCGGGCGACGGTGTCGTGCCACCACACGTCGCGGCCCTCGGTCCAGGCCACGTCCTGGCCGGTGCGGCGCACGACGAGGACGTGGGCGACCTTGTCGGTGCGGGTGAGGGCCTCGTCCACGGCGGGCTTGAGGGCGCTCGGCTTGCCCCGGCGGTAGCCGCCGTCGGCGGTGATGACGAGCTTGGCGTCGGCGTCCTGGACGCGGGTGGCGATGGCGTCGGCGGAGAAGCCGCCGAAGACCACGGAGTGCGCGGCGCCGATGCGGGCGCAGGCCAGCATCGAGACGACGGCCTCGGGGATCATCGGGAGGTAGATCGCGACCCGGTCGCCCTTGGTGACGCCCAGTTCGGTGAGCGCGTTGGCCGCCCGGGAGACCTCGTCCTTCAGCTCGGCGTAGGTGATGGCCCGGCTGTCGCCGGGCTCGCCCTCGAAGTGGATCGCGACCCGGTCGCCGTTGCCGGCCTCGACATGACGGTCGACGCAGTTGTAGGCCACGTTCAGCTCGCCGTCGGCGAACCACTTGGCGAACGGCGGGTTCGACCAGTCGAGGGTCTCGGTCGGCTCGGTGGCCCAGGTGAGCCGCCTCGCCTGCTCGGCCCAGAAGCCAAGCCTGTCCGCCGCGGCCTGCTCGTACGCCTTCGCCGTCACGTTGGCGTGCGCGGCCAGCTCGACCGGCGGCGCGAACCGCCGCTCTTCCTTGAGCAGGTTGGCCAGGCTTTCGTTGCTCACGACATCTCCCTTTCCCAGGGCGTCCTATGTGCCTATGTGTCCCGCGTCCTAGCTCATCAGTCAGGAGCCCGGGTGACAAGAGTCTCCAGACAATTGGTTTAGACCTATGAGTCGGCAGGCGTGCGGTGGCCCCTCCTTCCCGGGCGGCGGAAAGAAGGGGCCACACACTCTCACGGGCGGGCGGGACGGATGGTTCAGGACGCGCGCACTTCCTGTGCCGCGGTGGGCAGGACCCGGTCGAAGACGTCGTCGTAGCCGTGCGGCTCCTCGGAGTCGGCCAGCAGATACGCCTGCGCCTCCCCGACGTGGAAGTACATGCCGTGCAGGGTCAGGGTGCCGTCGGCCAACCGCCGCGCCACCGGTTCGTACGCCCGCAGGTGCTCCAGCTGCTGGACGACGTTGGTCAGGCAGAGCTGCTCCACGGCGTCGGCGGGCAGCCGTCCGGAGATCCGGGCCCAGGCGTGGCGGCGGTTCGTCATCCGCTCCAGGCTTGGCAGGCCGTGGCGCAGCCAGCGCCGCAGGGGCGTCTGCGGGCCGTCCGGCCTGCTGCCGAGCAGGGCCTGCATCGCCCCGCAGCCGGAGTGCCCGCACACGGTGATCGAGTCGACGCGCAGGATGTCCACCGCGTACTCGATGGCCGCCGCCACCGAATCGTCGCCGTTCTCCTCGCCGGGCAGCGGGACGAGATTGCCGACGTTCCGCACGGTGAACAGGTCGCCCGGCCCGCTGGAGGTGATCATGCTGGTGACGAGCCGGGAGTCGGCGCAGGTGAGGAAGAGCTGGGAGGGCCGCTGGCCCTCGCGGGCGAGGCGGGCCAGCTCGTCGCGCACGAGGGGCGCGGTGTTGCGCTGGAACTTGCCGATGCCGCTGGCCAGGTGGTGCCCGTTGGTGCTCGGGGTCTCCTCCGTCGGGTGTTCGCCGCAGTGGTGGTTGCGCCAGGGGGTCCAGGGGCGGCAGCAGGCGTGGGCCTCGGAGGTGGGTTCGGTGATGCGGACCCCGCGGGGGCCGGTGATCTCCACCGTGCCGCCGCCCCGGACGTGGGCGGCCTGCCAGTCGTGGAGCGTCTCGTAGGCGGCGTGGTCCATGAAGGATCCGTCGAGCTCGACCACGACGTGGCTGCCCCGGGGCATCTGGTGGAGCACCCGGCTCAGCCGCGGGACGGCGAGGAACGTCAACTGCCCTCGTACGCGGACGAAGTGGCCGCTGTCCTTCTCCTCGCCGGTGACGCGGGTCTTGGCCAGGCGGCCCATGGCGACCGCGATGGCCACGGCGATCCCGAGCGCGACGCCTTCCAGGATGCCGATGAGTCCCACCCCGCCCAGGGTGACGCCGTACACGAGGACTTCGCGGTGCCGGGTGACGCTGCGGATGTGGGTGATGCTCACCATCTGGATGCCGACGACCATGACGAGCGCGGCGAGCGCCGGCAGCGGGATCAGGTCGAGGACGGGGACGAGGAAGAGCGAGGCGAGCACGACCCACAGGCCGTGCAGCATCGTCGAGTCGCGACTGACCGCACCCGCCGAGACGTTGGCGGCGCTGCGGACGGCGACGCCCGCGACCGGCAGTCCGCCGAGCGCCCCCGAGACCACGTTCGCCGCTCCCTGGCCGGCGAGTTCGCGGTCGAGGCGCGAGCGGGGCACTCCGTGGCCGTGGTCGGCGCGGCCGGCGACGAGCTTGTCGACGGCGACGGCCGAGAGCAGCGACTGCACGCTGGTGACCAGCGTGATGGTCAGGACGCCGGCCGCGATGCCGAGGAAGGGGCCCTGGGGCAGCTCGGGCAGGGCGTGGCTGCGCCAGGCGGGCAGGTCGACGCGCGGGACGGCCAGTCCCGCGAGCGCCGCTCCGACGGTGGCCGTGGTCACCGCGGCGAGCGCGGCGGGGATCTTCCGCAGGATCCGTCCGGCGCGTCCGGGCAGCCGGGGCCAGAGCAGCAGCACGGCGACGGTGAGCGCGCTGATCGTGAGCGCCGCCGGGTGGAGGTCCGCCAACTGGTCGGGCAGACCGATCACGTTGTCCAGGACGGAGCTCTGGGGGCTGCCGCCGAGCACGATGTGGAGCTGGGCGACCGCGATGGTCACACCGATTCCGGCCAGCATGCCGTGCACGATCGCGGGCGAGACGGCGAGCGCCGAGCGGGCCACCCGCAGCGCGGCGAGGCCGAGTTGGGCCAGGCCGGCGAGGACGGTGATGGCGCAGGTGGTGCGCCATCCGTAGATCTGGATCAGTTCGGCGGTGACGACGGTGAGGCCGGCGGCGGGGCCGCTGACCTGGAGCGGGGCGCCGCCGAACCAGCCGGCGACGAGACCGCCGACGGCGGCGGCCACCAGGCCGGCCTGGAGGGGCGCTCCGGTGGCGAGCGCGATGCCCAGGGAGAGGGGCAGCGCGATCAGGAAGACGGCGATCGAGGCGGAGAGATCGGCGCCCGCGATGCGGAAGCGGCGGCCGCCGGGCGGGCTGTGGGGTCGCTGGAAGCGTGGCGGCGGTGTGGTGCGGTCGGGTGTGCAGAGGGTCATGTTCCCGTCTCCTCCGGGGCGGCGCGGTCGCGGCTCGTGCGGCACGAACGTCGGGGTCGCGGCCGTGGGTCACGGCGTGCAGTGGCGGGATGCCGGGCGCTGGGACTCGAAGCGAGTGCCAACGCTCGGTAAATGGATCGTAATGGAGAGTAAAGACTGGGGCATTAATTTCGGGGCAAACAGGGCAATGTTTCACCGATTCGGGTGATGAGTCGGCGCTTTGCCGCTTGTCGTTTCATCTCTCCGGCGGCGGTGGTGCGACGTTGACGTCGCTCGCAGAGGACGCTCGCACGGAACCGAGGAGAGGTGGGCGGATGAACGCCGCCGGGAGCAGGACCGCCGGGAGAAGGACCACTGTCCACAGGAGGACGCTCGCCGTCGGCGCCCTCGCCACCGCCCTGATCACCGGCCTCGCCGGATGCTCGGGCTCCGAAGGGGCCGGCCCCAGTGGCGCCCCGGGCGCCAGGGAGGGGCAGGCCGCTGCTCCCCAGAGCGCCGTGCGCCTGATCGGTGACGGCTCCACCGCCTTCACCGGTGCCCAGCCGAACCAGGCCACGTGGCAGCGGATGAAGCCGGGCCAGAAGCCCCCGCAGTTCGTGGTGTTCTCGTGGGACGGCGCCGGCGAGGACAGCCAGAAGCTCTTCTCCCACTTCCGCAAGGTCGGGAAGAAGTACAACGCGACCATGACGTACTTCCTGAGCGGCGTGTACCTGCTGCCGCAGGAGAAGAGCAAGCTCTACGAACCCCCGCAGCACGCCGCGGGCCGCTCGGACATCGGTTTCAACGACACCGAGGGCATCCGCGCCACCGTCCGTGAGCTGCGCGGTGCCTGGCAGGAGGGCAACGAGGTCGGCACGCACTTCAACGGGCACTTCTGCGGCCCGGAGAGCGGCGTCGGCAACTGGTCCGTGGAGGACTGGAAGAGCGAGATCAGCCAGGCCAAGTCCTTCGTGAAGAACTGGAAGACGAACTCCGGCCTGACCACCGAGCAGCCGCTTCCCTTCGACTACGAGAAGGAGCTGGTCGGCGCCCGCACGCCGTGCCTGGAGGGTCGCAAGAACTTCGTGCAGGCGGCGAGCCAGATGGGCTTCCGCTACGACACCAGCGGCGTCAACGACCAGATCTGGCCGAAGAAGGACCACGGCCTGTGGGACCTGTCGATGCAGCTGGTCCCGGTCCCGGGCCGCGCCTTCCAGACGCTGTCCATGGATTACAACTTCCTGGTCAACCAGTCCGGCGGGAAGACCCAGGGCGACCCGTCCATGCACCAGTACTGGGGCAACCAGATGAGGGACGGGCTGGTCCAGGCGTTCAACCGCTCGTACAACGGCAACCGGGCGCCGCTGATCATCGGCAACCACTTCGAGTCGTGGAACGGCGGCACGTACATGCGTGCCATCGAGGAGACGATCGCCACCGTCTGCGTCCAGAAGGACGTGAAGTGCGTGTCCTTCCGGCAGCTCGCGGACTGGCTGGACGCGCAGGATCCGGCGGTCCTCGCCAAGCTGCGGACCCTGAAGGTCGGCGAGGCCCCGCCGGGCGGCTGGGCGACCTTCCTGGGCCCCCAGCCGATCCCCCCGGCGAAGCAGAACGTCAAGCAGGCCGGGCCTCAGGCGGGCTGACTGGCGGCACGTCGCCGGTGAACGGCGGGCCCGCCGGCCGTCACACGGGCTGAGCGGCGCCCAGGGCCTCGCTCAGCACGAACCCGGGGTCGACCTGCGCGGCCAGGTCGGCCCCCGTCTTCTCGTTCCCCCAGCTCTCCGCGTTCCGCAGGTGGAAGTGGACCATCTGGCGCGTGTAGCGCTCCCAGTCGCGATGGGCGTACGAGTCGTCCGCCGCGTCCTGGAGGGCCTGCAGCGCCATCCGGTTGTCCGCCTCCAGCAGCTCGAAGCGCGGGGGGCGGCCCTTCTCCATCGCGCGGACCCAGTCCGAGTGCCCGACCGTCACCAGCAGGTCGTCCCCCACCTCGTCCCGCAGGAAGTCCAGGTCGTCGGGGCCCTGCACCTTGTTGCCGACGACCTTGAGCGCGACCCCGAAGTCCCTCGCGTACTCCTTGTACTGGCGGTAGACCGAGACGCCCTTGCGGGTCGGCTCGGCGACCAGGAAGGTCATGTCGAAGCGGGTGAACATCCCCGAGGCGAACGAGTCGGACCCCGCCGTCATGTCCACCACGACGTACTCGTCCTGGCCGTCGACCAGGTGGTTGAGGCACAGCTCCACCGCGCCGACCTTGGAGTGGTAGCAGGCCACCCCGAGGTCCGACTCGGTGAACGGCCCGGTCGCCATCAGCCGGATGTCCCCGTCGTCCAGCCGGACGGTCCGGGCGCACGCCTCGTACACCGGGTTGTCCTCGCGGACCCGCAGCAACCGCGAGCCCTCTCCGGGCGGCGTCGTCTTGATCATCGTGGCGGCGGAGGCGATCCGCGGATTGCAGCCCCGCAGGTACTCCTTGATCAACGGCAGGTGCGCTCCCATCGCGGGCAGGGTCGCCGCCTCGGTCTCGTCGAGTCCGAGCGCGGCCCCGAGGTGCTGGTTGATGTCGGCGTCCACCGCGACGACATGGGCTTCATTGGCGGCGAGGTGGCGGATGAACAGCGAGGACAGCGTCGTCTTCCCGCTGCCGCCCTTCCCTACGAAAGCGATCTTCATGTTCACCTAGGGTAGTGGCACGGTCGCGCGTTGTGGTCAAGAGGCGTGAAGAAGACCACTCGAACGTGGGGCGGGGGTCATGGGCGCGTAGCCTCGCTACCTATGAGTACGCACGCCTCTGACCCCTTGGCCGCCCTCGGCTCCCTGCCGGGTGTCGCCGACTCGGTGGACTCCGTACGCAAGGCCGTGGACCGCGTCTACGGCCACCGTGTGATGCGGCGCCGCAGCAACGAGATCACCTCCGAAGCGGCGCTGCGCGGTGCGCGCGGCTCGGCCGCGCTGTCCGGAGCCGAATGGGCCCTGGAAGAGGTCCGGCGACGCACCGACTTCAGCGGCGACGCCGAGGCGCGCACGGTGGGCGCGGCCCTGCGCCTGAGCGCGGAGGGCGGTCAGCTGCTCTCCATCTGGCGGCAGTCTCCGCTGCGGGTCCTCGCCCGCCTGCACCTGGTCGCCGTGGGGCACGCGGGGCGCGGGTACGCCGCCGAGCGCCCGGGCGGGGAGCGGGACGGGGCGGCCGACGCGGTCGGCAGGCCCCGGCTGGCGGGTGAGGCCGTGGACGAACCGCTGATCGAGGCGCCCCTGCCGGACCCCGCGGAGGTCGCGGGCCGGCTCGACGGACTCTCGGAACTGATCATCGCCGGAGGCACGGCTCCGGCCCTGGTGACGGCGGCCGTGGTGCACGGCGAACTCCTCGCGCTGCGCCCGTTCACGTCCTGCAACGGGCTGGTCGCGCGCGCCGCCGAGCGGATCGTGCTGGTCGGCAGCGGCCTGGACCCGAAGTCGATCTGCCCGGCCGAGGTCGGGCACGCGGAGCAGGGCCGCGCGGCCTATGTGGCGGCCTTCGAGGGCTATCTGTCCGGTACGCCGGAGGGTGTGGCCGGATGGATCGCCCACTGCGGGCGGGCGGTCGAGCTGGGCGTACGGGAGTCGACGGCGGTCTGCGAGGCGCTCCAGCGCGGTGCCGCCTGAGTCCGGAAAGGGTTGCGGCGGTACCCGTTCAGGTACCGCCGCTGGCACGTCGGCCGAGTTACCAAGCGTCCTCGATATGTGCCCATCAGGCGGGGATCTTCGCCCTACGCCTGGTGCGGCTGGCCCGTAATCGACGGGTCGACGTCGCGTGGGTGCCCGACTTCGGTGCTGGGTCCGTGGGGCCTTCTTGCTCAACGGGTCATCCTCTCGGATGTCCCAGGTCTCGCGGGCCTGATTCCTTTCTACTCCTGTCGGAGGGGAAGGGAAAGTGGTGACTCCACTTCTTTACTTCCGGATCAAATTCGGGCAAAGCGATCGGCAAGTGCGGCCTGCCGCCGACGGCTGGCGTACCAGACGAGACCGGCGGTCGCCGCGGCCGCGCCCACGGCCGCGGCGGCGACGAGCGCCGGCCGTGGCGGCATCCTGAAGCCGGGAAGGCGCTGCTTGAGCCGGACGGGCTTCTCGAACAGCAGCACCGGCCAGTCCCTGGCGGTGGCCTCGCGGCGCAGGGTCCGGTCCGGGTTGACCGCGTAGGGGTGGCCGACGGCCTCCAGCATCGGAACGTCGGTCGCCGAATCGCTGTAGGCGAAGCAGCGTGAGAGGTCGTACCCCTCCGACTCCGCGAGCTCCCGGATCGCCTCCGCCTTGGTGGGTCCGTAGGCGTAGTACTCCACCTCGCCGGTGAAGCAGCCGTCGTCGCCGACGACCATCCGGGTGGCGACGACCCGGTCGGCGCCGAGCAGCTCGCCGATCGGCTCCACGACCTCGGCCCCGGAGGTCGAGACGATCACGACGTCCCGCCCCGCGGCGTGGTGTTCCTCGATGAGGGACGCCGCCTCGTCGTAGATGAGCGGGTCGATCAGGTCGTGCAGGGTCTCGGCGACAAGCTCCTTGACCTGCGAGACGTTCCAGCCTTTGCAGAGCGCGGAAAGATATTCGCGCATCCGCTCCATCTGATCGTGGTCGGCGCCGCCCACGAGGTAGACGAACTGGATGTAGGCCGTCCGCAGGACGGCGCGGCGGTTGATCAGCCCGCCTTGGTAGAAGGACTTGCTGAAGGTCAGCGTCGACGACTTCGCAATGACCGTCTTGTCCAGGTCAAAGAAGGCGGCTGTGCGCGGCAACGAGTGGTTTTCCACGAGCCTGAGCATAGGTGCCCGCCATTCGGCGTACGCTCGGGCGTGTGGGTTTGCCTGAGAAGGCTCTCGGGTACACCATGGAAGTCACGGATCGTTCGCGACCGTGCTAACCCGGTCCGGCTCCTCCCCCCCCGAGTCGGCCGGAGAGACGACCCCCGCTCTCCCCCCCGGCGGGGGTCGTCGCATGTCCGGACGCGTTTTCGTCCCTTGGGCGGTCATCCCTTCCCCCTCTCCTCGGCCCTTCGGCCGTGAAGTCACCACGCCCTGTTTCCGTCACTCAAAGTAATCGAGGCGCTGCTCTCCGGGAAGCCCCCGGAGGGGTCATGGTGATATTCACAGCGACGGAGTTATCCACAGTTTTTGAGTGAGATCCCCAAGATTTCCGGCACTGCCCCACGGTGATTCCAGCCGCGATGTTCGCGGACGACGGGAATCACCGATCTATCCCGTTCCCGCGATCGACGCGGACGGGATCACATCGACAGGGGGAGTGGCACGTGACGGGATCCATCGCGCACCGGACATCGAGGACCTCGCGGGCCGTGAGGACCTCGCGGTCCCCGGCCGACGGGGACGGGCCGGCCGGCCAGGAGCGGCGGGCCGGGCCGCTGATCGTGACCGAGGACCTCGCGCTCCTCGACGACCTGCTCCGGCTGTGCGCCGCGGCCGGAGCCGAGCCCGAGGTGCACCACACGGTGCCGGAGCGGCGCGCGGACTGGTCCGACGCCCCCCTCGTCCTCGTCGGAGAGGACGCCGCCGACCGCTGCCGGGCCGCCGCGCGCCGCCAGGGCGTGATCCTGGTCGGCAGGGACCGGGACGACCCCGACGTCTGGCGGCGGGCCGTCGAGATCGGCGCGGAGTGCGTGCTGCGGCTGCCCGACGCGGAGAGCTGGCTGGCCGACCGGATCGCTGACGGGGTCGAGGAAGCGGGACGGCAGGCCCTGACCGTCGGCGTCATCGGCGGCCGCGGCGGTGCGGGCGCGTCGACACTCGCCTGCGCCCTCGCGCTCGCGGCTGCCGGAGCGGGGCGCCGCACGCTGCTCGTCGACGGCGACCCTCTCGGCGGCGGTCTCGACATCCTGCTCGGGGGCGAGCGGACCGAGGGCCGGCGCTGGCCCGACTTCGCCGCCTCGAAGGGGCGGGTGGCCGGCGGAGCCCTGGAGGAATCGCTGCCGTCGGTGCGGGGCCTGCGGGTCCTCAGCTGGGACCGCGGCGACTCCGTCCTCGTGCCGCCCGAGGCGATGCGCTCCGTCCTCGCGGCGGCCCGCCGCCGAGGCGGGGTGGTCGTCGTGGACCTGCCGCGCAGGCTCGACGAGGCGGTGACCGAGGCACTGGCCCAGATCGATCTCGGCCTGATGGTCGTCCCCGGGGAGCTGCGGGCCGTCGCGGCGGCCCACCGGGTCGCCTCCCTGGCCGGGATGGTGCTGAGGGACCTGCGCGTGGTCGCGCGCGGGCCGTACGCCGCGGGGCTGGACGCGCGGTGGGTGGCGGACGCGCTGCGGCTGCCGCTCGCCGGCGAGTGCCCCCATGACCCGGACCTCGCGGCCGCCCTCGACGCCGGCTCCCCGCCCGGGGCCGGGACCCGCGGACCGCTGAGCCGGTTCTGCGGGGAGTTCTGGGAGCGGGCGCTGGCGACGGAGGGCGCGGCGTGAGCGGCGAGGGCCGGCCCGTGAGTGGCGCCGGACTGTTGGACGCCGTCCGGCAGCGGCTCGCCGAGAGCGGTGCCGAGCCGACACCGGCGAGGGTGGCGGCGGCGCTGCGTGCCCAGGGGCGGCTGCTCGGCGACACCGAAGTCCTGGGAGCGGCCGAGGCCTTGCGCTGCGAACTGGTCGGCACGGGACCGCTGGAGCCGCTGCTCACCGATCCCGAGGTCACCGACGTGCTGGTCTCGGCGCCGGACCGGGTGTGGGTCGACCGGGGAGCCGGTCTCGAGCTCACCGGCGTCTCCTTCGCGGACGCGGCGGCGGTACGACGCCTGGCGCAGCGCCTCGCCGCGGTGGCGGGCCGCCGTCTGGACGACGCCAGGCCCTGGGTGGACGCCCGGCTGCCGGACGGCACCCGGATGCATGCCGTGCTGCCGCCGGTCGCGGTCGGCTCGACGTGCCTGTCCCTCCGGGTCGTGCGCCCGAGAGCCTTCTCCGTGGCGGAACTGACGGCGGCGGGCACGGTCCCGCCCGGCGGGGAGCGGGTGCTGCGGGCGCTGATCGAGGCGCGGGTCTCCTACCTGATCAGCGGCGGCACGGGCTCGGGGAAGACCACGCTGCTGTCGACCCTGCTCGGGCTGGTGGGGGCGGGGGAGCGCATCGTCCTGGCCGAGGACTCGGCCGAGCTGAGGCCCGACCACCCCCATGTGGTGCGCCTGGAGGCACGGCCGGCGAACCAGGAGGGCGCGGGCCTGGTGACACTGCGGGACCTGGTGCGCCAGGCGCTGCGGATGCGGCCCGACCGGCTCGTGGTCGGTGAGGTCAGGGGCGGCGAGGCGGTCGATCTGCTGGCCGCCCTGAACACCGGGCACGAGGGCGGCTGCGGCACCGTCCATGCCAACACGGCGGCGGACGTCCCGGCCCGGCTGGAGGCGCTGGGGACGGCGGCGGGACTCGACCGGGCGGCGCTGCACAGCCAGTTGGGCGCCGGGCTGTCGGCGGTGCTCCATCTCGTGCGGGACAGGACGGGCCGGAGGCGGATCGCCGAGGTCCACGTCCTCGAGCGTGACCGGGAGGGCCTGGTGGTGACGGTGCCCGCGCTGCGCTGGGACGCGGACGGGTTCGAGCGGGAGCGGGGCTGGGGGCGGCTGCGGTCGCTGATCGGGGGCGAGCGGTGGTGAGGGACCCAGGGGTGCCGGCCCAGGTGGCGGCCGCCCTGTGCGCGGTGGTCGTGCTGTGGCGGCTGCACGAACGCGAGCGGGGGCGGCGCCGGGTGATCGCGGTGCTCGCCGGCATCGGGGCGTCGGGGAGCGAGGGCGCCGGCCATCGGGAGGCGGCTCCGGGCGGCGGCACGGGGGCGTGGCGGAGCGTAGGTCCACGCTGGTGGGGCCTGCTGCGTGAGCGGCGCGAGTGGCTCTGTCTGCCGGCGGCGGCGGTCGTCGCGCTCCTCGGGGAATCACCGCTGCCGCTGGCGGCGGGGGCCGTCGCGGTGCCGCTGGTCGGGCGAAGACTGCGCGCGGCGGCGCTGCGCGGACGGCGGGAGGAGCGGTCCGACGGGGCGGTGGCCCTGTGCGGCGCGGTAGCCGGTGAGCTGAGGGCCGGTCGGCAGCCGGCCCAGGCGCTCGTCTCGGCGCTCGGCGAGACAGGGGCGGCCGGGGCGCTGGGCCCGCGTGAGGAGGCCGCGCTCCTCGCGGCGGCCCGGTTCGGCGGGGACGTGCCCGCGGCCCTGCGCGAGGCGGCCCGACAGGACGGCGCGGACGGCCTGGCCGGGATGGCGGCCTGCTGGCAGGTGGCCGTGGACGGCGGGGCGGGCCTGGCCGCCGGGCTCGACCGGCTGGAGTCCGCGTTGCGGGAGCGCCGGGACCAGCGGGAGCGGATGAGGGCACAGCTGGCGGGCGCCTGGGCGACGGTGGCCGTCCTCGCGGTCCTGCCGCTCGTCGGCATCGCGCTCGGCACGGCACTGGGCGCCCGACCGCTGCACGTGCTGCTGCACACACCGGTGGGCTGGGGCTGCCTGGCCGCGGGCGCGGCCCTGGAGACGGCCGGCCTCTGCTGGGCCGGGCGGATCGTCCGGGGTGGTGAGGAGGGGTGACGGACATGGCGGGGCCGTGGGCGGGAGTACTGGTCGCGGGGGAGTTCGGAGGGTTCGTCCACAGGCTGGGGGCGGCGCTCCTGGTGGCCGGGGCGCTCGTCGGGTCGGGTACGGCCCTCGCCGAGCGGCGGCGCGGACGGCGGACGCGGAAGCGGCTCGCTGCGCTCCTGGGGGCCGGGTTCGCCACCGGACGGCCGCGAAGGACGGGCCTTCCGACCTGGTCGCGGACGTGGGCCGCACCGCTCGCTGCCGCCGGCCTCGGATACGCGTTGTTCGGCGGCGGCGTCGGCTGCCTGGTGGCGCTCGGGGCGGCCTACGGGGCGCGAAGGTGGTCGGCCCGTCGCGCGGCCACCGCGGACGAGGCCGAGGAGGTGGTGCGGCAACTTCCGCTCGCCGCGGATCTGCTGGCGGCCTGCGCCTCGGCCGGTGCGGGGCCGGGGGAGGCGGCGGAGGCCGTCGGACGCTCGCTGGGCGGGCCGGTGGGCGAGCGGCTGGCACGGACGGCCGCCGAACTGCGGCTGGGTGGTGAACCGGCCGAGGTGTGGCGGAGGTTCGGCGCGATACCCGGGGCGGGAGGACTGGCCCGCTGCCTGGAACGGGCCGGTTCCTCCGGCGCGCCCGCCGCCGAGGCGATCGCGAGGCAGGCGGCCGGACTGCGGGCCGAACACGCCCGACGGGCGGCGACGCGGGCGCAGCGGGCCCAGGTCCTGATCACCGCGCCCGTGGGCCTCTGCTTCCTGCCCGCCTTCCTGGCGGTGGGCGTGGCCCCGGTCGTGGTCGGCCTCGCGACCGGGCTGCTGCGGAGCTGAGGGGCGACGCGTGCCTCCGCCGCACACGAAGAACAGCCAACGCATCGCAGAACAACGAACACATCCCACTACACACACCCACGGGGGTTGGCATGAAGAACACGAGGAACGGCGAGAGCGGGCCGGGCATGACGGCCCTTCGGACCTGGTGGCGGGCCCGGAAGGCCGCCCGTTCGGACGCGGGGATGACCACGTCCGAGTACGCGATGGGGACGATCGCGGCGGCGGCCTTCGCCGCCGTGCTGTACAAGATCGTGACCAGCGGATCGGTCTCGGCGGCGCTGGAGTCGGTGGTCGGGAAGGCGCTCGATGCGCCGTTCTGACCGGGGCTCCGTGAAGCACCGGGAGTTCCTGGGCGGGGACTGGCCGCAGGGGCGGAAGTCCCTGGAGGACCAGAGGCCCGGGAAGGGCCGGGAGGAGCGGCGCGGGGGCGGGTGCCTCTTGCGTGACCGGGACCGGTGCGGGGGCGGGTGCCTCTCGCGTGACCGTGACCGGCGCGGGGGCGGGTGCCTCTCGCGTGACCGTGACCGGGACCGCGGCTTGGACCGTGACGAGTGCCAGGACCGGGGGTCGGTGACGGTGGAGGCGGCGATGGCCCTGCCCGCCTTGGTGGCCTTCACCGTGGCTCTGGTCTGGGCGCTCGCCGCGGCCGCGGCGCAGATCCAGTGCGTGGACGCGGCGAGGGCCGGGGCACGGGCCGTAGCCCGCTCCGAGCCGGTGGCGGTGGCCGAGACCGCCGCCCGGGCAGCGGCCCCGGAAGGCGCCACGGTGGCCGTGGCGCGCTCCGGGGAGCTGTGGCGGGTGACCGTGCGGGCGCCGGCCCCCGGGCCGGGCGGGATGGGCCTCACGCTGCACGCCGAAGCCGCGGCGCTCGCCGAGGACACGCTCCAGGACGCCTTCCCGGACACCACCGGGGACACCACCGGCAGGACGGCACGGCCTATGGCCCCGGGGAGAGACACACCGGTGCGGGGTGCGTCGTGAGGGGCCTCGTGGAAGGGCGGCGGGGTCCGGTGCATGCCGGCCGGTGGTCGGTGGCCCGCGCGATGAGGGGCCTCGTCGAAGGGCGGCGGGGTCCGGTGCATGCCGGCCGGTGGTCGGTGGCCCGCGGGGTGCGGGACCTCGTGCTCGGCCGGGGGGCCTCCGGCGCCGGCCGCGTATGGGCGGCTCGCATGGCGAGGGGCCCGGGGTGCGGGCGGTGTGGCCCCGCCGGGGGCGATCGGGGGGTGGCGACCGTGTGGACCGCGTTCGCGGCCTGTGTCCTGTGCGTCGTGTTCGGGGCCGTGCTGGCCCTGGGCCAGGCGGTGGCGGCGCGGCACCGGGCGGGCGGGGCCGCGGATCTGGCAGCCCTCGCCGCTGCCGACCGGGCGCTGTGGGGCGAGGAGGCAGCCTGCGCCGCCGCGGCCCGGGTGGCGGCCGCCCAGGGGGCCGAGATCCTGCGCTGCTCGGTGCGGGGCGACGTCGCCGACGTGACGGCGTCGGCGCGGCTGGGGCCGTACGCCCCGTCGGTCAGGGCGCGGGCGGGGCCCCCGGAGGCGCTGCCGGGGCTTCCCGGAGCAGTTCCGTGAGGAGCCGGACGGCACCGCGCTTGTGGAGCGGGTCGTTGCCGTTGCCGCACTTGGGGGACTGGATGCAGGACGGGCAGCCGGCCTCGCACTCGCAGGAGGCGATCGCCTCGCGGGTGGCCGTCAGCCACTCCCGAGCGGTGTGGAAGGCCCGCTCGGCGAAGCCCGCGCCACCCGGATGGCCGTCGTACACGAAGACGGTCGGCAGCAGGGTGTCGGGGTGCAGCGGGACCGAGACCCCGCCGATGTCCCAGCGGTCGCAGGTGGCGAAGAGCGGCAGCATGCCGATCGAGGCGTGCTCCGCGGCGTGCAGGGCGCCGCCGAGGATCTCCGGGTTGATCCGGGCGGCGTCGAGCTGGTCCTCGGTGACCGTCCACCACACGGCCCGGGTGCGCAGGGTGCGGGGCGGCAGGTCGAGCTTGGTCTCGCCGAGCACCTCGCCGGTGATCAGACGGCGGCGCAGGAAGGAGACGACCTGGTTGGTGACTTCGACGGAGCCGAAGCAGAGCCGGCCCGCGCCCCAGGGGATCTCGGTGTCGGTCTCCAGGACGGAGATGGCGGTGGTGTCGCGGGCGGTCGTCGAGTACGGCGGGGAGGCCTCCTCGACCAGCGCCACCGAGTCCTTCAGGTCCAGGTGCTTCACCAGGTAGGTGCGGCCCTGGTGGAGGTGGACGGCGCCGTCGTGGACGGCGGTGTGGGAGGCGGCCTCGTCGACCGTGCCGAGGAGGCGGCCGGTGGCGGCCTCCACGATCTGCACCGGGCTGCCGCCGCCGCCGCGGATGTCGGTCAGATCGGCGGCCCGCTCCCTGCGGGTCCAGTACCAGCCGCCGGTACGCCGGCGCAGCAGCCCGGCGGCCTCCAGCTGGGGCAGCAGGTCGGGGGCGGCCGGACCGAAGAGCGCCAGGTCGGAGTCGGTCAGCGGAAGCTCCGCGGCGGCCGCGCACAGATGGGGGGCGAGCACGTAGGGGTTGTCGGGGTCCAGGACGGTCGACTCGACCGGCTGCCGGAAGAGCGCCTCGGGGTGGTGGACCAGGAAGGTGTCCAGCGGGTCGTCGCGGGCGACAAGGATCGCCAGGGCGCCTTCCCCGGAGCGCCCGGCCCGGCCCGCCTGCTGCCACAGGGAGGCGCGGGTGCCGGGGTAGCCGGCGATCAGGACGGCGTCGAGGCCGGAGACGTCCACGCCGAGCTCCAGGGCGGTCGTGGCGGCCAGGCCGAGGAGCTCCCCGGAGTGCAGGGCGCGTTCCAGGGCACGGCGCTCCTCGGGCAGGTAGCCGCCCCGGTAGGCGGCCACCCGGCGGGCCAGGGAGCGGTCGACCTCGGCGAGGCGTTCCTGGGCGATGACGGAGATCAGCTCCGCGCCGCGCCGGGAGCGGACGAAGGCGACGGAGCGGACGCCCTGCACGGCCAGGTCGGTCAGCAGGTCCGCCGTCTCGGCGGTGGCCGTGCGGCGCACCGGGGCGCCCTGTTCGCCGTGGAGCTCCGTCAGCGGGGGCTCCCAGAGGGCGAAGACCAGCTCGCCGCGCGGGGAGGCGTCGTCGGAGACCTCCGAGACCGGCAGTCCGGTCAGCCGTCCGGCCGCCACGGCGGGCTCGGCGGAGGTCGCGGAGGCGAGGAGGAAGACGGGGTCCGCGCCGTAGCGGGCGCAGACGCGGCGCAGCCGGCGCAGCACCTGGGCGACGTGGGAGCCGAAGACGCCCCGGTAGGTGTGGCACTCGTCGATCACGACGTAGCGCAGGGAGCGCAGGAAGGAGGACCACCTGGGGTGGCCGGGAAGTATGCCCCGGTGCAGCATGTCGGGGTTGGTCAGGACGTAGTTCGCGTACTGGCGGACCCACTCGCGTTCCTCGACCGGCGTGTCGCCGTCGTAGACGGCAGGCCGGATCCGGTTGCCGAGCGGGGCGGCCAGCTCTCGTACGGCGCGCCGCTGGTCGGCTGCGAGGGCCTTGGTGGGGGCGAGGTAGAGGGCGGTGGTGCCGCGCCCGTTCGCGGCCTCGGAGCCGTCCAGGAGGGCGGAGAGGACCGGGGTGAGGTAGGCCAGGGACTTGCCCGACGCCGTGCCGGTGGCGATCACCACGGATTCGCCGTCCAGGGCCCGCTCGGCGGCCTCTGCCTGGTGGGCCCAGGGGTGCTCGATGCCGGCCGCCTGGATCGCGCTGATCACTTCCGTACGGATGCGATGCGGCCAGACGGCATGGCGACCCGCCCGGGCGGGCAAGTGCTCCGTATGAGTGATGCGCGCTGCCCGGCTCTCGCCCTGGGTGAGCCGGTCGAGGACCACGCCGGGAGACGGGCGACTGCCCGTGCTTTCAGCGGGTCCACTGGGGCGGTGATTCTTGGCCATCGGCACCGAGTGTGTCACTGGCGTGACGGACAATGCTCCCAAGGCGTCGTGCATGGCTGCTGGTAAGTGATTGAATGCCATCGCGGCTGGCGATCCGTCCCCCGACTCCGCCCGGGAGACCCGAGGGGCGACCGCTCGATAGCAAGGTGCTGGAGGATCCGTGGACCTGTCCCTGTCGACTCGCAATGTGTCCGGCCCGAGTGGCGACCGTACGGTCGTCGAGGTCGGTGGCGAGATTGATGTGTATACCGCGCCCAAGCTGCGCGAGCAGTTGGTCGAGTTGGTGAACGACGGCAGCTACCACCTGGTTGTCGACATGGAGGGCGTGGACTTCCTCGACTCGACCGGCCTCGGCGTGCTGGTGGGTGGCCTGAAGCGCGTGCGCGCGCATGAGGGCTCGCTGCGCCTGGTCTGCAACCAGGAGCGCATTCTCAAGATTTTCCGGATCACCGGCCTGACCAAGGTGTTCCCCATCCACACCACGGTCGACGAGGCCGTCAACGCCACCGACTGAGGTCGGAAGAAGGTCGAGGAGAGCCGGGCCGGCCAGGCCCGGTCCTCCGAGTTGCCCGTCCATCGTTCCTAGGGGGACCGCATGGCCACCGTTGAACTCCGCTTCAGCGCCCAGCCCGAGCACGTCCGCACGGCCCGCTTGGTGGCGGCCGCGGTGGCGCGCCGGGCCGGGGTCGACGAGGCGGTTCTCGACGAGGTCAGACTCGCCGTCGGCGAGGCGTGCTCCCGGGCGGTCGGGCTGCACCGCGGCCATGGTGTGACCACCCCCGTCCGCGTCGTGCTGACCGAGGAGGAGAAGAGCTTCTCCATCGAGGTCGGCGACGAGGTGCCGGGCGCGGGGGTGGCGGCGGCCGACGCCGCCGGTGTCCCCGGCGCGCGGTCGGAGGCGCCGGTCGAGGAGTTCGAGGACCCGGACGGCGAGGACGAGATGGGCCTCGCGGTCATCCGCGGGCTCGTCGACGACGTCGAGGTGAGCGCCGGCGAGCAGGGCGGAGTGATCCGCATGAGCTGGCCGACGACCGCGACGGCCGTGCTTCCCTGAAGCGGCGAGAACCGAAAAAGAGGCCCTGCTGAGCAGGGCCTCTTTTCATTTCTCTAGATCATGGATCATGTGTTCATGCTTTTGCCCCATTACTGCTTCCGGTGGGGAAGAGTGAGGCAATGGGGAATTCCATTTGCGGCGCCCTGTTTTGATCGGGTTCCGCTCCCTACAATCCGTCCACATCTTGAGCTCGCAACGTCAAGGAGGACGAATGGCGGGGCTCTTCAACCCAGAACTGGCCGGACACCCCACTTCTCTCGCCGCAGCGGTACTCACCGACGGAAACCGGACGATCGTGATCGTCATCGCGGCCGTCGCGCTCGCGGCCCTGCTCGTCGCCCAGCTCCTGGTCCGCCAGGTGCTCTCCGCAGGTGAGGGCACCGACGCGATGAAGAAGATCGCGGCCGCCGTACAGGAAGGCGCGAATGCCTATCTCGCGCGGCAGCTGCGCACTCTGGCGATCTTCGCCGTCGTCGTGTTCTTCCTGCTGATGCTGCTCCCGGCCGACGACTGGTCGCAGCGCGCCGGGCGCTCCCTCTTCTTCCTGGTGGGTGCGCTTTTCTCCGCGACCACCGGATACATCGGTATGCGGCTCGCCGTACGGGCGAATGTGCGCGTGGCCGCCGCCGCGCGTGAGGCCACCCCGGCGCCGGGCGAACCGGAAAAGGATCTGACGGCCGTCTCGCACAAGGCGATGAAGATCGCTTTCCGTACGGGCGGAGTGGTCGGCATGTTCACCGTGGGCCTCGGCCTGCTCGGCGCCTCCTGCGTCGTCCTGGTCTACGCCGCCGACGCGCCCAAGGTCCTGGAGGGCTTCGGCCTGGGCGCCGCCCTCATCGCCATGTTCATGCGTGTCGGCGGCGGCATCTTCACCAAGGCCGCCGACGTCGGCGCCGACCTCGTCGGCAAGGTCGAGCAGGGCATCCCCGAGGACGACCCGCGCAACGCCGCCACCATCGCCGACAACGTGGGCGACAACGTCGGAGACTGCGCCGGCATGGCCGCCGACCTCTTCGAGTCGTACGCGGTGACGCTGGTCGCCGCCCTCATCCTCGGCAAGGCGGCCTTCGGCGACCTCGGCCTCGCCTTTCCGCTGATCGTCCCGGCGATCGGCGTGGTAACCGCGATGATCGGCATCTTCGCGGTCGCCCCGCGGCGCGCCGACCGCAGCGGAATGAGCGCCATCAACCGCGGATTCTTCATCTCCGCGGTGATCTCCCTCGCACTCGTCGCCGTCGCCGTCTTCGTCTACCTGCCCTCCTCCTACGCCGACCTCAAGGGCGTCACGGAGCCCGGGATCCAGGCCCACGAAGGCGACCCGCGGGTCCTCGCGCTCGTCGCCGTCGCCATCGGCATCGTCCTGGCCGCGCTCATCCAGCAGCTCACCGGCTACTTCACCGAGACCTCCCGGCGCCCCGTCAGGGACATCGGCAAGTCCTCGCTGACCGGCCCCGCCACCGTCGTCCTCGCGGGCGTCTCCATCGGTCTGGAGTCCGCCGTCTACACCGCCCTGCTCATCGGGCTCGGCGTCTACGGCGCCTTCCTGCTCGGCGGCACCTCCATCATGCTGGCGCTCTTCGCGGTCGCCCTGGCCGGCACCGGGCTGCTCACGACCGTCGGCGTGATCGTCGCCATGGACACCTTCGGCCCGGTCTCGGACAACGCCCAGGGCATCGCCGAGATGTCCGGCGACGTCCAGGGCGCGGGCGCGCAGGTCCTCACCGACCTCGACGCCGTCGGCAACACCACCAAGGCGATCACCAAGGGCATCGCCATCGCGACCGCCGTCCTGGCGGCCGCCGCCCTCTTCGGCTCCTACCGGGACGCGATCGCCACGTCGGTCGCCGAGGTCGGGGCCAGGGCCACCGAGACGAACCTCGTCATGGACATCTCCCAGCCCAACAACCTCTTCGGGCTGATCCTCGGTGCCGCGGTCGTGTTCCTGTTCTCCGGACTCGCGATCAACGCCGTGTCCAGGTCGGCGGGAGCGGTCGTCTACGAGGTGCGGAGGCAGTTCCGCGAACACCCGGGGATCATGGACTACTCCGAGCAGCCCGAGTACGGGCGCGTCGTCGACATCTGCACCAAGGACGCGCTGCGCGAACTCGCCACGCCCGGGCTGCTCGCCGTGCTGGCCCCGATCGCGGTCGGCTTCTCCCTCGGCGTCGGCGCCCTCGGCGCCTACCTCGCGGGGGCCATCAGCACGGGTGCGCTGATGGCCGTCTTCCTGGCCAACTCCGGCGGGGCGTGGGACAACGCCAAGAAACTCGTCGAGGACGGCCACCACGGCGGCAAGGGCAGCGACGCCCATGCCGCGACCGTCATCGGGGACACCGTCGGCGACCCGTTCAAGGACACCGCGGGACCTGCGATCAATCCCCTGCTGAAGGTGATGAACCTGGTCGCCCTGCTGATCGCGCCGGCCGTGGTGCAGTTCAGCTTCGGCGACGACGCGAGCGCCGGACTGCGGACGCTGATCGCGGTCCTCGCGATCGCCGTCATCGTCGGCGCGGTCTACGTCTCCAAGCGGCGTTCGGTGGCGATGGGTGACGAAGACAACGCCGGAGACCGGTCGGACACCCCTTCGAGCGCGCCCCTCGTTCCGTAATACCTGGTCAAGGAGAAGGCGGGCGGCATGTCCTGACGTGCCGTCCGCCTTTTGGCGTGCGGACGTGAGGCGTGTCTCCCTTGGTGCAAAAGGCTGCAATACGGGATGAACCGGTACCACGAAAGGTGGATGTCGCCCGCTTGGCGTGTATGTTCCGGGGCCGAGAGCCTTGGAAGGGACCGATCCGGTGAACAAGAAGCTTGCGGCCGCACTGTCCGGCGGCGCGGTACTGGTACTCGCGCTGTCCGGGTGCAGCGACGACGGCGACAAGGTAAACGACTGGGCCAAGACGGTCTGCGACCAGGCGAAGCCCCAGATCCAGAAGCGGGCCGACGCCCAGCAGCTGATCATCTCGACGGCGGCGGACGGAAAGCCCGCCGACATCCAGGCCGCCGACTCGAAGGCGTTCCAGGACATCGCCGACGCCGACCGGGCGCTCGCCAAGGCCATCGAAGGGGCCGGTGCGCCGCCCGTCGACAACGGCGAGAAGGTCCAGCAGGACGCGATCAAGGAACTCAACGCGACCGCGGTGGCGTACGAGGGACTGAAGAAGCAGGTCGACGCGCTCGACCCGAACAACCAGCAGAAGTTCGCGGACGGGCTGCAGGGCGTCGCCGACGGTCTGAAGAAGATCGAGAAGATGGACCAGGACGCGCTGGCGAAGCTGCAGGGCGGTGAGCTGGGCACGGCGATGGCGAAGCAGCCCGGCTGCCAGAAGGCGAAGCCCTCGACGCCGGCCGCGAAGCCAGGCTCGAAGCCCTCGAAGCCGGCCGCCACGGCGGCGACGACGGCCAAGCCGTCGGCGACCGCGAGCAAGAGCGCGGAGTAGCGAGAGCGCGGAGCGGCGAGAGCGGGGAGCGGCGAGAGCGGGGAGCCGAGCGCGGAGGACCGGTGACGTTCGAAGGTCCGGCAGCGCGAAGGACCGCAGATGTCCGAAGGTCCGGCAGCGCGGAGGCCCGGCGGCGCGGAGGTCCGGCAGCGCGGAGGTCCGACGGAGTCGAGCCGGGCCGGAACGCGGGGGCTGTACCCGCCCCGTTCCGGCCCGGCTCGCTCATGTCCGGGCCGGTACCGGCTCCGTTCCGGATCGGCTCCCGCATGTCCGGTGCCGCGCCCGGCCGTTCTCCCGGGTGCCACCGCGACCGGCGGTCCCGAGCGGCTCCCGCCCCCGGTCGTCGGCCGCGAGTCAGGGACCGGGAAGCGCCACGCGCGTGCCGCCGGGCGTGAGGATTGTCGGTGGGGGCGGTCACAATGGGCGGGTGAGTACGACCAGCCTGACCACCAGCCTTCCGGTGCCCGCGCACGCCGCCCGACTGCGCGAGGCGCTGCTCGCCGCCGACTTCACCGCCGACGGGCTGCTCGAGCTCCTCGGCGCCCCCGCCTACGCCGCCCTCGCCCGCAGCGAGACCGTGCCCGCGCTGCGCGCCACCCGCGGCGACTCCCCGCTGGAGACGCTCGTGCGGCTCTTCCTGCTCCAGGGCTCCGTCCCCGGCGAGCGGGCCGCCGCCGCGCTGCCGCTGAAGGAGGCGCTGGCCGACGGCTGGATCGAGGAGGCGGACGGCGGGATCCGGGCGACCGTCGACGTACGGCCGTACGGCGGGCCCGAGGGCGAGGACTGGTTCATCGTCTCCGACCTGGGCTGCGCGGTCGGCGGCGCCGGCGGCATCGGCAGGAAGGACGAAGGGGTCGTCCTCGGCGTCGGCGGCGCCTCCACGACGCTCGCCGGAATCACCGTCCGTACGCCGGTCGCCTCCGCGCTCGACCTCGGTACCGGCTCCGGGATCCAGGCCCTGCACGCCTCCCAGCACGCCACCCTGGTCACCGCGACCGACCTGAACCCGCGCGCCCTCGACTTCACCCGGCTCACGCTCGCCCTCTCCGGCGCGCGCGAGGCCGAACTGCTCCAGGGCTCCCTCTTCGAGCCCGTCGACGGCGACACGTACGACCTGATCGTCTCCAACCCGCCGTTCGTCATCTCCCCCGGCGCCCGGCTGACCTACCGCGACGGCGGGATGGGCGGCGACGACCTGTGCCGCACGCTCGTGCAGGAGGCCGGGGAGCGCCTCAACGACGGGGGATACGCCCAGTTCCTCGCCAACTGGCAGCACGTCGAGGGGGAGGAGTGGCAGGACCGGCTGCGATCCTGGGTGCCGCGCGGCTGTGACGCGTGGATCGTGCAGCGCGAGGTCCAGGACATCACCCAGTACGCCGAGCTGTGGCTGCGGGACAGCGGCGACCACCGCGAGGATCCGCGGCGGTACACCGAGCTGTA
The DNA here is from genome assembly GCF_040677675.1 of Streptomyces sp. NPDC053755. NCBI lineage: Bacteria > Bacillati > Actinomycetota > Actinomycetes > Kitasatosporales > Streptomycetaceae > Streptomyces > Streptomyces sp. NPDC053755. The sequence continues at coordinate 143,336 of NZ_JBFASK010000001.1, read as the reverse complement.
CGAGGCGTGGCTGGACGAGTTCGAGGCCCGCGGGACCAAGGCCGTCGGCTTCGGCTGGATCACCCTGCGCAAGAACGCCGCCGTGGCCTCCGGCGCCGTGGAGCCGTCGATCGTGCTGGAGGAATGGCCGCACCCGGTCGAGCAGCCGCTGGGCGACGCCGTACGGGCCCACTTCGAGCGCCGGGACTATCTGCGGACCCGGGACGACGCCGCCCTGCTCGCCGAGCACTTCGTCCTCGCCCCCGAGGTCGTGCAGGAGCAGGTCGGGCTTCCGGGCGCGGAGGACCCGGAGCACGTGGTGCTGCGTCAGAACCGCGGCATGCGGCGCGCGACCAGGGTGGACCACGTCGGGGCCGGCTTCGCGGGCGTCTGCGACGGTTCGCTCAGCGCGGGCCGGATCCTGGACGCGATCGGGCAGTTGACGGGCGAGGACCCGGTGCTGCTGCGGGACCGCACCCCCCAGGCGATCCGGCTCCTCGTGGAGGAGGGCTTCCTGCTGCCCGTCGGCGAGGGCGGGGGCGCCTGATCCGGCGGCTGATCCAGCGGTGCCTGCCCTGAGGACGCCGGTCGGCGGGCCTCGCGGCGGCCGGTGGGGGGCTCGCCGGCGCGGACCGGTTCCGTTTCCGGCCGGCCGCCCGCTCGCCGTGGCGTGCTACGCGACCTCCGGCCCTGCCCGGCCCCCTGGACGGCCCAGCCCTCGAACACGGCAACTCCGCTGGTCAGGCCGTCGAACCGGGTCTCCTGTTCGGCTTCCCCCGGGCCGGGGCCGTGCCTCGCCGACGACCGGTTCCACCCCGGTGGCGCCGCCGACCCGGTGGCTTCCGCCTTCCGCGTGTCCGCGGAGACGTCCGGGCCGCTCCTGACGACCGAGCCGCCGCGCCCCTGCGCGTCGGACACGGGGCGGCGCTGCTCTCCTCCGAGTCCGCGGTTGTCCGCGGTGCCCGCCGTGGCGCTGCTCACGTTCTCCGGTTCTCCGGACGGCCGACCGGACGGAGGCCGGGCGTCACCGCCGGGCCGTCCGTTCGGGGCGATGTGACGAACCCGTCCCGGGGAGGCGCTCGGCACCCGCTCCGATCGTCCGCACTTTCCGGCCGGACGGCCGACCGGACGGAGGCCGGGCGTCACCGCCGGGCCGTCCGTTCGGGGC
>NZ_JBFASK010000001.1:138413-142091 GCF_040677675.1 Streptomyces sp. NPDC053755 | reverse complement strand
GCGATGTGACGAACCCGTCCCCGTCAGCCGTCCCGCGGCCGCTCCGATCGGCCGGGAGTCGTTCAGTACCGGCCATCTTCGTGAACCGGGGCGGCCGCGCCCGCGCCGTTCACCCGGAATTCGCGCCCTCGACGCCGGAAGGTGCCAGCCTCTGCGAAGGGATGACCGGGGCATGACGGACGAACGGGGTACGGGCATGGAGAGCGGGCCTGCGATCTTCGCCGGGACGGCGTTCGCGCTGTTCGGGGCCGCGCTGCTGCTGTGGACGGGGACGCGGGTGCTCCAGCGCGAGCCCGTGGCGCACGGAGTCGCGCCGGGCACGGCGGCCGTCCTCACCACCCTCTTCGGAGCCGTCTTCCTTCTTCTCGGGGTCTGGTGCTTCGGCCGCCTCTGAGCGCGCCCCGCCCCGCCCGGCCGGAGGTCCGGGCGGCAGGAATGCCAGGAGTCGGGTTACCGTTCGAGTGGCCGTTGCGGGCTTTCGCCGTTTGACACGGGGGCGGGTTGTACCGTCACACTCCGCAGCGACGACAGCGTCAGCGTCACCGTGACGTGCAGCTGCCGTGTGTGCCAGGGCCAGTGCCGTACACGCGTACGTGCCACCGAGCGTCGACCGGAGAGAAGAGCGAAGTTGTCCCCGACCAGCGAGACCGCACAGGGCGGCCGCCGACTCGTCATCGTCGAGTCGCCTGCCAAGGCGAAGACGATCAAGGGCTACCTCGGCCCCGGATACGTCGTCGAGGCGAGCGTCGGGCACATCCGCGACCTCCCCAGCGGCGCGGCCGAGGTGCCGGAGCAGTACACCGGCGAGGTGCGCCGCCTCGGAGTCGACGTCGAGCACGACTTCCAGCCGATCTACGTCGTCAACGCCGACAAGAAGGCCCAGGTCAGGAAGCTCAAGGAGCAGCTGGCCGGGGTCGACGAACTCTTCCTCGCCACCGATGAGGACCGCGAGGGCGAAGCCATCGCGTGGCACCTCCTCGAGGTCCTGAAGCCCAAGGTCCCGGTCCACCGGATGGTCTTCCACGAGATCACCAAGGACGCGATCCAGGCCGCCGTCGCCAACCCGCGCGAGCTGAACAAGCGCATGGTCGACGCGCAGGAGACCCGCCGCATCCTCGACCGGCTCTACGGCTACGAGGTCTCGCCGGTCCTGTGGAAGAAGGTCATGCGCGGCCTGTCCGCGGGCCGTGTGCAGTCCGTCGCCACCCGCCTCGTCGTCGAGCGGGAGCGCGAGCGCATCGCCTTCCGTTCCGCCGAGTACTGGGACCTGACCGGCACGTTCTCCACCGGCCGCGCCGGTGACGCCTCCGACCCGTCGTCGCTGGTCGCCCGCCTGGCGACGGTCGACGGGCGGCGGGTCGCCCAGGGCCGTGACTTCGGCGCGGACGGGCGGCTGAAGTCCGAGCAGGTGCTCCACCTCGACGAGCAGAACGCCCGGGCCCTCGCCGCGGCGCTGGCCGAGACCTCGTTCAGCGTGCGCTCGGTCGAGTCGAAGCCGTACCGCCGCTCCCCGTACGCCCCGTTCCGGACCACCACCCTCCAGCAGGAGGCGAGCCGCAAGCTGGGCTTCGGGGCCAAGGCGACCATGCAGGTCGCCCAGAAGCTGTACGAGAACGGCTTCATCACGTACATGCGTACGGACTCCACGATCCTCTCGGACACGGCCGTCGCCGCTGCCCGGGCGCAGGTCACGCAGTTGTACGGCGCCGACTACCTGCCGGAGAAGCCGCGGGTCTACGCGGGCAAGGTCAAGAACGCCCAGGAGGCGCACGAGGCGATTCGTCCTTCGGGTGATCGTTTCCGCACTCCGGCGGAGACCGGCCTCACCGGTGACCAGTTCCGGCTCTACGAGCTGATCTGGAAGCGGACGGTCGCGTCCCAGATGAAGGACGCGACCGGCAACTCGGTCACCGTGAAGATCGGCGGCCGGGCCGCCGACGGCCGCGACGCGGAGTTCAGCGCCTCGGGCAAGACGATCACCTTCCACGGCTTCATGAAGGCGTACGTGGAGGGGGCGGACGACCCCAACGCGGAGCTGGACGACCGAGAGCGCCGGCTGCCGCAGGTCGCCGAGGGCGACGCGCTGTCCGCCGAGGAGATCACCGCGGACGGCCACGCGACCAAGCCGCCGGCCCGCTACACCGAGGCCTCGCTGGTCAAGGAGCTCGAAGAGCGCGAGATCGGCCGCCCGTCGACGTACGCGTCCATCATCGGCACGATCCTGGACCGCGGCTACGTCTTCAAGAAGGGCACGGCCCTCGTGCCGTCCTTCCTGAGCTTCGCCGTCGTCAACCTGCTGGAGAAGCACTTCGGCCGGCTCGTCGACTACGACTTCACGGCCCGGATGGAGGACGACCTCGACCGCATCGCGCGGGGCGAGGCCCAGGCCGTCCCGTGGCTGAAGCGCTTCTACTTCGGCGAGGGCAGCCAGGACGCGGCGTCCGGCGGCGCCGCCGACGCCGGCAACGGCGACGGGGACCACCTCGGTGGTCTGAAGGAGCTGGTGACCGACCTCGGCGCGATCGACGCCCGGGAGATCTCCTCCTTCCCGGTCGGCGACGGTGTCATGCTGCGCGTCGGCCGCTACGGCCCGTACGTCGAGCGCGGCGAGAAGGACTCCGAGGGGCACCAGCGGGCGGACGTCCCCGAGGACCTGGCTCCGGACGAGCTGACCGTCGCCTACGCGGAAGAGCTCTTCGCCAAGCCGAGCGGCGACTTCGAACTCGGCGTCGACCCGGTCAGCGGCAACCGGATCGTGGCGAAGGACGGCCGGTACGGCCCGTACGTCACCGAGATCCTGCCCGAGGACACCCCGAAGACCGGCAAGAACGCGGTGAAGCCGCGGACCGCCTCGCTCTTCAAGTCCATGGCCCTCGACACCGTGACCCTCGAGGACGCGCTCAAGCTGATGTCCCTGCCGCGCGTGGTGGGCACGGACGCGGAAGGCGTCGAGATCACGGCGCAGAACGGCCGCTACGGCCCGTACCTGAAGAAGGGCACGGACTCGCGGTCGCTGACGGACGAGGAGCAGCTCTTCACGATCACGCTGGACGAGGCGCTCGCGATCTACGCGCAGCCCAAGCAGCGTGGCCGGGCGGCGGCCAAGCCGCCGCTGAAGGAGCTGGGCGTCGACCCGGTGAGCGAGAAGCCGGTCGTCGTGAAGGACGGGCGCTTCGGCCCGTACGTCACCGACGGCGAGACGAACGCGACCCTGCGGACCGACGACAGCGTCGAGACGATCACGCCGGAGCGCGGCTTCGAGCTCCTCGCGGAGAAGCGGGCCAAGGGCCCGGCGAAGAAGGCCGCCAAGAAGGCGCCGGCCAAGAAGACGGCGGCGAAGAAGGCGACGCCCGCGAAGAAGGCGGCCACGAAGAAGACCGCGGCCAAGAAGACGACGACGGCGAAGAAGACGACGACGGCGTCGGCCGCGGCGAAGAAGACCGCGACGAAGAAGACGACGACGGCGGCGAAGCCGGAGTAGCGCCCGCGGGCGCGAACCGATCGATCGCCACGAAGGGGCGGGGGCGCGGACCTCCGCCCCTTCGACGTTTCCGAGGCCGGGACGGAGACCTCGGCCCCTTGGGCGTTTCCGGGGTGGGGACGGAGACCTCGGCCCCTTGGGCGTTTCCGAGGCCGGGACGGAGACCTCGGCCCCTTGGGCGTTTCCGGGGTGGGGAC
>NZ_JBFASK010000001.1:87894-138315 GCF_040677675.1 Streptomyces sp. NPDC053755 | reverse complement strand
CCGGAGACCTCGGCCCCTTGGGCGTTTCCGGGGTGGGACCGGGGCGGTGCGGTGCGCGGGTGGTCGCGGGGCGAGGGCCGGGCCGGTGTGTCTCCCGCCCGCTCCTGGGGCGGGGCCGACCGGTCCGTTCCTCACGAAGCGACCGTCCCCTCCCCCGACGTTTGTTCGGGTGGAGGCCACGGGGAGTGAAGGCGTCCGGATAGGGTGGACGGATGACGCGAGCAGAGCAGCCAGACTCCGACGTCGCCCTTGTCGCGGACTCCCGCGAGCGTGCCGTACGCGCCCTTCTTCGCCATCAGCCCTTGCGACGCTTGTGGAGCGCGCAGTTGGCCGGGAGTACGGGCGACGCCCTCGCCCTCCTCGTCCTGGTGCTGTTGGGGTATCAGGCCGCCGTCTCCGAGGGCGCCCTCGGCGGCGGCTACCGGGGGGCCGCGTTCGCCGTCGCCGCCGTCGTCGGCGCGAGACTCCTGGCCACCGTGCTGTTCGGGGCCGTACTCCTGGGTCCGCTCACCGCGCTGACCGGGCCCGCGGGCCCGCTCGACCGCCGCTGGACCATGATCGGCGCCGACGGGCTGCGGGTCGCGCTGCTGGTGGTCGCGCCGCTGTGGATCGTGTGGACACCGGACAAGGCCCTGTGGTTCGTGCTCGGGACCGTCTTCGTCACCGGCGCGGCCGAGCGGCTGTGGACCATCGCCCGGGAGGGCGCGGCCCCCGCGCTGCTGCCCGCGCCGCCGCCGGAGGGCGCAGCCGTCCGGCCGCTGCCGGACCACATGGACGCGCTGCGCCGGCTCTCGCTGCGGACCGGGTTCCTCGCGGTCCCGGCGGCGGCCGCCGTGCTGCTCGTCGCGACGCTGATCGGGAACCTGCTCGCCACCGGCATCGACTGGTTCTCGCGGCACCAGGCCGCACTCGGCTCGTACGTCGCCGCCGGCCTCTTCGCCGCCTCCGTCTCCGTGCTGTACGTCATGGAACTGCCCGGCGGACAGACCCCGCGGCCGCGCTCGCCCCTGGAGGGCCTGCGCCGGCCCGCCGCGGAGAAGGGACGCACGGGCGCCGTCCCGCTGTTCGTCCTCGCCTGCGCCACCGTCGCCGGTGCCGTCACCGCCGCGGCGGCCGTCGCCGTCCTGCACGCCCACGACCTCGCCGGCGGCCCCGTCACCTTCGCGCTCCTCATCCTCGCGCTGAGCGGCGCCACCGCCGTCGGCATCCGCACCGGCGGCTCCGTCGTCCCCGCGCTGTCCCGGCGCCGGCTCCTCGCCCTCGCGATCACCGTCACCGGCATCGCGCTGCTCGCGACGGGCCTCGTGCCGGACACCGCGACGGTGCTGCTCCTCGCCGTCCTCGTCGGATACGCGGGGGGCGTCGCCGCCCACACCGGCCACACCCTCCTCGACCAGGAGACGGAGGAGGCCCGCCGCCCCCGGATGACCGAGCACCTCCAGGCGGTCGTCCGGGTCGCCATGGCGGCCGGCGCGCTCGGAGCGCCGCTGCTCGCCGCCGCGATCGGCCCGCACCGGCTCGCCTCGGGCGACTTCGTCTTCGCGCACGGCGGCGCAGCCTTCACCCTGATGCTGGCCGGCGCGCTGCTGCTGCCGGTCGCCGCCCTGGTCCTCGCCAAGACCGACGACCGCGCCGGCGTACCGCTGCGGCGTGATCTGCGCGACGCGCTACGGGGCGCCGACCCCGTGCAGGCGCCTGCCTCGACCGGCTTCTTCATCGCCCTGGAGGGCGGCGACGGAGCCGGCAAGTCCACGCAGGCGAAGGCGCTCGCCGAGTGGATCCGGGCCAAGGGCCACGAGGTCGTCGTCACCCGCGAGCCCGGGGCCACCCCGATCGGCAAGCGGCTCCGCTCGATCCTGCTCGACGTCTCCTCGGCCGGGCTCTCGAACCGCGCCGAGGCGCTGCTGTACGCCGCCGACCGCGCCGAGCACGTCGACTCGCTGGTCAAGCCCGCCCTGGAGCGGGGCGCGGTGGTGATCTCCGACCGGTACATCGATTCGTCCGTGGCCTACCAGGGCGCCGGGCGCGACCTGTCGCCGACCGAGATCGCCCGGATCAACCGCTGGGCGACCGGCGGTCTCGTCCCGCACCTGACGGTGCTGCTCGACGTCGCGCCGGAGACGGCGCGGGAACGGTTCACCGAGGCGCCGGACCGGCTGGAGTCGGAGCCGCCGGAGTTCCACGCGCGCGTGCGGGCCGGTTTCCTCGCGCTGGCCGCGGGCGACCCGGGCCGTTACCTCGTCGTCGACGCCGGCCAGGAGCCGGAGGCCGTCACCACCGTCGTACGCCACCGGCTCGACCGCATGCTTCCGCTCTCCGAGGCCGAGGTGAAGGCCCAGGAGGAGGCTCGCCGGAAGGCCGAGGAGGACGCCAGGCGCCGGGCCGAGGAAGAGGCCGCGCGCAAGGCGGAGGAGGAGCGACTGGAGCGCGAGCGCCAGGAGCAGCTCGCCCGGCTCCGTGCCGAGGAGGAGGAGCGCAAGCGCCGCGAGGAGGAAGAGGCGCGGCAGCGCGAGGCCGAACGGCAGGCGGCGGAGGCGCGTCGGCGTGCCGAGGAGGCCAGGCAGGCCGCCGAGGAGGAGCGCAGGCGCCGCGAGGCCGAGGAGAAGGCCCGCCGCGAGGAGGACGAGCGCCGTCGCAAGCAGGCCGAGGAAGAGGCCCGGCTGCGCGAGGAGGCCGAGGAACGCCGCCGCGAGAAGCAGCGCAAGGCCGAGGAGGCGCTGGTCAGGGCCGAGGAGGCCCGGCGTCTTGCGGAGGCCGCCGCGGCGAAGGCCGCGGAGGAGGCGGCGCGGAAGGCCGCCGCGGAGGCGGCGGAGAAGGCTGCCCGGGAGGCCGCGGAGCAGGCCGCCGCTCGGAAGGCGGCCCAGGAGGCGGCGGCGGAGAAGGCCGCTCAGGAGGCCGCCGCTCGCGAGGCCGCCGAGGCGGCCGCGGCGGAGCAGGTCGCCGCGCGCGAGAAGGCGGCACGGGACGCGGAGGCCGCGAGGGCGGCGCGCGAGGCCGCTCGGCAGGCCGCCGAGGTGTCGCCGAACGAGGTCACGGTCCCGACGCCGGTCGTGCGGCCGGAGGAGCCGGGGTCCGACGACGTCCGGCCCGACGACGTGACGCAGACCGTGCCGAAGGTGTCGCCGAACGAGATCACCGTCCCCACGCCGATCGTCCGGCCGGAGCCGGAGGACGTTCGGCCGGAGGAGGAGACGACGGTCCTGCGACCGGTGCGGGACGCCGGCCGGACCGCCGTACCGCCGCCGGTGCGGGACGCCGACGAGACCGCGGTGCTGCCGCCGGTGCGCCGGGACGCCGACGAGACGGCCGTGCTGCCGCCCGTACGGGACGCCGGTTCGGCCGACCGGGTGCCGCCGGGCTTCTTCCGGGACGAGCGGCCCGCGGCCGACCCGCAGGGCGCGAACGACCGGACGCGTGAACTCCCGCAGCTCGACGAGCAGGGCCGGCCGCGCCGCCGCTCCGACTGGGCGGAGGAGACGCCGCTCGACGACCTGCCGACCCTGGCGGACGAGCTGCTCGGCCCGCACGACGACGAGGACGACGGCCGGGGCCGCCGCCGCTAGGGCGGGTGTACGCGAGTGCCTCCGAGGGGGCTCACGAGGGGGCCGGACCCCCTCGTGAGCCCCCCGTCCGCTTCCCGCCCGTCAGGGGTCGGGCGTACGGGAACCGGTGTCAGTCGGGTGCTCCACAATGGAGGGCGTACCTGAGGAGGGCACATGGCCGTATGGGACGACCTGGTCGGACAGGCGAAGGTCGAGGAGCAGCTCGCCGCCGCCGCGCGCGACGCCGACGCGCTCGTGACCTCCCATGCCGCCGGTGAACCGGCCCCCGAGGCCTCCAAGATGACCCACGCGTGGCTGTTCACCGGCCCTCCGGGCTCCGGGCGGGCGACCGCGGCGCGCGCCTTCGCCGCGGCGTTGCAGTGCGTCAGCCCCGACCGGGCCCTGGGAGGATCCCCGGGGTGCGGCTTCTGCGACGGCTGCCACACCGCCCTCGTCGGGACGCACGCGGACGTCGAGGTGATCCGCACGGACCTCCTCTCCATCGGTGTGAAGGAGACCCGCGAGCTCGTCCGCCGCGCCCAGCTCTCGCCCGCGGGCGGCCGCTGGCAGGTGATCGTCCTGGAGGACGCCGACCGCCTCACCGAGGGCGCGGGTAACGTCATCCTGAAGGCGGTCGAGGAGCCCGCGCCGCGCACGGTCTGGCTGCTCTGCGCGCCCTCGCTGGAGGACGTGCTGCCCACCATCCGCTCCCGCTGCCGGCACCTGACCCTGCGCACACCACCGGTGGACGCGGTCGCCGACGTCCTCGTCCGCCGCGACGGCGTCGAGCCGGCCGCCGCCATGGCCGCCGCCCGGGCCACCCAGGGCCACATCGACCGCGCCCGCCGCCTCGCGACCGACGAGCGGGCCCGGTCCCGCCGCGCCGTCGTCCTCAAGCTGCCGCTGCGCGTCGGGGACGTCGGAGGCTGCCTCAAGGCCGCCCAGGAGCTGATCGACGCGGCCGGCGAGGACGCCAAGGAGGTCGCCGAGGAGATCGACGCCAAGGAGACCGAGGAGCTGAGGGCCGCGCTCGGCGGCGGGCAGGGTTCGCGGATGCCGCGCGGTACCGCCGGTGCGATGAAGGAGCTGGAGGAGCGTCAGAAGCGGCGCAAGACGCGTACCCAGCGCGACAGTCTGGACCTCGCCCTCACCGACCTGACCGCCTTCTACCGCGACGTGCTGACGCTGCAGTTGCGCGCGAGGACGCAGCTGGCCAACGAGGACGTGCGCGACGCGGTGGAGCGGATCGCGCGGGAGACCACCCCCGAGCGGACCCTGCGCCGGATCGAGGCGGTGCTCGCCTGCCGCGACGCCCTGGAGCGCAACGTGGCGCCGCTGCTCGCGGTGGAGGCGATGACCATGGCGCTGCGCGACTGACACCGCGACGACGGGGGCCGGCCCGTGGCGACGAACCTGAGAATCCGGGAATCCGGGCCCCGACGCCGACCGGCATCGCGGCGACGGCGCTGAGACGCCCGCCGTGGTCGGCCGAGGACCCCGGACGACGGCCACGCGGCGCCCGACCGGCGCCCGCCGTTGTCCACAGGAAGACGTCCGATTGGACACGCTCCGTGCGGGTGCGGATACGCTCCGGTCATGGACTCCAGGCGTTTCCTCCGTACGTCCGCCACGGCCCTCGCGGCCGCCGGGCTGATCCTCTCCGGCTGCACGGGCGGGAGCGACGCCGCCGCGCCCGGGGCGGCGCCGGCCCCCCGGGCCTCGGTCGCCGGCCTGGAGGCGTTCTACGCCCAGAAGCCGGTCTGGCGGGACTGCGGAGTGCCGAAGTTCGAGTGCACCACGCTGCGGGCCCCCCTCGACTACGCCCGTCCGGACGCCGGCGAGATCAAGCTCGCCGTCTCGCGGGTCAGGGCCACGGGCCCGGGCAAGCGCCTCGGCTCGCTGCTGGTCAACCCGGGCGGGCCGGGCGGCTCCGCCGTCGGTTATCTCCAGGGCTACGCGGGCATCGGCTACCCCGCCCCCGTCCGCGCCCGTTACGACATCGTCGCCGTCGACCCGCGCGGAGTGGCCCGCAGCGAACCCGTCGAGTGCCTGACGGGCCCGCAGATGGACGCGTACACCCAGGTCGACCAGACCCCGGACGACGCGCGCGAGACGGCCGCGCTCACGACCTCGTTCAAGGCGTTCGCGGCGGGGTGCGGGAAGCGCTCGGGGAAGATCCTGCCGCACGTCTCCACGGTGGAGACGGCCCGCGACATGGACATCGTGCGGGCCGCCGTCGGCGACCGGAAACTGACCTATGTCGGAGCCTCCTACGGCACGTTCCTCGGCGCCACCTATGCCGAGCTGTTCCCGGAGCGCGCGGGTCGCCTCGTCCTGGACGGGGCGATGGACCCCTCCCTGCCGGCCGTCGAGCTCAACCGTGACCAGACGGCGGGCTTCGAGACCGCGTTCCGGTCCTTCGCCGCGGACTGCGTCGAGAAGCCCGACTGCCCGCTCGGCACGACGTCGGTCGCCGCCGCCACCGACAACCTGAAGGCGTTCTTCCGTACGGTCGACGCCCAGCCGGTGCCGACCGGTGAGAGCCGCAGGCTCGGGGAGTCGCTGGCCACGACCGGCGTGATCGCCGCGATGTACGACGAGGGGGCCTGGCCGCAGCTGCGGGAGGCGCTGACCCGGGCCATCGGCGGCGAGGGCTCGGCTCTGCTCGCCCTGGCCGACAGCTACTACGAGCGCGAGCCGGACGGCTCCTACGCCAACCTGATGTTCGCCAACGCCGCCGTGAACTGCCTCGACCTCCCGGCCTCCTTCACCGGACCCGCCGGGGCCGAGGCGGCGGTCCCCTCCTTCGAGAAGGCGTCCCCCGTCTTCGGCGCGGGCCTCGCCTGGGCCGCCCTGAACTGCACCTACTGGCCGACCCCCGCCACCGGCCGCCCCCACCGCATCACCGCCGCCGGCGCCCCGCCGATCGTCGTCGTCGGCACCACCCGCGACCCGGCCACCCCGTACAAGTGGGCCCGCTCCCTGGCCGACCAGCTCGCCTCCGGCACGCTGCTGACCTACGAGGGCGACGGCCACACGGCGTACGGCCGGGGCAGCGACTGCATCGACACCGCGATCAACACCTACCTCCTGGAGGGCACCGTCCCGGAGGAGGGAAAGCGCTGCTCATAGGGGTGGTCGGAGCACCCCCGGAAACTGTGTAGACTTGGCGAGGCCGCTGCGCCCAGTATGGGAAAGCACGGCATGCCGCCTTAGCTCAGTTGGCCAGAGCAACGCACTCGTAATGCGTAGGTCTCGGGTTCGAATCCCGAAGGCGGCTCGGATCAGCCCCAGGACTCACTCGCCGTGACCTGGGGCTTTTTCATGCCCGGGACAGGTCGGGCCGCGCCACGGGATCTCGCGGGCTTGGGCGGGCGAGGCGTGAGCGGAGGGCCCGTACGGCGCCCGGCGCGGGCCCCGGTGGGCCCGGCCGCTGCCGCCGTCGGGTGGTGCTCACGTCGCGTAGTCCTCCACGTAAGTGGCGATCAGGCCGAGCAGGGCGTCCGCCCGGTTGCGGTCCTCGTGGTGGGCGCGCAGGGCCGCGTCGGCGGCGCGGAGGCGGGCCAGGGCGGCCGGTTCGCCGTCGACCACGTCGTCGACCAGCGGTGAGGTCACCAAGTCCAGGCATGCGGTGAGCAGACGACGCGTGGCCGGCGAGGGAGGGCTCGCGTCGGGGACGGTGTGCGCGGCGGTGAGGTACCGCGCGGGGTCGGTGAGGCTCCACCCGACCACGGTCCCGTGCTGGACGAGCAGTGCCACGTCGGGGGCGATGCCGACACGGGCGTCCAGGGGGCCGTCGAGCACGCCGAGGTCGCGCAGGCAGGCCAGCTCGGCATCGCCCGGGGCCCGGCACAGCACCGTGCACGTCTCCTGGCGGAAGTCCCGGACCTCGTCCGCGCGGAGCCCGCCCGGGCGGACCGCGGGAAGGACGGGCATGCGGGGGACGGTCTCTGCGTCCGCGGACACGTACGGCATGCGGAACTCGGTGCCCGCCAGTTCGCGGGTGTCCGGGTCGAACCGCAGGGTGTCGAAGGTGTCCCACAGCAGGTCCTGGCTGCCGAAGGTGTTCGAGAGGAAGCGCTCGCGCTCCTCCCCGTCCGCGTGGCGGGCCACGTCCACGGAGTCGCCCGTGAAGCGGGGGGTGATGCGCAGCGGGTCGTCCGTCACCGTCGCGCGCCAGTCTCCGTCGAACGACAGCTTCATGGCCACTCTCGCCTCATCTGATCTGCCGTGCCGGGGCCAGGAAGCCGCCGTCGGTCGGGATTCTGCCCTGCACGATGTCCTCGTGGGTGACCGGCTTGCCGGGGTCCGTCGGTTTGCCGCCGAGCGCCGCCGCGCCGGAGTCGCCCTTGATGCCCGAATCTCCGTACGCCGTGATGGCCTGGCCCTGCTTGGACCCGGGTCCGTAGGCCACGACGATGTCGTTGTCCTTGCGGAACACGAAGTTACCGGCCTGGCCCGAGGACTGGTACACGGCGTCGGGGTTCTTCAGGATCTCCAGGACCCGCTCGTCGGTGAAGCCGTGCCGCGTGTCCCCGTGGTACTTCGGGTGCTTGTTGATCTCACCGTTCTCCGCCCTCTCCGCGATGCCGTCCAGGATCTTGTCGATCCGCTGCTGGGCCTTCTCCTCCTTCGTGTACTTGGGCATGAGGCCGTGCGGGTCGTACCCGCTGAGCGGGTTGTCCACGTAGGCGACGGGGTTCGGGGCGGGAGCCAGACCGAGGGGGTCCGGGGAGGTGTAGCGGCCGGTCTCCGGGTCGTAGTGGCGGAAGTGGTTGTAGTGGAGGCCGGTCTCGGGGTCGTAGTACTGGCCGGGGAAGCGCAGGGGCGTGTAGGCGCCGCTCTCCCGGGACCAGGCCGTGGTGCCCCACAGCGTGCTCCGGGTGCGCCAGGCGATGTCGCCCGCCTCGTCGACGAGTTCGGTCGGCGTGCCGATGAGGTCGGTGGCGATGGCGAAGAACCGCCGGTCGATCTCCCTCTGGTGGTCGTCGGCGGTGAGGATGCGCTCGGTCTGGGTCAGGGGGACGTCGTGGCGGTGGTCCCAGGTGAGGGCGACGGTGTTCGGCTGGTCCGGCCGGTGAGTGGTCTGCTCGCACAGGGTGAGGCCGTCCCAGGTGAAGCGGACCTCCTCCACGACGCTCTCGCCGTCGGCCGCCAGACGCTGCTTCGCGGTGCGGCGGCCCAGCGGGTCGTAGCGGTACGTCCACCGTGTCCCGTCGGGGGTGGTCACCGAGGTGAGGCGGTTCTCCGTGTCCCAGGTGTAGCGCCAGGCGTCGGGCTTGCGGGAGAGGCGGGTCTTCCGGCGCAGGGTGACACGGCCGAGGGCGTCGTGCTCGAAACGGACGGCACCGGCGCGGGTGAGGGTGGTGCCGGAGTAGGCGCGCGGTCCGGTGGCCTCGTGACCGGGGTGGTGGGACGGCCATGACGCCGCGCTCTGGTTGCCCGCGGCGTCGTAGGCGTACCGCTCCGTCCAGCCGTGCGCGTGGACGGCGGTGACGCGGCCCACGCTGTCGAGGTCGAAGGTGCGGGTGCCCGACAACCGGTCCGCGACGGACGTCAGCTGACCGTCGGCGCGATAGGAGTAGGCGCGGCTGTTGACGGCGCGCGCCCCGGCGGTGATGTGCTGGGCGGACAGCCGTCCGGCCTCGTCCCAGACGGAGGTCATGGTGATCGCGTCGCCGATGGCCCGGGTCAGTTCGCGTCCGGCGGCGTCGTGGGTGAAGTCGACGCGGTGGTCGCCGGTGGTGAGGCGACGGGCCCGCCCGTCGGCACCGTAGGCGTAGGAGGTGACGTGACCGGTGGGGGTCGTCCGGCGGATGCGACGGCCCAGGACGTCGTAGGCGTAGGCGAGGGGGCGGCCGTCGACCAGCTCGGTCTTGACCAGGCCCCGGCGGTCGTACTGGTACCGCAGCTCGCCGTCCGGCCCGCACGCCTCCAGCAGGCGCCCGGCGCGGTCGTAGGCGTAGGTCGTCACGCGGCCGTCGACGTCCTTGCGGACGACCTGGCCGAGCGGGTCGCGCGTGAACGAGACGGTCCCGCCGAGCGCGTCCGTGCGCGCGGCGAGACGGCCCGCGGGGTCCGTCCGGTAGGTGAGGGTGCGGCCGTCGAAGTCGGTCTCGGACACGATGTGGCCGGCCGCGTCGTAGTCGTAGGTCCAGGACAGGCCGTGCGGGTCGACGACGCGGGTGAGGCGCAGCTCGTTGTCGTGCTCGAACTCGTAGCGGGCGCCGTCGGGCCGGGTACGGGCGGCCAGCAGGTCGAAGTGCGTGTACTCGAGGCGGGAGACGCCACCGGACGCGTCGGTGTGGGTGAGGAGGTTGCCCTCGCCGTCGTAGGTCCACGACTCGGTGGCGCCGTCCGGGTCGGTGCGCCGGGCGAGTGGCCCGTCGGCGTGCCACTCCATGAGGGTGACGCCGCCCGTCGGGTCGGTGACGCGGACCGGCCGGCCGAGGAGGTCCCGCTCGGTGCGGGTGACGGCGCCGCCCGGGTCGGTCACCTCCACGGGCAGTCCCGCGGCGTCGCACACCAGCCGAGTCGTCGCCCCGAGGGCGTCGGTGACGGAGGTGAGGCGGCCGCGGTCGTAGGTGTAGCGGGTGGTGGCCCCGGCCTCGTCGGTGACCGCCGTGCGGTTTCCGAAGGCGTCGTACGCGTGGACCCTGCGTGAACCGTCCGCCCCGACGACCTCGACGGGGAGGCCGAAGGGGCCGCGCAGGGTGCGCAGTTCGCTTCCGTCGGGGCGGGTGGCGGCCACGACCCGGCCGTCCTCGTCGTACGAGAAGGAGGTGGTGCCGCCCAGCGGGTCGGTACGGGTCAGGAGGTTGCCGCGGGCGTCGTAGGTGAACCGGGTGGTGTGGCCGAGCGGGTCGGTGAGGGCCAGGAGGCGGCAGCCGGGCCCGAAGAGGTGGCGCGTCGCGTGCCCGTCGGCGGTGGTCAGCGTGGTGGTGTGGTGACCCGTCAGCGGGTCGGGCTCGGTGTACGTCAGGGTGAGCTGGACGTGGCCGGCCTCGCCGCCTTCGGCGACGACGCGGTCCCGTTCGTCGTAGACGTAGTCGTAGCGGCTGTCGTTCGAGTCGATCCAGGCGATGACGCGGCGGCGGTCGTCGTAGACGTAGGTGGTGGTGGCGCCGGACGGCTTGGTGACGGTGGTGAGATCGCCGTTCTCGTAGCCGTACGACATCAGGGGCAGGCCGGCGCCGCTCTCGCCCGTGCGGGCGAGGGTGAGACCGGTGACCAGTCCGTCGGCGGACGACAGCGTCACCTGGTGGCCCGCCGAGTGGACCAGGGCCAGCGGCAGGCCGTCCTCGCCGCGGTCGATGTGGATCGTGTGGCCGTTGCGCTCGCTCACCTCCGACAGCCAGGCGACACCGTCGTCCCCCGGTTCGCCGCCGGACGGCGCCCTGAAGCGGAAGGTCAGGCCGCTGTCGGGGACGGTCACGGTGTAGTCGCCGTCGGCATCGCGGGACAGCTGGGTGCGGAACCTGTCGGCCGTGGGCGTGGTGGGGGCGCCGGGGGCCGGGTGGGGATACGCCACCAGCAGCCCGTCGGCGGTGACGTGGAGGACGCCGACGGCGTCGATCTCCAGCCGCTCGTCGACGGTGGAGGTCCAGGCGGGGCCCAGGAAACGGCCGACCGCGCAACCGGACTCGGTGCGGCGGGTGAAGACCAGCGGCAGGACACCGGGCAGGTCCACGTCGGTCTGCGGCAGGTACATCCGGCCCGTGGCGAGGTCCACGGGGTCGCCGCCGGCGGTGCGCTCGCCGTCGGGCGTGTCGTGCGTGCCGTCCGGGGCGTCGTCGAGCAGCCTGCGCGTCTTCGCGGCGTCGGCCATGTCGGCGGCGACGCGCACGCCCTTCACCGCGGCGCCGCCACCGCCGGTGGCCACGGTCAGCGCGGCGTCGGGCAGCAGACGGCCGAGGCCCTCGTAGGGGTCCTTCATGAAGCCGTCGAGCATCTGCTTGCCGGTGCCCACCGGGTCGTTGGCGGCGACCACGAGCCCGGCGGCCAGGCTGTTGAGGGACGTCGCGTACTCGGCGGGGTGCGTGATGTTGTACGGGTCCGTCGGGTTGACGCTGCGGACGAAGTTGAGCAGCCCCGCCGTGCCCTTGATGACGCCGCCGCCGACGTGGTCCCCCATGATCTGGAGTTCCCGCAGCCCGTCGCCCAGCTGGTCGGCGTACGAGGGCTTCTCGGGCGCCTTGTCGCGGGCGGCGCGGACCGCCGTCCGGGCGGTCTCCGCGGCCGTGTTCCGCTGTCTGCGGGCCTCGGCCAGGAGGTCCTGCGCCTCCTGCATCAGTTTCTTGCCGGGGTCGTCGAACGTCGGGGCGGGACAGGGCGGCAGCGAGGACGGGTCGCGCTTGTCGGCGGGCTGGGCGTTGTACCGCTCGACGGCGCTCCGGTAACCGTCGATCTTCCTGCGGTGGGCGTCCGCGGCGTTCTCGGACGCCTTGACGCCCTCCTTCCACTTGTCGATCGCCGTCTGGGCCTGGCCCTGCGCCCAGGTGACGGTGTCGGCGAACGACTCCAGCGCGGCCGCCGCCTTCTCGCAGGCGTCGGCGCCGGTGTACCACCTGGGCGGCTGGGTGCTCACGGCGGTCCGCAACGCCTCGGCGGTCGCGCCCGCGAGCCGGGAGGGGTCGAGGCCCTTGAGGCCGTCGCCCGCGCTGTCGAAGGCGGTCTGGAACGCGCGGAGCTTCGACGCGGTGGAGTGGAGGGTGCTCGCACTGCCGTAGATCAGCTTGGTCTTGTCCTCGGTCTGCCCGAGGTCCATCTCGTCGACCTCGGCGCCCATCCGGTTGGCGACCGACCGGGACTGCTCGCGCACCCAGTCCGCGCCGGACTCCCAGCCGACGTCGTCCAGCCGGTCGGCGGTCCAGTTCCCGGCGTCCTCGACCCGGCCGCCCACCCACTCGACGCCGTCCTCGACCACGTCCTCGACCGCGTCGGGAGTGATGTCGCTGATGAAGTCGCCGATGCCCATGCTCAGTTCCCCCCGGAATCGCCCTGCTGCTGCGCCTGTCGGGCACGCTCCTGCGGCGAGGGGCCGAAGGTGTCGTCAAGCGCCCGGTTCCACTGGTCGTCGGAGATGCCGAGCGCGTCGTTGAGCATCTCGGACCGCTGACCGCCCTGCCCCTCGGTGAGGACGGCGCGACCGGTGTCCTTCCAGGTCTGCTCCATCTCCTCGCCGGCCTTCTCGAACGACTCGGGGCTCCAGTCCGGGTCCAGGGCGTCCGGCGTGAAGACGTCGCCCCAGTCCTGCCGGGTGATCTCCTCCTCGGAGGCGTGCGGGTTGCCGCCCATCACGGAGTTGACGCCCACCTTCAGCGTGCCCTCGACGTACTGGTCGTGCTCCCACTGGGTGCCCGCCGCCAGACCGAGTCGGTCGGCGATCCCGCTCGCGTCCCGCACCAGTGCGCGGACACCCCACTCCCAGCGCTCGCAGAAGTCCTCGAAGTCGACCGCGAGGCCGTGGTGCCCGGCTTCCATCCCGGTGATCGACAGCTCCGAGAAGCCCTTGCCCATCACCGAACCGGTGGCGCCGCCGAGGTCGCCGAGCTGGTCGATGGTCGCGCCCACGCCCTGCGTGAACTTGACGACGGACGCCTTGTCGAGATTCAGGTCGGCACCGTCACCGCCCATGGCCCCGCACCTCCTCCGTCGCGCCGAGGTCGACGGCGACGGCGTCGGGGACGATGCCGGCGACCGGGGGGAAGAACATCGACGCGTCCTCCGTGGCGATGTCGACCGCGAGGCCGGCGGGCTCGCCCAGGGACGGCACGATCTCGTCCACGATCCGCGCGCCCCGCAGCGCGGCGTACTCCACGGGCCGGTCACCGGGCCCGTGACGGAGGGCGAACCGGGCCAGCGCCGTCTCGTCGGTGAACCCGCAGATCCACCGCACCCCTCCCGAACGCACCGACCACAGACCCCCGTCGGCCACCGGCACCAGAAGGATCGAGCGCCGCATCTCGCCGACGAGCGCGCGGGGGTCGTCGCCTCCCCTTCTCCGCTCGGCGATCCGCTCGGCGAGTGCCGCCCTTGGCTGCCGCACGCTACCTCCCCGTCCGTCGTGGGTGACTGAGGGCACCGTAGAGCAGGACACCCGGCATGGCACGGCCGGTTCCACGCGGGGGCCGCGGGCTCCCGGCGCGTCCGCCAGGCGGGCGGCGGTGGCGCTCCGGGGTGGAGGACGTGACAATCCCGGATCGAGATCATGGATCGGGAAGAACGAGGGGGCACCATGACCACCGCCGACGAGCGGGCATCCGAGCCGGGGGAGCTGGACGTCACCGAGCGGACCAGGCTGCGGCGCATGCGGCACAAGGGCAGCCACCGGCGGGAGGACCTGGAGGCCGTGCTCGACGCCGGATTCCTGTGTCATCTCGGGGTCACCGTCGACGGGACCCCGATGGTCGTGCCGACCGTCTACGGCAGGGACGGCGAGCGGCTGTACCTGCACGGGTCGGTCGCGAGCCGGAGCCTGGTGCAGGCGCCCGGCCGGGCCGTCTGCGTCACCGTGACGCACGTGGACGGGCTGGTCCTCGCCCGTTCCGTCTTCGAGCACGGCGTCAACTACCGGTCCGCGATGATCTACGGCGTGCCGAGGACGGTCACCGACCCCGAGGAGAAGCTGCGCGGGCTGCGGGCGCTGACCGAGCAGTGCACGCCGGGGCAGTGGGAGTACGCCCGGCAGCCCAGCCGTAAGGAGCTGGCCGCGACCGCGCTGGTCGCGCTGGATCTCGACGAGGCGTCGGTGAAGACGGCGAGCGGGCCGCCGGACGACGGGGACGGGCCCGACGCGGAACTGGGCCTGTGGGCCGGGGTCCTTCCGGTGGTCACCACGCTGGGGGCACCGGTCGCCGACCCGGTCCTGCCGCCCGGCGTCGAGCCACCGGCCCATGTGGTGCAGCGGACGGGGCAGGTCGTCGGCGGAGGGGCTCCGGCCTGAGGCGTGCAGGTGGATGAACGGCGCGCACGCCGCCTCGCGCAGCGCTCCGGGGGCCGAGCCGCCTCGTGCAGCGGCGTGCGCGCCGTCCCGTCCCGCGCCCCGCGATCGCGCCGTCCCGTCCCGCGCCCCGGCGTCCGCGCGGTCCGGCCCTGCGCCCCGCGGTTGCGCCGCCTCGCCCCCCACGACCTGACGAAGTCGGAGGCGGAGCGGCGGCCCGACGGGCCCCGCGGGGCGCTCCGGCCCGTGGGCGCGGCGGCGCGGCGGCCCGGGGAGCCGCGCAGTTCCGGAGCGGTACCGCCATCCCGACCGGTCTGTTCGGCCTTCGCCTTTCGGCCCGGGTTTCGCCGGGCCGGGCGTGAACGACCCGATTGCGCGTGGTCCCCATATCCGCTCCCGTCCTGTAACGTCGAACACCCAAAAGGGCACCCCGATCTCCGTACCGGGATCGACCATCCGGGGCCGAATGGTTCGGGGCGATCAAAGGATTGACCGACTTTCGATCCGTTGAGTGAGGATGGGTCTCATGGGGGGCTTCGCCGACCCGGGCCGCGGTACCCGTGCGGATACGGACTTCTCGTCGCTCGCGGCGCTGATCGGCCAGGACGAGATCTGCGTCGACGTCTACCGCCTGGTGATCAGTGAACCGCGGTGGGGGCTCGCGGAGATCGCCAAGGAGCTGTCCGTCGAGGAAGCCGCGGTCCGGGTCAGTCTGGACAAACTGGCCGAGTTGTCGATGCTCTACCCCACGAAAGACGCGACGGATGTCGCCCCGATAAGTCCCGAAGTCGGCCTCGCCGCCTACATTCACCGCCGGGAAACCGAAATCCATTCCCAGCAGCTGGAGTTGGCGACGATTCGGGCGGCGACCGCCGAACTCACGGCGATCTACGCCGCCCAGCGCGCCCGGCACGGCAACGCCGGTCTCGAACAGCTGGAGGGCGTCAACGAGGTGCGGGCCCGGCTCTCCGAACTCGCCCGTCACGCCGACACCGAGATCGTCGCCTTCATGCCCGGCGGCGCGCAGAGCCCCGAGGCGCTGGAGGCCAGCCGTCCGCTCGACGAGCAGAGCCTGGCCGCCGGGGTGAAGCTCCGGACCATCTATCTGGACAGCGTCCGCAACGACCGGGCCACCACCGAGTACGCCCGCTGGCTCTCCGAACTCGGCGGCGAGATACGCACCATGCCGTCCCTGCCCCTGCGCATGCTCATCGCCGACCGCTCGGTGGCGCTGTTGCCGGTCAGCCCCGAGGACACGCGCGCGGGAGCGGTGATCCTGCGGGCCCCCGGTGTCGTGACCGCGCTCCTCGCGCTGTTCGAGCTGGTCTGGGAGCGGGCCACACCGCTGCACGGCCGGCAGCGGCCCGCCGCGGGCGCGCCCTCGGAGCAGGAGATCGAGCTGCTCCGGCTGTTGCAGAAGGGGCTCACCGACGAGGTCGCCGCCCGGAAGCTGGGCCTCTCGCTCCGCACCGCCCGCCGGATGATGTCCGCCCTCTCCGCCCGCCTCGGCGCGCGCAGCCGCTTCGAGGCCGGCGTCCTGGCCGAGCGGGCCGGCTGGCTCTGAGTCCCCCGGGCCGGCGGGCTCCGGCCCGCCCGGACCGGCGGCCGGGATGCGGCGGGGATCCGGCCCCGGCGCGTTCGCCCGACGGTCCTTCGGCCCGTGTCCGTCCGACGGTGGTCCGTGAGCCCGGTGGCCCTTGTCGGCCCGTGTCCGTCCGACGGTGGTCCGTGAGCCCGGTGGCCCTCGTCGGCCCGTGCCGTCGGCCGCTGGTCCGTCGACCCGTGCCCGTCGACCCGTGCCTGTCGGCCGCTGGTCCGTCGGCCCGTGCCCGTCCGACGGGGGCCCGTCGCCCGGTGGTCCGCCGGCCCCCTCCACCGGCCGGTGGCCCGGCCACCGGTGGTCCGCCGGAGCGGCTCCGGAGCGCCGCGAAGGGTCAGCCGTCATCACCGCGCATGCCTCTGACGCTTTGTCATCGCGACCCGAAGGCCCTTTGCTGCCATGGCACGAAGCTGCCCGGAGCGCGGGGACGTACCCCGTGAAACGGCTGGGATTCTCTTCGCCATGTACGCCATCCATCTCGAGGTCCCGCCCGGCGAATTCGGGTCGGCGCGGATCGATCCCGACGATCTGGCCAGAGTCGTCCGCCAGATCTCCAGCTGTCAGGTGGAACACGTCTATCTGCCCCGGCCGCCGGAACCCGATCGGCGCTCCGTCGTCTTCGTCTCCGCCGCCTCCGCTCCCGAGGCGGGCACAGGGGTCCTCGCGGCCGTCCGCTTCCTGCTGCGGCCCCCGTCGCAACGGGTGCGGGTCGAGCTGAGGATGCCCCGGAAGGGGCGGGATCTCGGGCTCTGCCACGGGATCGTGTGCGTCGTCGACGACCGCGCGCCCTGACGCTGGCCACTTGCAGCCACTGCACCTTGGTGCCAGGAGATTCCCTTGAAGGGCCCCGCGGGCGGCTGACACATTCATGAAGACGCCGCCGGGTCCCGAGAGCGTCGGACCTCCTCGGAGTCTCCGGGGGTCCGCGCATTCCGCGAGCGCCGCGCATCCCGGGAATGACGTGCGTTCCGAGAATCCCGCGACATCCGAATCCTCCTGATCCACGACTGGGAAAGGCTCCACGTCTATGAATCCTGGTGCGATTTCCAGCGAATCGCTCGATGATTCGCTCACCCTGCACGAGAACTTCGAGCGGATCGCCGCGCGCTTCCCGGAATCCGTGGCGGTCACCGACGGCCGTACGCGACTGACCTACCGCGAACTCGACGTACGCGCCGAGCGGCTGGCCCGTTCGCTGCGGGCGGCCGGCGCCGGGAGGGACCGGCGGGTCGGGCTCTGCGTGGAGCGCGGGACCGATCTCGTCGTCGGAATACTCGGCATCCTCAAGTCCGGTTCCGGATATGTGCCGGTCGACCCGGCCTATCCCGCCGAGCGCCGCGCCTTCGTCCTGGCCGCCTGCGACGCGGACGTCGTCGTCGCGAGCGGTGCCACGGCCGGCCTGGTGGACGGGCGGCGGGTCGTCCTCGTGGACGCCCCCGCCGAGACCGGCCCCGAGGGCGACCGGGCCCCGGCCGGCCACCAGGGCGCGGACGGGGCGAGCCTCGCGTACGTCATCTTCACCTCGGGCTCCACCGGCGAGCCCAAGGGCGTCATGGTCGAACACCGCAACGCCGTCCGGCTCTTCACCGCCACCGCGCCGGTCTTCGGCTTCGACGAGAGCGACGTCTGGACCGCCTTCCACTCCGCCGCCTTCGACTTCTCCGTCTGGGAGGTCTGGGGCGCGCTGCTGCACGGCGGGCGCCTCGTCGTCGTCGGTTCCGACACCGCCCGGGACCCGCGGGCCTTCCACGAGCTGCTGCGCCGCGAGCGGGTCACGGTGCTCAGCCAGACGCCGTCGGCGTTCCGCAACCTCGTCCAGGCGGACGCGGCCGCCCCGGCCGACGACCCGCTCAGCCTGCGGTACGTCGTCTTCGGCGGCGAGAGGCTGGACCACCGCGCGCTGACGCCGTGGACCGACCGGCACGGCCTGGACGCGCCCGCGCTGATCAACATGTACGGCATCACCGAGACCACCGTGCACGTCACCTGGAGGCGGATCTCCGCCGCCGACCTCGCGGGCGACGCCGAGGGCCGCAGCCTGATCGGCGAGCCCCTCGCCGACCTGCGGCTCGACGTCCTCGACGAGCGGGGCCGCTCCCTGCCGGTCGGCGAGGAGGGCGTCCTGCACGTCTCCGGCGCCGGTGTCGCCCGCGGCTATCTGGGCCACCCCGCCCTCACCGCCGAGCGGTTCGTCGAGCGGACCGCCGCCGACGGGACCACCGCGCGCTGGTACGACTCCGGCGACCGCGGGGTCCAGATCGCTCCCGGCACCTTCGCCTACGCGGGCCGCGCCGACCGGCAGCTGAAGGTCCGCGGCTACCGCGTCGAGCCCGGGGAGATCGAGGCCGTCCTCACCCGGCACCCCGAGGTCCGGGACGCCGTCGTCCTCGCGGCCGACTTCGGCGAGGGCGATCCGCGCCTGGTCGCGTACCCCGTGACCACCGCCGATCCGGAGCGGCTCGTCGCCGAGCTGAAGGACGCCGTCGCCGACGCGCTTCCGCGCTACATGGCGCCCTCCGCCTACCTCCCGCTGGACGAGCTGCCGGTCACGGTGAACGGCAAGCTCGACGAGGACGGCCTGCGCAAGCGGCTGGAGCTCCGGCTCGCCGCGACGTCGAAGACCGGAACGGGCGCCGGAGCCGGCGAGACCGTCACGGTCACGGCCGGCTCCGGGGACGAGTCCGTCGAGGACGTCCTGCGGGCCGTCTGGACGGAGGTGCTCGGCACGGACGGCATCGCGGACACCGACGAGTTCTTCGACCTCGGCGGCACGTCCTTCTCCCTGATCCACATGCTCGGCGTCGTCAACGAACGGTTCGAGACCGACCTCAACGTCGGGACGCTCGCCGAGGGCGCGAACATCGCCGCCCTCGCCGCCGCCATCCGCAGCCGGCTCGCCCTCACCTCCCGCTAGGAGCGCAGCACATGACCACGCACGCCCAGAAGTCCTTCGCCCTCTCCGACGAGGAGCTGGCCACCTTCCACCGGCAGGGGTTCATCGGCCCCTTCACGCTGTACCAGCCCGACGAGATGCGGGAGATCTGGCGCAAGACCCGGCTACAGATGCTCGACCGCAGCCACGCCGTCTACCCCGACGACGAGCTGTCCGGGGCCACCAACATCTCGAACTACGACCGCCACCTCGACAACGACTTCCTCGCCGCCCACATCGGCAAGCGGGAGATCGTCGAGCGGGTCGCCTCCATCCTCGGCCCGGACGTCATCTGCTGGCGCACCGAGTTCTTCCCCAAGCACCCCGGCGACGAGGGCACGGACTGGCACCAGGCGGACACCTTCGCCAACGCCTCGGGCACGCCGCAGATCCTGTGGCCGGACAACGCCGAGTTCGGCGGGACCATCACCGTCTGGTCCGCGTTCACCGACGCCAAGGTGGAGAACGGCTGCCTGCAGTTCATCCCCGGCACGCACCAGCAGATGAACTACGACGAGACCAAGCGGATGCACTACGACCCGAACTCGATCAACGGGGTCGACAAGGACGGCGTGCGCCGCGGCTTCTTCGGCTACGACTACCGCGAGCTCCAGGTCGACCCGGACTGGAAGCCCGACGAGGACGCCGCCGTCTCGCAGGTCATGGAGCCGGGGCAGTTCATCATCTTCTGGTCGACGCTGATGCACGCGTCCCACCCGCACGCGGGCCTGACCAACGAGATGCGGATGGGCTTCGCCTCCCGCTATGTCCCGTCCTCGGTCTCCGTCTACCCGGGAAGCGACCACATCGAGGAGTACGGCGGCCGGATCAGCCTGGAGCGCTACGGCAGCGTCCTGGTCAACGGCGCCAACAACAACCCCGCCAACCGCATGGTCACCGAGACCACGCGCGGGAAAAAGTTCTGAGATGACCACGACGACCCTGAGCGTGGTGGAGGCGCTGGAACTGTGCCAGCCCCTCCTGGGATCGGCCCGCGAGACGCTGCGCGTGTTCCCCGCGAACGACCGGGGCGGCGACGCCCTCGGCCCGCGGGACGTCGAGCGGTGCAACGAGGTCCTGGCCGGCATCGGCGCCTCGTACGGGCTGACGGTGCCCCGGTTCGTCTGGCCGGCCCCGGACAAGCCCTCCAGCCTGGAAGTGGCGCTCAGCAACTTCCTCGACCTGGAGCCCGGGGTCTGGCAGCCGGTGGCCGACCGCTCGGGGGAGCCGTCCGGCGGCGCGGCGGGTCTGGCGGGGCTCGCCGCCCTCCCCGGCCGCCGCCGGGTCCGGGCCGAAGGGCTGCCGTCCTTCGACTCGTTCTCCTCGGGGGCCGCCTCGCCGGACGGCGAGGCCGTCGTCCTCGTCCTGCCCTGCGGCGTCCCCGCCGCCCTGTTCCGCCCCTGGCTGGACGAGCTGTCCGCAGACCGGCAGGTCGTGACGTACGAGAACCCGTACCTCTTCGGCGACTGGGAGTCCCTGGACACCCCGGACGGCGACTTCGCCGAGGAGGTCGCCCTCGTCGGGGCGGTGCTCGCGGAGTACGGCCTGCGGCGGGCGCAGCTGATCGGGATCTGCGGCGGCGCCCCCGTGGCGCTCGCGGCGGCCGCCGAGTTCGGCGACCGGGTGGAGACGCTGACCGTCCTCCACCCCGACCTGAACTTCGGCGAGGGGGTCATGCGCACCCCGTTCCAGAAGCAGTTCCAGGGCCTGCTCGCCGGCGCCGCCTCCGGCCACCGCAGGGCCCGGGAGGTCCTCGACCTGTTCCTCGACCCGAACATGCTGTTCGGGGTGCCGACCCGGCTGGCGCCCTACGTCCTCTATCCGTACGGCGACCTGGAGCTCTTCCACCGGTACGCCCGGCTGAACAACGCGCTCATGGCGTACGACGCGAACGAGGCGGCGCGCCGGATCGGGCAGCGGGTGCTCATCGCCACCAGCCGTACCGACCGGATGACCCACCCGGAGACGGCGCACCACTTCCACGGGCTCGTGGCGGGAGCGGCCAGGGTCGCGGAGCGGGACTCCGGAAGCCATCACGACATCCTGATCCCGGACCGGGAGATCTACGCCATGATCCGGGAGTTCGTCGGCGGTGGCGCGTGAACACGGGGACGGATCCGGCCCGGCGGGCGGAGGCCGAGCCGGTCCGTAGTCCGGGCCCGGGGGCGGAGCGCGTGGCCGTGGTCACCCATGTGACGCGCTACGCCGGGCCCGGCTGCGTCGAAGCCCTGCGCAAGGCCGGCTACACCGTGCTCTGCCACGACGAGACCTTCCTCGACGAGGCCGAGCGGACCGCGTACGAGGACGGCCGGGACGGCGCGGTGGCCTGCCCGGCCAGGACCGCGGCGGGCGCGGTCGGGCAGGCCGTGAAGCGGTACGGGCGGCTCGACCTGGTCGTCAGCAACGACGTCCACCCGGCCCGCTACCTGCCGGTCGACCAGGCCGATCCGGCGGAGCTGCGGCAGGCGGCGGAAGCGCTGCTCGTCACTCCGGCGGCGGTCCTCGCCAAGGCGGCGGCGCACATGAAGCGCCGGGGGAGCGGACACATCGTGCTGATGACCTCCGCGGCCCCACTGCGGCCCGAGGCGGGGTTCTCGGCGTACAGCTCGCTGCGGGCCGGAGCCTCCGCCTACGCACGGGCGGCGGCCCGGGAACTGGCGCCGCACGGCGTGACCGTGCACGCCGTCGCGCCGAACTTCCTGCGCAGCGAGACGTACTACCCGCCCGAACTGTGGGAGACGGACGAGGGCCGGGCCCGGCTGCGGGACCTGCTGCCCGCCGGCCGCCTCGGCACGGCGGAGGAGATCGGCGACCTGGTGGTCTTCCTGGGCAGCGGCTCCGCCGACTTCCTCACCGGCGACGTCCTGCACTTCACGGGCGGCTGGATGTAGCGCCGGGCCCTGGCCGCCCGTGCCCCGCGACCCGGCCCCTTCTCCCGTCCGACCGACCCGCCCGAACCGATCAGAAGGAGAGTCCCGCTGTGAGTGCTCGGCAGACAGCACCCGAGGAGAGCGAGGTCGCGCCCGGGCAGAGCCTGGTGGAGCAGGCCCTCGTCGAGATCTGGAAGACGACGCTCGACCGGCCGTCGGTCGGTCCCGACGACGACTTCTTCGCCACCGGGGGCGACTCCCTGCTCGCCCTGGTCACGATCGAGCAGATCAACCAGCGCCTGGGCTGGTCGCTCAACATGGGCGATCTGCTGCGCCACCGGACCATCCGGGCCCTGAGTGCCCACAAGGCGCTGCTCCAGGCCGCCAACACCGAGCGGTCGGTGATCCGGATGAGCAACCAGGGCTCCCGCACCCCGCTGCTGTTCATCCACCCCGGACTCGGCCTGGTCGACGGCTACGCCCGTCTCGTCCGGCTGCTGGGGACGGACCGCGGGTGCTTCGGCCTCCAGTCCCCGCACATCAGCGCGGTGGACGTGCCGGACGACATGCGGGCGATCGCGGAGCAGTACGCGGACCTCATCGAGGACGAGTTCGGCGAGGACGACTTCCACCTCGTGGGGGCGTGCGCCGGCGGGGTGATCGGCTACGAGATCGCCCGGATCGCCGAGGAACGCGGGCTCGGCCTGCGCAAGCTGGTGATCGTCGACGGCTACCTCGACGGTTCGGCCGACCCCGGGGACGCGGAGGACGAGGCCGCCCGGCTCGTCGAGTTCCGCGACGACGTCCTGCGGGTCGTCGACCCCCACACCACGCACCCGCCGCTCGCCCCGGCCGACGCCACCCGGGAGGGCGTCTACCGGGAGATCACCGCCGTGCTGTTCGGGGCCGAGGCGGCCGGTGCGGGAGCGGCCACCCGGTTCGCCGAGCGGCTCCACAAGGCGTTCCGCACCACCGCCCGCGCCCTGGAGACCCACCGCCCCGAGCCGCTCGCCATCGACGCGCTGATGCTCCTGGCGAAGGACAACGAGACGCTGCCGCACTGGCGGTCGGTGATCACGGGCCGGCTGACGACCGAGGTCATGGACTCCGACGAGCACGGGGTGCGGCTCTGCGTGACGGACGCGGCGCACATCGCCGCACGCATCGACGACTTCGTGGGCGAGGGATAGGGCGACATGGACCAGCCGAGCAGCAACCCCTTCGAGGACGAGTCGGGCGTGTACCGCGTCCTGGCCAACGAGGCCGGCGAGCACTCGCTCTGGCCCGACGCCGTCGCGGTCCCGCGGGGCTGGGACACCGTCTTCGGCCCCGACGCCCGGGCCGCCTGCCTCGGGTACGTCGAGGAGCACTGGACCGCCCTGGCACCGGCGGGCTCGCCGGGAAGGGACGGCCGCTCATGACCGCGCGGACGCACGGCCCCACCGCGCCCGGCGCCACCCGGACCTCCGGACTCGTCGCCCGGTTCGAGGAGCGGGTCGCCCTGGAGCCGTCGGCGGTCGCCGTACGCGGGGAGGGCGCCGCCCTCACGTACGAGGAGCTGAACGAGCGGGCCAACCGCGTCGCGCACTGGCTGATCGAGCGGGGGGCCGGCCCCGAGGACACCGTCGCCGTCGCCCTGCCCTCCTCGCCGGACCTGGTCGCCGCCCTCCTCGGCACGCTCAAGGCCGGCGCGATGTACCTCCCGCTCGACCCCGGGTATCCGAGCGAGCGCCTCGCCTACATGACGGCCGACGCCCGCCCGCGCGCCCTGATCACGACCGCCGCGATCGCCCCCGGCCTGGGCCCCGTCGACCCCTCCACAGCCCTGCTCGACCCCTCCACCGGCCTCCCCCGGGGGAGCGGGGCGGCCGGGAACCCGGTGGGCCGCGGCGCCGGCCCCGGCCGGGGGGCGTACACCATCTACACCTCCGGCTCGACGGGCCGCCCCAAGGGTGTGGTCGTCACCCACCGCTCGCTGGCCAACTTCCTGGCCTTCATGTCCGCGCACCATGGCGTGCGCCCCGGGGACGTGGTGCTGTCCACCACCCCGATCTCCTTCGACATCGCGGGACTCGAGCTCTACCTCCCGCTGGTCAACGGCGCCACGCTCCACCTCGTCCCGCGCGCGACCACCGTCGACGGCGCCGCCCTGCGCCGCCGCCTCGCCGAGGCCCGGCCCACACTGGTCCAGGGCACCCCCGCCCTGTGGCAGCTGCTCCGGGAGGCCGGCTGGACACCGGCCGAAGTCCCCGCCGGGACCCGGCTGCTGTGCGGCGGCGAGGCGCTGCCGAAGGATCTGGCCGACTTCCTGTCCGCCGACGGCCACGCCGAGGTGTGGAACCTCTACGGGCCCACCGAGACGACGATCTGGTCCCTGGTCGCCCCCGTGCGCCCGGGCGAGCCGGTCACCATCGGCACCCCGATGCGGAACACCGGAGTCCATGTCCTGGACGAGCGCCTGGCGCCCGTGGCCCCCGGCGAGCCCGGCGAGCTGTACCTCTCGGGCGACGGCCTGGCGCGCGGCTACCACGGCCGGCCCGCGCTCACCGCCGAGCGGTTCGTGGCCTGCCCGTCCGGCCCTCCCGGCACCCGGATGTACCGCACCGGAGACGTCGTACGCCGCCGCGCCGACGGAGCGCTGGACTTCCTCGGCCGGGTCGACGAGCAGGTCAAGATCCACGGATACCGCGTCGAGCTGGGCGAGATCGAGGAGGCGCTGCGCCGCCTGCCCGAGGTCGCCCAGGCACGCGTCGTCGTCCGCGAGGACGCGCCCGGCGCCGACGGCGAGGACCGCGGCGCCGACGGCGAGGACCGCGCCCCCGGCAGCCGCCACCTCGCCGGCTACGTCGTCCCCGCCCCCGGGCACACCCCCGACCCGGCCGCCCTGCGCGACGCGCTGCGCACCTGGCTGCCCGCCCACATGGTCCCCGCCGGCATCGCCGTCCTCGACCGCTTCCCGCTCACCCCGGCCGGCAAGGTGGACCGCAGGGCCCTGCCCGCGCTGGAGTTCGCGCACTCCGCTCCGTACCGCGCACCCGCCACCGACCGCGAGCGGGCCGTCGTGGACCTCTTCCGGGAGGTGCTGCGCGTCGCCCGGGTCGGCGCCGACGACAGCTTCTTCGACCTCGGCGGCAACTCGCTGCTCGCCACCCGGCTCGTCGCCCGCGTCCGTTCCGCCCTCGCCGTCGAACTCCCCCTGCGCGCCGTCTTCGAGGACCGCACCCCCGCCGCGCTCGCCCGGCGCCTCGACGGCGGCGCACCCGCCCGCCCCGCGCCCGGCGTGCGGCAGCGCGGCGCCCGCGTGCCCGTGTCCTACGCCCAGCAGCGCCTGTGGTTCCTGCACCGCCTGGAAGGACCCAGCGCCACCTACAACCTGCCCATCGCCGTCCGCCTCACCGGAGAGCCGGACCTCGCCGCCCTGCGCGCGGCCGTCGGCCACCTGCTCGTACGGCACGAGAGCCTGCGGACGTACTTCGCCGAAGGACCGTCGGGCGCCGAGCAGATCGTCGTCCCGGCCGGCGAGGCGCGGGTCCACGTCACCCTCCACGACGTGCCCGAGGACGCCCTGCGCGCGGCGGTGGACCGGGCCGCCGGACACCTCTTCGACCTGGCCGCCGACATCCCGGTCCGCGTCGACCTCTTCCGCACCGGCCCCCGCGACCACGTCCTGCTGCTGTGCATCCACCACATCGCCAGTGACGGCTGGTCCCTCGCCCCGCTGGTCAAGGACCTGTCCGACGCCTACACCGCCCACCGCGCCGGCACCGCCCCGGACGCCCCCGCGCTCGGCGTGCAGTACGTCGACTACACCCTCTGGCAGCGCGAGCTGCTCGGCTCCGCCGACGACCCCGGCTCCACGATGTCCCGGCAGCTCGCCTACTGGCGCGAGCGGCTGGCGGGCGCCCCCGCCCTCCTCGACCTGCCCACCGACCGGCCGCGCCCCGCACTCGCCACCTTCCGCGGGGACGTCGTCCGCTTCGACGTGCCCGCCGTGCTCACCGAACGGCTCCAGGCGCTCGCCCGGCGCGAACGCGCCAGCCTGTTCATGGTGCTCCAGGCGGCGGCCGCGACCCTGCTGACCAAGCTCGGGGCGGGCACCGACATCCCCCTCGGCTCCCCGCTCGCCGGCCGCGCCGACAGTGCCCTCGACGACCTCGTCGGCTTCTTCGTGAACACGCTGGTCCTGCGCACCGACACCTCCGGCAACCCCGCCTTCACCGAACTCCTCGCCCGGGTCGGCGCGTCGAACCTCGGCGCGTACGAGCACCAGGACCTGCCTTTCGAGTACCTCGTCGAGGTCCTCGACCCGGCCCGCACCACCAGCCACCACCCGCTGTTCCAGGTCATGCTGGTGCTCCAGAACAACATCGAGCCCGACTGGCGGCTCGACGGCCTCGCCGCCGTCCACGAGACCGTGCCCACGCACACGTCCAAGTTCGACCTGACGATCGAGCTGACCGAGCGCTTCGCGTCCGACGGACGTCCCGCCGGCCTGCGCGGCGAGATCGAGTACGCCACCGATCTCTTCGACCGGGAGACCGTGGAACAGCTCGCCCGCCGGTTCCTACGCGTCCTCGGCACGGTCGCCGCCGACCCCGCCCGCCGCCTGGACGCCATCGACCTCCTCGACGAGGAGGAGCGCGCCACCCTCCTCGACGGGTGGAACGCGACCGCGCTCGACCTGCCCGACACGACCTTCCCCGCCCTCTTCGAGGCCCAGGTCGCCCGTACCCCCGACGCGCTCGCCCTCGTCCACGAGGACACCGAGGTCGGCTACGCCGACCTCGACCGGCAGGCCAACCGCATCGCCCGGTGGCTGATCGCCCACGGCATCGGCCGGGACGACGTCGTCGGCCTGTCCCTGCGCCGCTCGCCCGAGCTGCTCGCCTGCCTCCTCGGCATCCTCAAGGCCGGCGGGGTCTACCTCCCGCTCGACCCCGACTACCCCGCCGACCGGCTCGCGTTCATGGTCGAGGACACCCGGCCCAAGGCGCTCCTGACCACCGGCGACCTGCTCGCCAAGCTGCCCCCCGACGCCGCCGGCGTGCTCCGGCTCGACCTCGCCGACCCGGACGCGCGTGCCGGGCTGGCCGCGCTTCCCGGCCACGCCCCCACCGACGCGGAGCGCCGCGCCCCGCTGCGGCCCGAGGACCTCGCGTACGTCATCTACACCTCCGGATCCACCGGCCGGCCCAAGGGCGTCGCCGTCACCCACCGGGGCATCCCCAACCTGGCCCGCGGCTATATCGAGCGGTTCCGGCTCGACACCGGCTCCCGCTTCCTGCAGTTCTCCTCGATCAACTTCGACCCGACGTTCTGCGAGATGTGCTGCACCCTCCTCGCGGGCGCGGCCGTCATCCTGACCTCGCCGGAGGAACTGCTCTCGCCGGACCGCCAGCGCGCCCTGACCGCCCGCTTCCGGCCCACCCACATCACCTTCTCGCCGACGATCCTCGGCTCCATGGCCGAGGACGCCCTCACGGACGTGCCGCACCTCATGGTGGCCGGCGAGGCCTGCCCGCCCGGGCTCGCCGCGACCTGGTCGCGCGGGCGCACGATGATCAACGCCTACGGCCCGACCGAGGCGACCGTCGACTCCCTGTACTGGGAGTGCGGCAGCGCGGGCCCGGAGTTCGAGGCCGACTCGGTGCCGGTGGGCCGCCCGCTGCCCAACACCCGCGTGTACGTCCTGGACGCCGCGCTGCGGCCGGTCCCCCCGGGCGTCACCGGCGAGCTGTACCTCGCGGGGCACGGACTGGCCCGCGGCTACCTCAACCGTCCCGGCCTGACCGCCGAACGGTTCGTCGCCTGCCCCTACGGTCCGCCCGGCGGCCGCATGTACCGCACCGGCGACCTGGCGAAGTGGCGCACGCTCCCCTCCGGCCAGGGCGTCGTGGACTTCGTCGGACGCGCCGACGACCAGGTCAAGATCCGGGGCATGCGCATCGAACCCGGCGAGATCGAGGCCGTCCTCGACACCCACGAGCGCGTCGCCCGGTCGGTCGTCGTCGTCCGCGAGGACACCCCCGGCCACCAGCAGCTCGTCGGCTACGTCGTACCGAGGACGTCCGACGCGGCCGGCCGCGCCCGGGCCGGGCTCGCCGACGACATCGCCCACGTCGACCGGTGGCTGGAGATCCACGAGCAGGGCTACAGCGAACAGGAGGACCTGGGCGTCGAACAGGACTTCACCGGCTGGAACAGCAGCTACGACAACCGGCCCATCCCCCTGCCGGAGATGCGCGAGTGGCAGGCCGCCACCGTCGGCCGCGTCCTCGACCTGAGGCCCCGTCATGTCCTGGAGGTCGGCGTCGGCTCCGGACTCGTCCTGTGGCAGGTCGCCCCGCACGTGGAGACGTACACGGGCGTCGACTTCTCGCCCTCCCTCATCCAGACGCTCGGCGCCCGGGTGCAGGAGTCGGACGCGCTGCGCGACCGGGTCGTGCTGCGCAGCCTCGCCGCCCACGAGATCGGCGACCTGGCCGGCCGGCGCTTCGACACCGTCGTCGTCAACTCGGTCGCCCAGTACTTCCCCAGCGTCGCCTACCTCGTCGACGTCCTCAGGCAGGCCATGGACCTGCTGGAGCCGGGCGGCCGGATCTTCCTCGGCGACATCCGCCACCTGCGGCTGCTCCACCCCTTCCTCACCGCGACCGCCCTGCACGGCGGCGCCCACGCGGACGACCCGGTCACCGCCGTACGCGACCTGGTCGACCACACCGTGCGGCTGGAGGGCGAACTCCTGCTCGACCCGGCGTTCTTCAGCCGGATCGCCGAGGAGATCGATGACGTCGCGGGTGTCGACATCCAGCTCAAGCGCGGCCGCTTCCGCAACGAACTGACCGACTTCCGCTACGAGGTCGTCCTGCACAAGCGGGGCGCCGCGCTCGTCTCCGTGGGCGACGCGGAGGAGGTCGCCTGGCAGGACGGCCCCGGCGCGGCGGGCTCGGGCGCTTCGGACGCCACCGGCCCGGACGGCTCCGGCACCGCGGGCCTGGGCGCCCTGCGGGACCGGCTGGAGCGCACGCGCCCGGCCGTGCTCCGCGTCACCGGCATCCCCAACCACCGGGTCGCCGCCGAGGTCGAGGCGGCGCGCCTGATGCGCACCGAACAGTCCGCCCGCGTGCGCGACCTGGGCCTCGGCACCCGCGCCCGCCCCGGCGTCGATCCCGAGGCCGTCCACGCGCTGGCCGGGCGGCTCGGCTACACCGCCCGGCTGACCTGGACGGACACTCCGGGGGGCGACCGCTTCGACGCGGTGCTGCTCGCCGGGGACACCGTCCACCCCCTGCTGACGGACCTCTTCGTCCCCCGGGCGTCCGACGGCCGGTCGCTCTACGACCACGGCAACGACCCGCGCGCGCAGGAGCACGGCCGCGCCCTCGCCCTGGACGTCCGGCGCCACGCGGCCCGGACCCTCCCGGAGCACATGGTGCCCGCGGCCGTCGTCCCCCTCGACACGCTCCCGCTCACCCCCAACGGCAAGCTCGACACCCGCCGCCTGCCGGCACCGGACTTCACCCCCCGGGCCGCCCGGCCGCCGCGCACCGCACAGGAGATCACCCTCGCCCGCCTCTTCGCCGAGGTCCTGGCTCTGGAGACCGTCGGCGTCGACGACCGCTTCTTCGACCTCGGCGGCGATTCCATCCGCTCCATCCAGCTGGTCAGCCGGGCCCGGGCCGAGGGGTTCGTGATCACCCCCCGGGACGTCTTCCGGCACCAGACCGTGGAGGCACTGATCGCCCACGCCGGCCGGCGGACCGCCGCCCCCGGCCCGGAGAGGACGGCGGCCGCCGAACTGCCCCTCTGGCACAAGGTGCTGGAGACCCCCGACCCGGCGTACGGGACACCCGGCGGCGCCCGGGCCGAGTCGGTCCGCGTGCTCCCGCCGGACCTCGCGGAGGCGCTGCTGAGCGCCCTGCCGCGGATGTTCCACGCCCGGCCCGCGGACATCGCCCTCGCCGCGCTCGCCCCGGCGCTCATCGAGTGGCGCGGGCGGAGGGTCCCCGAGGCCTTGTCGGCGCTCCGCGTCGACCTCGCGACGCCGTCGGTCCCCGACCCCGTTCCGGTCCGGCTCACCCCCGGCCTGGCCGACCTGGACCGGAGCCTGACCGACCCGCGCGCCCTCGCCCGCGCCCTGAAGCGGGTCAAGGAGCAGGTCAGAGCGCTGCCGGACGAGGGCCGCCGGTACGCCGAGCTGCGCCGGGCGAGCGCGGACGCCCCCGGGCCGGAAGGGGCGTTCACGCCCTCACAGGTCTGCTTCCGCTACGACGTGGACGCCGCACCGGCTCCGTACCCCCTCCTGCTCGACGTACGGCCATGCGGCGACGGCGGGGCGGAGGCCGTCTGGCGGTGGGACACGGCGCTCTTCCCGGAGGGGGACGTCGCCGCGCTCGCCGACCGGTGGGACGGGCTGCTCGCCGGCCTCGCCGGGCTCACCGGCCATCCGGGCCTCGGCGGGCTCACCCCTTCCGACGTGACGCTCCTGCCGCTCAAGCAGTCCACCCTCACCGCCCTCGAGCGGACCTATCCCGGCCTCCAGGACGTCCTCCCGCTCGCCCCGCTCCAGCAGGGCCTGCTGCTGCACGCCATCGCCGCCGACCCGGAGAAGGACGACGACCCCTACCAGGGGCAGACCCTCTTCGACCTGGAGGGCCCCCTCGACCCCGACCGGCTGCGGCACGCCGCACACGGTCTCCTGGCCCGCCACGCCAACCTGCGGGCGAGCTTCGCCGTACGCGGCCTGGAGACACCCGTCCAGGTGGTGCGGGACGCCGTCGAGCCTCCCTGGAGCTTCCACGACCTCTCCGGGCTCACCCCCGACGGGCAGGCCGCGGCGGCGGACCGGATCGTCGCCGCGGACGCGGCGCTCCGCTTCGACCTGGCGGCCGGCCCCATGCTCCGCTTCTGCCTGCTGCGGTTCTCCGACACCCGCCACCGGCTCCTCGTGGCGGACCACCACATCCTCCTCGACGGCTGGTCCATGCCCGTCGTCTGGCAGGACCTGTTCGACCTCTACGCGGGCCGCGCCGCAGACCTGCCGCCGGTCACCCCCTTCCGCGACTACCTCGCCTGGCTGGCACGCCAGGACCGCCAGGGCGCGCTCGACGCCTGGCGGGAGTACCTCGCGGGCTTCGGGGGGCCGACCCTCGTCGGGCACCCCGGCCTCGCCTCCCACGTCCTGCCCCTCACCACCACCGCCCTCCTCCCGGCGGCGCTGACCCGCGACCTGGAGCGGGCCTGCGCCCGCCTCGGCGTCACCCTGAACACCGCGCTCCAGACGGCCTGGGGCATCCAGCTGGGCCGGCTCACCGGCACCACCGACGTGGTCTTCGGCACCACCGTCTCGGAGCGTCCGGCCGAGATCGACGGCATCGAGTCCGTCGTCGGCCTGCTCATCAACACCGTTCCCCTCCGCGTCCTTTCACGGCCCGGCGAGCCGCTCCGCGAGACCCTGCGCCGGGTCCAGTCCGCCCAGCTGGAGGTGTTCCCGCACCGCCATCTCGGCCTGACCGAGATCCAGCGGCTGGCCGGGGCGGGCGAGATCTTCGACGCGTACTACGTCTTCCAGAACTACCCTGACCAGACCGGCCCGTTCGCCGGTGCCGACGGGCCGCGTGTGCGCGAGCGGACCCAGGGCGCCAAGGGCGTCTCCCACTATCCGCTCGGCATCACGGTCATCCCGGGGGAGCGGCTGGAGATCCTCTTCGGCCACCACCCCGACCTGTTCGACCGGCGACGGATCGACACCATCAAGGACTCACTCATCGACATCATCGAAGCGATCGCTGCGGAGGGTCCGGCGTGAAGAACCTCCTGGCCCTCGTCCGTGAACTGCCCGTCGCCGTCCGGATCCTGCTGTTGTGCGCCATGGCGCGCTCGGTCAGTTTCTTCGGCATCCTGGCCTATCTGCCGATCTACCTGAACGACTCGCTGGACATGAACGGCGCCACCGTCGGCTACGTCCTCGGCGTGTGCCTGCTCGTGGGCACGATGGTGAGCGTCTACGGCGGCTATCTCGCCGACCGGTTCGTGAAGGTCCACTTCATGATCGTCCTCGACGTCGTGCTGACCGTGCTCTACGCCGCCCTGCCGATGGTCGGCTCCCCGTTCCTGGTCGTGGGCATCCTGCTCGTCGCCAACACCGCCTCCTCCTCGATGAGCGTCACCGCCAACGCGCTCCTCGCCGACCTGCTGCCCTCGGAGAACCGGGCGAAGGTCTTCTCGCTGCGCTACTCCCTGCAGAACATCGGCGCCGCCGTCGGGCCGTTCCTCGGCGTGTGGACCGTGCAGGCCGGCCCGGGAGGCCCGTTCCTGCTGGCCGCCGGCGTCATCTTCGCGGCCCTGCTGCCCCTGGTGATATACCGCGGGCTGTTCACGGCGACCGGCGCGTCCGAGGACCGGGCCGCCGACGCCGCCTCCTCCGACGAGGAGTCGATGAACTTCCGCGAGGTCCTGCGGGTCATGCGGGCCGACCGCCGGCTCGGACTCTTCACCCTCGGCGGCATCCTCAGCATCGTCGTCTACGGGCCCCTGCTGACCTACATGTCGCAGTACCTGGTCCTCGTCGAGTCCCGCGACTCCGCCTACCGGCTCGTCGCCTACATCTCGGCCGCCAACGCGATCGTCGTCATCTCCACGCAGTACGTGATCGGCAGCCGGCTGAAGGAGAAGACGCTGCTGCGCTGGCTGACCTGGGGGACCGGGGCGTTCGTACTCGGCCTGATCGGCATGGCCCTGTCGACGAACGCCTGGATCATCGTCGCCGCGATCGTCGTCTTCACCATCGGCGAGGTCATCGTCGTGCCGGCCGAGTACATGTTCATCGACGCCATCGCCCCGAGCCACCTGCGCGGCAGCTACTTCGGCGCCCAGAACCTCGTCCACATCGGGGTGGCCATCGGCCCGATCATCTGCGGCTTCCTCCTCGTCCACGCCTCCCCGGCCGCGATGTTCGCCGCGCTGGTCGCCCTGGTGATCGCCGGCTGGTGGTTCTACGTCCTCGGCTGCCGGGCCACCGTCCCCGGGACGGCCACCGCCCGCCTCCCCGACGCCCGGAAAGTGAACCCGTGAGGTGACCATGAGCTTCGACCGGATCGTCCAGACCACCCTGTGCCCGTTCGCCAAGCCGTCGAGGATGGGCCCGCCCCTGGCCGTGACCTCCGCCGACGTGGAGGCGGAACTGCTCGCCCACCGCACCGCCCTCGCCGACTTCTTCCGCACCGCGCGGGCCGAGGAACGCGACGGCATGGTCCTTACCTTCGAGGATCCCGCGCTCGGCGCCACCCTGGAGGCCCTCACCCGGCTCACCCGGCGGTTCTTCGAGACGCTCTGCGCGATGTACCCGAGCGTCTACATCCAGGACTCCCCGGACCCCGACGAGACCTGGTACGCGATGATCGAGGGCGAGCGCTTCTTCGTCGTCTCCTTCGCGCCGTGCTACCCCGAGCACTCGCCGCGCCACAACCACGGCAGCCCGCACACGTACTTCCTGCTCCAGCCGGCCTCCACCTTCGAGCGCCACGCGACCGCGATCGACAAGCGGCGCGAGCGCATCCACCGGGCCTTCTCGGCGGTCGGCAGGCCGTACGACGCCCACCTGGCCAACGTCGAGAACGACATGTTCAAGTCCGTCATGCCGATCGCCCCGCTCGACCGGGCCATCCGGTGGTGGCAGGACGGGGCCGACGAGGCCACCGGGGAGGCCGCGACGGCAGAGGCGCACCAGGCGGGCCGGGAGGTCGCGGCGGCCGGGGCGCACCGGGCCGGCCGGTCCGGCGCGGCGGAGAAGGCCGGATAGGCGGACGGATGCTGGAGGAGCTGCTGCCCCGGCCGGTCGCGACCGCCGAGGCGTTCGGCGACCCGGCGGGCCCGCCCGTCCCCTTCCCCGGGGAGGAGCACCTGCTGCCCCACGCCGTGCCCGCGCGGCGACGGGAGTTCGCCACGGCGCGGGCCTGCGCCCGCCGGGCCCTCGGCCGGCTCGGCGCGCCGCGGGTCGCCATCCCGCACGACGCCGCACGGGCCCCGGTCTGGCCCGCCGGGATCGTCGGCGGCATCACCCACTGCGCCGGCTACCGCGCCGCCGCGGTGGCGCGCGCCACGGACGTCGCCGCCCTCGGCGTCGACGCGGAGCCGCACCAGGCGCTCGACCGCACCGGCGTCCTGCACATGGTGACGGACGCCGCCGAACGCGCGCACCTGGCCGAACTCGCCGCGCTGCGACCCGACGTGCACTGGGACCGCGCGCTGTTCAGCGCCAAGGAGAGCGTCTACAAGGCGTGGTCGCCGCTCACCGGCCGCTGGCTCGACTTCCTTGAGGCCAGGGTCGCCTTCCAGCCGCGTACGGAGACGTTCACGGCCCGGCTGCTCGTGGACGGGCCGCTGGTCGACGGCGTGCGGCTGGGCGGCTTCGAGGGGCGGTTTCTGGTCAGGGACGGGCTGCTGCTCACCGCGACGACGGTGCACCGGTCCCCGGGTGCGGGCCGCCGTGCCGACAATGGCCCCGACCCGGCCCGATCGAAGGGGAATCCGTGACCCGTGCAGCCGATTCACCGCTCACCGCCTACGGGTGGGACACCGACTGGGCGGCCGCCTTCGCCCCGTACGCGCCGACGGGCCTGGTGCCCGGACGGGTGGTGCGGGTCGACCGGGGCCGCTGCGACGTGGTCGTGGCGGCCGACGACGACCCGCCCGGCTCCGCCCCCGGCGCCCGTGCCCCGCTCCGTACGTTACGGGCCGAGAGCGATCCCGCGAGCGGCCTGTGCACGGGCGACTGGGTGGCCGTCGACACGGCTCCGCCGGCCGGCCCCGTCGTACGCGCCCCGCTGCCCCGACGCACCCGCTTCACCCGCTCCACGTCGTCGGCACGCTCCGAGGGCCAGACCCTCGCCGCCAACATCGACCTCGCCGTGATCGGGGTCTCCCTCGCCGTCGATCTGGACCTCGGCCGGCTCGAACGGTTCCTCTCGCTGGCCTGGTCCAGCGGCGCCCAGCCGGTGGTCGCCCTGACCAAGACCGACCTGGTCCCCGACATCACCCATCTCGTCGCCGACGTCGAACAGGCGGGCCCGGGCGCCGGGGTCTTCCCGGTCAGCTCCGTCAGCGGAGCCGGCCTCGACGCCCTCGCCGCCGAGCTGTCGGGCCGTACCTCGGCCCTCCTCGGACAGTCGGGCGTCGGCAAGTCCACTCTCGTCAACGCCCTGTTGGGGACGGAGGAGCAGGAGTCGGGACCCGTGCGGGGCAGCGACGGCAAGGGCCGCCACACCACGACCGCCCGCGAGCTGCTGCTGCTGCCCCGGGGCGGGGTCCTCATCGACACCCCCGGGCTGCGCGGGGTCGGCCTGTGGGAGGCCAACGACGGGCTCGCGCAGGTCTTCTCGGAGATCGAGGAGCTGGCCGTCCACTGCCGCTTCCACGACTGCGAACACCACGCGGAACCGGACTGTGCCGTCCTCGCGGCGGTCGAGACCGGCACGCTGTCCCACCGCCGGTTCGAGAGCTACCGCAAACTGCTGCGCGAGAGCGCCTGGATCGCCTCCCGCACCGACGCCCGGCTGCGCGCCGAACTGAGCAGGGAATGGCGGCGCCGAGAGGCGGCGGGGCGCGAGATGTACGAGCGCAAGCGTGGCGGGAAACACCGCAAGGCGTTCTGACGGTGGTCCCGTCACCACTCCCGCGGATGCCCGTCTGGCCACTTGCAGCCACTGCACCTTGGTGCCACCACAACTTCTTGTGACGCCCGTTCGGACCCTGACAGATTACCCATCGGCGGCCGGTGAATGAGAGCCACACAAATGGCAGGCTCACCGGCCCGTCCGGGGGAGGGGAATTTCCTCCCGTCACTTCGACGGAATCGGACGAGAAAATGCGACGCAAGGCATTCGTCTACCTGATCTCCTGCGCTGCGGCCGTCACCACGACGGTCCTGGGAACCACCACGGCGCGGGCCGCGGACACCTACCCGGTGACCTCCGCGGCGCAGAGCGGCCCGACCACCGCCGCCACCGGTCCGAACGACGACGGCGACAGCTGGGGCTGGGACTGACACCCCCGGGCCTGGGGCCCCGGCCCCGCCCGCCCCGCCACCACCCACGCCAGAGAGGGCGAATTCCGTGACCCATGACCAGGGCGTACTCCACTACGACTTGTCCACCGGCGAAGTCGCCCAGCTGGACGCGCTGATCGCCGAGCTGAAGGCGGGGGACTGCGACCCGGGCGACCCGCTCTTCCACGACCGGGCGTGGGAACTCGCCGCCCGGCTCCCCGTCGGACTGCGCAGGTTCCTGGCGGATTTCCGCCGCGAGGACCCCGCCGCCGCTTTCAAGATCAGGGGGTTCGTCGTCGACGACACAGCCGTCGGGCCCACCCCCCGGAACTGGGCGGAAGCCGCCCGGTCGGTCCGCACCCGACGCGAGGAACTCTTCCTGTCGCTGATCGGCACATGCCTCGGGGAAGTGTTCAGCTGGCCGACTCTGCAATCCGGAAGAATGATCCAGAATGTGCTGCCGATCGCCGGCGAGGAGAACGAGCAGAGCGGCCACGGCAGCGATGTCCTGCTCGAATGGCACACCGAGGACGGCTTCCATCCGTACCGCTGCGATTATCTGGCGCTGTTCGGAATCCGAAACCACGACCGAGTTCCGACCACCGTGGCCTCAGTACGCGATGTGACCCTCCGCGAGGACACCCGCAAGATCCTTTCCGAACCGCGTTTCTACATTCTCCCCGACGACGAACACCTGCGGCAGCTGGCCGCCCAGCAGCCGGACCACCCCGGGCTGTTGCGCATGCGGGCCATGCGCGAGACTCCGGAGCCCGTGGCCGTCCTCTTCGGCGCCCCGGACTCGCCGTACCTGCGGATCGACCCCTTCTTCATGCGCTGCGTCGAGGGGGACGCCGCCGCCGAGCAGGCACTCAAGGAGCTGGTACGGGAGCTGGAGTCGGCGACCCGGGACATCGTGGTCGAGGCCGGCACCCTGCTCGTCGTCGACAACTACCTCGCCGTGCACGGCCGCAAGGCCTTCACCGCCCGCTACGACGGCACCGACCGCTGGCTCCAGAAGGCGATCATCACCCGGGACCTGCGCAAGTCGCGCGAGACCCGCGACACCGCCGCCGGCCGCGTCCTGATCTAGGTCGTGTCCTGATCCACCGCCACCGGCCGCCTTCGGCCCGTGGACCGACGACACCGCACGAGGCAAGGGGAGGTGAGGCGCATGACGGCAGCGTCGACGAGTGTGCCGCTGGACGCGATCGTCATGGCGGACGTCGCCGTCGTCCTGCTCGTGGGCGCCCTGATGGTCGCCCTCGGCCGACGGCTGCACCAGCCACCGGTGGTCGCGGAGATCGCGGCCGGTCTGATGCTCGGGCCGAGCGTGCTCGGGCTGCTGCCCGGCGACCTGCCCGCCCTGATCTTCCCGCCCGAGGCGCGGCCCGCGCTGTCGGCGCTGGCCCAGGTCGGCCTTGCCCTCTTCATGTTCCTGGCCGGCTGGGAGCTGGACCTCGGCCGACTGCGCGGCCGGACCCGATCCGTGGGCTCGACCGCCGTCCTGGCGATGGCCGTGCCGTTCGCGGTCGGCGCGGGCGCGGCGGCGCTGCTGTACCGCTCCACCGCCCCCGACGGCGTCGGCGCCGACATCTTCGTCCTCTACCTCGCGACCGCCTTCTCCATCACCGCGTTTCCGGTCCTCGCCCGCATCATCCGCGACCGCGGGCTCGGCCACACCCCTGTGGGCACCCTGGCGATGGCCTGTGCGGCGGCCGGCGACGTCGTCGCCTGGTGCGTCCTCGTCCTCGTCGTCGCCCTGGCGGGCGCCGGCGGCACCGGTGGCTTCTTCACCGTCCTCGCCCTGACCGCCCTC
The DNA here is from genome assembly GCF_040677675.1 of Streptomyces sp. NPDC053755. Classification (NCBI taxonomy): domain Bacteria; kingdom Bacillati; phylum Actinomycetota; class Actinomycetes; order Kitasatosporales; family Streptomycetaceae; genus Streptomyces; species Streptomyces sp. NPDC053755. The sequence continues at coordinate 100,569 of NZ_JBFASK010000001.1, read as the reverse complement.
TACGCCGCGGTGATGGTCTTCGCCGTCCGGCCCCTGCTGCACCGGCTGCTGCGCCCGGCCGCCCCGGGACGGCCCGAGACCGGCGCCCGGCTCGTCCTGGTGGTCGCCGGAGTGCTGCTCTCCTCCTACGCCACCTCGTGGATCGGCATCCACGCCATCTTCGGTGCCTTCGCCTTCGGCCTGGTCATGCCGCGACCGGAGGAGCCCCGCCTGCGCCGGCGGCTCGCCGCACCGCTGGAGAAGACCTCCTCCCTGCTGCTCCCGGTGTTCTTCGTCCTCACCGGACTCTCCGTCGACATCGGCGACCTCGGCGCGACCGGGTTCCTCGCCCTGCTGCTCGTCCTGACGGCCGCCGTCGTCGGCAAGTACGCCGGCGCGGTCATCCCGGCCCGCCTGTCGGGGATGAGCTGGCGCGACGCCGGGGCGTTCGGCACGCTGATGAACACCCGGGGGCTGACGGAACTCGTGATCCTCGGCGTGGGCCGTGAACTCGGCCTGATCGGACCGCAGCTCTTCACCATGATGGTGCTCATGGCGCTGGTGACGACCGCGATGGCCGGGCCCCTGCTGCGCCTGCTCGGCGTGGGGGACGCGGCGGCCCCGGCCGGGGGAGGCGACGGCGGCGACCAGGCCCACGACAGCCGCAAGCAAGTGATCGGAGTGCCCTGATGCCCGCGCCCGCCTCCCGGACCCGCCTCCTCGGCTACGAGCACCGCGCCGACGGCACGGTCGTCATCACCCGTGCCTGCCGGATCGTCGCGGTCGTACGCGGCGACGCCCGGGTCCCGCGCCTCCTCGACGACCTGGAGGACGGCGACGCACAGGACGTCCTCGCCCGCTGGGCGGCCCTCACCGCCGGGACGGCGCTCTGACGAGCCCCCCCGCCGGTCGGTCCCGAGGGGCCTCTCGTCACACGGCTCACGGCACGGCCGAGCGCCGGGCGGCCCGGACAGGTCCAGGCCGCCCGGCGCGGTCGAGAGGACGAGCGCCCTGCCGAAGGGGCTCAGTCGCCGTGGCCGGGACCGCCGCTGCCGAAACCGCCGCTGGAGATCCCGCCCCACTTGCGCTTCTCCTCGGTGGGCGGTTCGGACGACGTCTCGCCCGAGTTCTTCAGCTGGTACGGCATGAGGCGGTGCTCGCCGTCCGACTGCGGCACCTCGGCGGACGTGCGGTACTCCGACTCCTCGCCGGGCAGCCCCGCGTCGGCCGGCCGGTGCGGCTGCTCCTCGGGCGTCGGGGGCCGGGGCTCACGGTCGCGGATCCTTCGACCCCACGCGAAGGCGCCGATGAGCACGGCGACCACGACAAGGCCGCCCAAGAGCTGGCCCAGGCCCCGGTTCCAGACGCCCGCGGCCATCGTCACCTCTGCCGACTGCATCACGAAAGCGTTCATATGCGCCGAATACCCTCGTTCGGTCCGCTCAGACATTCAGCGCCCGAACCTTTTTCCCCGGTACCTGAAACATTCCCCGGGGGCCGTCGCATCAAAGAGGTGTAGCGACGAGGACGAGGAAGGGGAGGGTATGCAGAAGTCCCGCGCGGACGAGTTCATGGAATTCGCGTCCGCCCGATCGGGGCACCTTTTCCGGTCCGCATGCCTCATGACCAGCGGCGACACCCATCTCGCCGAGGACCTGGTGCAGGAGACGCTCGGCCGGCTGTACGCGATGTGGGGACGGATGGGACGGATCGGCAACCCGGCCGGATACGCCCAGACCGTGCTCGTGCGCACGTTCCTCGGCCACCAGCGGCGGCGCTCGGCCACCGAGCGGCCCCTCGGGGAACTCCCCGACCGGGCCCCCGAGGGAAACGACGACCCCGCCCTGCGGATCGCCCTGCTCGACGCGCTGGCCGCGCTGACGCCCAAGGACCGGGCGGTCGTGGTGCTGCGGTACTGGGAGGACCGCAGCATCGAGGAGACCGCGGAAGCGCTTCAGGTCAGCTCGGCGGCGGTACGCACGCGATCGGTGCGGGCGCTGGGCAAACTGCGGGACGGGCTCGGCGGCAGCATCGCCGCCTTCGCCTCCCGCTGACGCCCCCGCTTCATCAGCTTCATTTCGAACCTTCGAACTCTCACTCTTTCACTCAGGACGGAGACGGTGATTCGGCATGCCTCTGAACGAGGGCCCCGGCCGGCACGGACAGCACGAGGAATTCGAGGAGCGGCTCGGTGAGGCCCTGCGCCACACGGGTGACGGCTTCGCCGCGGACGACCGCCACGAGCTGGCGACCGGCGGCCTCCGGCGCGGCCGACGACGGGTGGCCCGCCGCCGCGCGGCCCTGGTGACCGGCAGCGTGCTGGCCTTCGCCCTGGTCGGCGTCGGCGGCGTCTACGGCGGCGGCCTGCTGGGCTCGGGCGACGGCACCGTGGAGGGGACGGCCACGGTCGGCGCGTCCAAGCCGACCGCGGCCGGCGCCGAGTCCCCGGCCGAGCGCAAGCCGTACGAGGCCCGGATCCCGGTCGAGGACATCGCCGCCGTCGTGAAGGCGAACACCCCGGCCGGCACCTGGACCTTCCAGGGACTGGAAGGGACGGGCCAGTCCGTCACCGGCGTCTACGACGACGGCCGGGGCAAGGCCGGCTTCTCCCTCGGCCTGTACCGTGCCGGGAACACCGGCGAGGCGGGCTCCGACCAGGTGGAGTGCCCGGACAAGACCTACGTCCCGTACGACCACTGCGTCAGCGAGCAGCTGCCGAACGGCTCCCGGCTGATGGTCTTCCAGGGGTACGAGTACCCGGACAAGCGCGTGGAGACCAAGAGCTGGCGGGCGGTGCTGCTCACCAAGGACGGCATCCTCATCGACGCGAGCGAGTGGAACGCCGCCACGCAGAAGGACTCCCCGATCACCCGCGAGGACCCGCCGTTCGACGCCGCACAGCTGAAGACCCTGGTCACGGCCCCGGCCTGGCTGCCGCTGATTAAGCAGCTGCCGCCGGACAGGAAGGCGGCCCCGGCCGACGAGGCCGACCCCGGCACCCCGCCCCCGGCGGCCGAACTCGGCAAGGGCGAGATCCAGGCGATCCTGGACGCGCTCCTCCCCGAGAAGCTGCGGGTGGTCGGCCGGGGCGGCGACGTCGGGTTCGGCTATGTCGTCGTGAACGACGGCGACGGCAAGAGCCTCGTGCAGATCAACGTGCAGCCCCGGATGGGTGACGTCGCCGGCGAACTGTTCGGCAGCGGCGACGTCACCACCCTGCCCGACGGGCGCAAGGTGAAGCTCACCCAGCAGCCCGGTGAGAAGGGCGGCGCGGGCGTGGTGTGGTGGACGGCCGACACCATCACCCCGGACGGCTTCCGGGTCGTGGTCTCCGCGTTCAACACCGGCGCCCAGCACGAGGCCGCGACCCGTGCCGAGCCCGCGCTGACGATGGAGCAGCTCAAGACGATCGCGCTCAGCCCGAAGTGGCGGCAGCCGTCCGCCGGCTAGAACCGGCCGACAGGGCCCCACGCCCCTGACCGGGCGGGGGGCCGTCCGGCCCCGGGACGCGGCCGGACGGCCGGGAGCCGGGGCCGGTGGCAGGGCGCGGGGACCGGGACCGGGGCGTGGCCACCTGGCCCTGACCAGGGCCCTTGGACCGGTCCCTGGTCAGGGCCAGGGCCCGCCCCGCCCCTTCCCGGTCTCACTTCGCGTCCGAGTACCGCTCCACCGTCGCCGTCGTGAACGGGAACCGCACCGGCGTCACGCCGAACACGATCCGCCCGGCCTCGTCCCCCGCCGCGCGGATCGCCTCCGTCACCGCCTCCGCCTCCTCGGCCGGGCAGTGCACGATCACCTCGTCGTGCTGGAAGAAGACCAGCTCCGCCCGCATCCCCGCCGTGGCCCGGCGCAGCGCGGCGAGCACCAGCAGCGCCCAGTCGGCGGCGCTGCCCTGCACGACGAAGTTGCGCGTGAACCGGCCGCGCGCCCGTGCGTTCCCGGAGGCGTAACCGGGCGTGAGGTCGCCGCCCGCCCCCGGCAGGTCGCCGCCCTCCTGAGGAAGGCCCTCCTCCTGCGGCAGGCCGGCCTCCTCGTCGTCGCCCGCGCCGGCCGCGCGCGGGCTCGTGCGGCCGAGCCAGGTCCGCACGAGCCGGCCCTCCTCGCCCGCCTTCGCCGCGTCGTCGACGTAGGCCACCGCCCGGGGGAAGCGGCGCCGCAGCGCGGCCAGGTTCTTCAGGCCGTCCCCGCTGGTCTGGCCGTAGACGGCACCGAGCAGCGCCAGCTTGGCGTGTTCGCGGTCACCGGAGAAGGCGCGGTCCGACAGCCGGGTGTACAGGTCGTCGGGGTGCCCGGCGACCTCCATCAGGCCCGGGTCGCGGGAGATCGCCGCCAGCACCCTGGGCTCCATCTGGTCGGCGTCGGCCACCACGAGCCGCCACCCTTCGTCCGCGACGACCGCCTGCCGTATCACCTTAGGGATCTGCAGGGCCCCGCCGCCGTTGGTGGTCCAGCGTCCGCTGACCGTGCCCCCGGGGACGTACTCGGGGCGGAACCGGCCGTCCCGGACCCAGTCCTGGAGCCACGACCAGCCGTGCGCGGTCCAGATCCGGTACAGCTTCTTGTACGCGATCAGCGGCTCCACCGCCGGGTGGTCCAGCTCGGCGAGCTCCCACCGCCGGGTGGACTTCACCCGGATGCCGGCCTGCGCGAAGGCCTTGACGACGTCGGCGGGCAGATCGGGCCGGACACGGCGGCCGAAGGCGGCGGAGACCTCGTCGGCCAGCTCGGCGAGGCGGCGCGGCTCCCCGCCGCCCGCGTACCGCTCGCCGAGCAGACCGTGCAGCACCTCGCGGTGCACGTCCGCCCGCCAGGGCAGTCCCGCCCGGTGCATCTCGGCGGCGACGAGCATGCCCGCCGACTCGGCGGCCGTCAGCAGCCGCATCCTCCCGGGGTGCTCGGCCCGGTCGTGGCGGCGCTGCTGCTCGGCGTACACCTCCAGAAGGTCCTCGAAGGGGACCTCGGCGGCCGGGGCGGGCTCGAAGAGCGAGTCCTGCGAGCCCGGCTCGGCGGAGCGCTGCGGCGGGTCGGGCGGGACGGGAGCGTTCCGCAGCCGGGCGAGGGCGGCCGCCGCCGACCGCGGCTCCCCCAGGCGCCCCTCGTGCCCGAGGAGGAGCTGCTCGGCGCACTCGATGTCGTAGCACCGCTCGACGCGCACCCCGGCGGCGAGGAGGCGCGGATAGACCTCCGGGGTCGAGCGCCAGACCCAGCGGGTGACGCCGGGCCGCGAGCGCACGGCCTCGACGAGGTCCGGCTCGTGCCGCACGGGCCCCGCGGGCAGCCCTTCGGGGCCGAGGGGGACGAGCCGTGCTCCGCCACCCTCCGCCTCGCCGGCCAGCGCCCACCTTTCGCTCACGGGTGCGAGTCTGGCACCCGCCACTGACAGCGGACGGGACCGACGGGACGCGCCCGGGGGGTTAGGGCGTGTTTCGAAAGTCCCGCCTGCCCCGCGACGCCTGGCACGCACGCTCGCCGCGTTGTCGTGATCGTCCACGTACGTCCCGTACGAGGGCGACCCTCCGCCTCGCGATCGCACGCACCGGACGCCGCGGGGCCCGCCCTTCGGGCGGACGGCGCTCCTTTCGAAACACGCCCTAGGCCGCCTTGTGGAAGAGGGCGGCCGCCTCGCCCCGGGACGCCACCCCCAGCTTCGTCAGGATGTTGGCGACGTGGAACTTCACCGTGGACTCGCTGATGTGCAGTTCGCCGGCGATCTGCCGGTTGCGGAGCCCGAGCGCCAGACGGGTGAGGACCTCCAGCTCGCGGTCGCCGAGAGCGGTCAGCGGGTCCGCCGCCCCGGCCGGCGCGTCCGGGGTCGCCAGCGGGATCACGGCGGTGATCGTCGTGCCCCAGCCCGGCACCGCCTCCATGTCCAGGTGCCCGCCCAGGACCTCCAGACGGTCGGTGACGCTCCCCGCGCCCAGGTCGCACGGGTCCAGGCCGCCGGATCCGTCGTCCCGCACCGCCGCCCGCAGCTCGTGCTCGGTCAGCTGCCAGCCCACGTGGACCCGGCGGACGGAGTCCTGCTCCAGGATGACCAGCAGCAGCGCCCGGACGATCGCCCGCGCGCTGTGCGCCACGTCCGCCGCGAGCGAGCGCTCCGTCTCCGGAGGGCCGAGTTCGAGCCGTACCGCGCTGTGCCGCAGCATCGGCCGCAGGTCGTCGGCGAGCCGGGCGAACGCCTCCCGGGCCGGCTCCTCGGCGATCAGCCGGTCGCGCTTGGTCTCGGCCCGCATGTCGACCAGCGCGGAGACCGCCAGGTCGGTGGCGGTCGCCCGGGCGGTCGCGTCGTCCAGGGCGCGGCTGCGCAGCACTCCGAGAACCCCGGAGAAGGCGGCGGCGTGGGCCGTCGACAACTCCGCGATCACCCGCGCCCGGGTGTCGGCCGCCGCCCGGGAACGGGCGAGCGCCCCCGGCAGAGCCTCGACCGCGAACCGGTCGAAGTGGCTCGTCACCAGGTCCCAGAGCGCCTGGACCACGGCCAGTGCGTCCTCGGCGACGTGCGCCGAGCCCTCGTCGCGCAGGAGCACGAGCACCGACCGGCGCGCGGTCGCGTCGCTCGTGACGGCGACGACCTCGCGTACGGCCCCGCCGACGACCGCCCGGCCCTGCCACGGGCTGCCCGGGACGCCGGAGTCGAGCAGCGGGGCGAGGTCGGCGGCGACCAGCGGATCCGTCTCGCCGACGGACTTGAACGGCGAGTGGGCGCAGTGCGTGGAGAGTTCGGCGGCGCCCCGGTGCGGGACGAGGGGCGCGAGGGCGGCCGAGAGCCGGGGGAGGATCTCGCCCAGCGGCTGCCGGATGATCTCGTAGGCGGTGGTCAGCGTGGTCGCGTCCATGTGCTTCAGCGTAGCCAGCGGGCGGGGCAGCGGGGCTGGTCTTCCGGACAGGTGGGACTGACCGTCGGGAGGGCCTGGCGGCACCGTCCGGGATCGCACGCTTGAGCCGTCACCGGTGGACGGTGACGGAGGAGGGCGAGATGGAAGCGATCGTGTACGAGGAGTTCGGCGGCCCGGAGGTGCTGCGCCAGGCGAGCGGGGTGGCCGTGCCGGAGCCGGGGGCCGGCGAGGTGCGGGTGAAGGTGGCGGCGGCCGGGGTCAACCCCCTCGACCACAAGCGTCGTCGCGGCTGGGTCGAGGCGTTCTACCCGACGGTCTTCCCTGCCGTTCCCGGCCTGGAGTTCGCCGGGACGGTGGACGCGCTGGGCGAGGGCGTCGGCGGGGTGGACGTCGGCGACGAGGTGTTCGGCTGGACGACGACCGGCGCCTACGCGCAGTACGCCCTGTCCTCGCTGTTCCTGCCCAAGCCCGCCGGGCTGACCTGGGAGCAGGCCGCGAGCCTGCCGGTGGCCGGGGAGACGGCGGCCCGCGTCCTGGGCCTGCTCGGCGTGAGGGCGGGCGAGACGCTGCTCCTGCACGGGGCGGCGGGTGTCGTCGGCTCGGTCGCCGTCCAGCTCGCCGTCGCGGCCGGCGCGACGGTCGTCGGGACGGCCTCGGACGCCAACCACGCCTACCTGCGGGGACTGGGCGCCGTGCCGGTGGCGTACGGGGAGGGCCTGGCGGACCGGATCAGGGCGGCCGTCCCGGACGGCGTCGACGCGGTCTTCGACGCGGCGGGTCACGACACGCTGCCGCTCTCGGTCGACCTGATGGGTGGACGGACGCGGCGGATCGTCACGATCGCGGCGCCGGACGCGGCGGAGCTGGGGATCGTCTTCTCGGGCGTCACCGCGCCCGCGCCCGAGGTCCGGGCCTGGCTGACGCACCACGCCCGCCTGGCGACGGAGGGCCGCTTGTCGGTCCGCCTGGCGCAGACGTTCCCGCTGAAGGAGGCGGCCCGCGCCCAGGAGCTGAGCGAATCGGGGCACGCGCGGGGGAAGTTGATCCTGGTGCCGTAGACGACCGGCCCTGGGGGGAACAGGGCAGGTCGTCGGTGGTGATCGTCCAGTGGGCGATGGCGGCGTCCGCGCCGCGGGAGAAGTCCTCACGAGTGGCGTAGTGGCCGCGGCGCGTTCGGGGCGGCCGCCGAGGACGTGCCCCGGCCGACACGGACCGGGTCACGGCGCGGTCCGGGGACGGGGCGGCGACCCGGCTCCGACCCCGGTCACCGCCCCGTCCCCCCACCTTCGCCGCTCAGCGTGTCAGGCGCCACGCGGGGAGGACCGCCGACGCGGAGGCGACCAGGGCGCAGACACCCGCCGCCGCCCCGACCGCCTCCCAGGGGAGGGCGAGCGCGGCCGGCGCGGACAAGGCCGCGAGGCCCGCGCCCAGGGCCGCGAGGGGCACCGCCGTCACCGCGAGTCCGAGGACCGTGCCGATCGCCACGGCCAGCGCCGCCTCGCCCGTCACCACCCGCAGGATCTGCCCGCGCGCTGCCCCCGCGAGCCGCAGGGACGCCAGCTCCGCGCCCCGCACCGACGTCGCCATCAGCAGCGTGTTGGCCAGCGCGATCACGGTGTAGACGAGGGCGATGCCCAGGACCAGGAGCAGCCCGAGCCGCGTCTGCGGGCTGGTCACGGGGTGGGTGGCGGCGGCCCACTCCTCGACGGTCCGCACCGTGCCGCCGGCCGCCGCCAGCGCCCTCGGGCCGTCCGTGCCGCGGGCCTCGATCCGGTCGACCACCGCCCCGGGGGCGTTCGCCCGGGTCACGTACGGCCCGTTGTCACCCGTACCGCGGGCCAGGACGGCCACGACCCGCAGCCGTACCGGCCCGCTGCCGTCCGCGCGCCAGACGTCGACGTCCGCGCCGACACGGGCCCGCTCCCACTCCTCGTCGACGACGATCGACCGGTCGTCGAGAGCGGCCGGGTCCCCGGCGATCACCGGCAGCCGCGCGAGGTCCGCGAAGGCCGCCGGGTCGGTCACCGCCCGCGCGCCGTACCTCACCAGCGCCTCGGCGCCGTCCCGTACGAAGACGGAGGTCGTCGCGCTCGCCGAGACGGTCGCGCCCGGGACGGTCACCGGGCGCAGGTCGGCGCCGCTGACCACGTACCGGGCCGCCGTCCGTTCGCGCGCCTCGGCCGCCCGGGTGCTCGTCACCGTCGTGGCCGAGCCGAGCAGGGAACCGGCCAGCGCGACCGTCACGAGGACGGGCGCGGCGACGGCGGCGGTGCGGCGCACGGCCGCCGCGCTGTTCTCCCGTACGAGCATCGCGGTCACCCCGGGCAGCCGCAGGGCCCGCGCCACCGGGCGCACCAGCACGGGGGTGAGCAGGGCGACGCCGCTGATCAGGAGCATCGGCTGGGTCGTGTACGTCTTGCGCTTCATCAGCTCCGACGGCTCGGTCAGGCAGGTCCACACGAGCAGGCCGAGGCCCGTCACCAGCAGGCCCGCACCCAGCAGCGCCCGGCCGGGCGGCAGGACGTCCGCGTCGACGTCCGCGTCCCGCAGCGCCGCCGCCGGGCCGATCCTGCCGGCCCGGCGGGACGCGGCGGCCGCGCCGGTCACGGCGACCGTGACACCCGTCCAGAACGCCGTGTGCAGCGGCCAGTCGGCGCCGCCGATCGCGAACCAGTCGGGGGCGAGGCCCCCGTCGACGAGCACCCGCGCCAGCCGGGGAGCCCCCAGGGAGCCGAGCGCGCACCCGGCGGCCGAGGCGACGACGCCGACGCCCACGGCCTCGGCGAGCAGCATCCGCCGTACCTGCCCGGGAGTCGCGCCGGCGGTGCGCAGCAGCCCGAACTCGCGGCGCCGCAGGGCGACCGCGAAGGCGAAGGTGGAGGCGACGACGAAGACGGAGACGAAGGCGGTGACGCCGCCTGCGGTGCCGAGGAGGGCGTTGAGGGCGACGAGCGCCTCGGCGTCCTGCCGCGGCTCGGGGTCGGCGAGCCGCCGCTCGCCGCCGGTGAGGACCCGGGCGCGGTCGCCGACGACCGCACGGACGGCGCCGGCCGGGCCGTGGACCCCGACGGCGTCGGGGGCGCGGCCTGCGGCGGTGGTGTCCCGGCCGTCGGTGCCGCCGGTTCGCGCGTCGGCGGCCGTGGCCGTCCCCGTGTCCGTGGGGCCGTCCGCCGTCTTCGGGGCGGCCGGGCCTTCGGCGGTGGTGACGGTCCAGCGGGCCTTCAGCTCGCGCAGCAGTTCGATATCCACAGGCTGTGGACGGTCGAGCCGCTGCGACACCCGCGCGGTGTCCGGCCCCCGCCGGACGTCGACGGTGAGCGCGTCCCGCCCCATGACGACCACCGGCGCGGAAGCGAACCGGCGGGGGTCCCGCTCGGGGGCGTCGGTGGTGGCGGAGAGGCCGAGGCCCATGACGGTGAGGAGCCCGACCCCCAGGGCGAGGGCGACGAAACTGCCGAGGAACGCGGCCCAGCGGGCACGCAGGCCGGAGAGGACGACGGTCAGCACGCCACGGCCTCCGTCTCCAGACCCGCCATGCGCGCGGCGACCAGCTCGACGGTGGGGGAGGAGAGTTCGCCGGCCACCCGCCCGTCCACGAGGAACACCACCCGGTCCGCGCGGGAGGCCGCCACCGGGTCGTGGGTGACCATCACGATCGTCCGGCCGTCCCGGTCCACCAGCTCCCGCAGCATCGTCAGCACCTCGCGACCGGTCGTGGAGTCCAGGGCGCCGGTCGGCTCGTCCCCGAAGAGCACCGCCGGGCGGGTGATCAACGCCCGGGCGATGGCGACCCGTTGCTGCTGTCCCCCGGAGAGCTGACCCGGCCGGTGCTTCTCCCGGCCGGCCAGCCCGACCCGGTCCAGCGCCTGCCGCACCTCGCTACGGGAGGGGCGCCGCCCGGCCAGCCGCAGCGGCAGCGCCACGTTCTGCGCGGCCGTGAGCGAGGGGAGCAGGTTGAAGGACTGGAAGACGAAGCCGATCGTGTCCCGTCGCAACAGGGTGAGCCGCCGCTCGCTCAGCCCCTCCAGGGCGATCCCGCCCACCTCCACCCGCCCTCCGGTGGGCCGGTCGAGCCCCGCCGCGCACTGCAGCAGCGTGGACTTGCCGGAGCCGGAGGGGCCCATGACGGCGGTGAAGGTGCCGGTGCGGAAGTCCAGGTCGACCCCGTCGAGGGCGCGGACGTCATGGTGGTGGCGGCGGAGGTCGATGAGCCGGACGGCGCTTGAGGTCATGACGCAAGCCAACCGTCCGGCGGCCCTCCGATCACGACCCCTGGAGGGCGTCTCGGGGGTAGGGCCGGCCCTACCCCCTCCGTAGCGCCACCGCCCGTGACTCCCCCGATTTCGCGATCGTGTTCGGTGAGGACCATCCTGGTGGGGCGGTCGTGGTCGCACGAGGCGGGCACGCGAGGAACGGGACGCGAAGCGGTCGTGAGTACGCAGACGGTGACGGAGGCGCTGAAGGCGCTGTACGGGGACGACGACAGGGCGCTGGACACGGCGGCGTCGCTGCTGGCCGCCGATCCGGGGTCGGACGCGGAACTGGCCCGGCGGGGCGAGGAGTTCGTTCGCCGGGCGTGGGAGCGCGGCTGGCAGCCGGCGGATGTCGTACGGCTCGCCCGGCGGGACCTGGAGGAGGCGCACGTCCGGCTGCTCGGCGCGCTGGTCGTGGCCGAGACGGCCGGCTACGAGCGGCTGCCGGCCCGGTGGTCGGCGCAGCTGGCCGAGCTGGACGCGCGGCCGTGGAAGGCCGACCGCTTCTCCTACGCGACGGCGGTCCTGGAGCTCTACCGGCTGCTGGTCCGGCTGCCGTCCCTCGACCCGGTGGGGCCGATGCCGGGTGACGCGCTGATCCCGCCCCCGGCGGCGGGCGAGCCGCGCATGCTGACCCGGATCCGGGCGCTGCTGGCCAAGGCGGAGGCGACGGGGTACCCGGAGGAGGCGGAGGCGCTGACGGCGAAGGCGCAGGAGCTGATGGCCCGGCACAGCCTGGACGAGGCGGCGCTGGGCGCCTCGGGGGCCTCGGGGGCGGAGACGCCGGGGGCGGTCCGGATCGGCGTGGACGCGCCGTACGAGCAGGCCAAGGCCATCCTGCTGGACGCGGTGGCGACGGCGAACCACTGCCGGGCGGTGTGGAACGAGCCGTACGGCTTCTCGACCGTGGTCGGCTTCGAGACGGACCTGGAGCCGGTGGAGCTGCTCTACACCTCGCTGCTCGTCCAGGGCACGTCGGCGATGACGCGGGCGGAGGCGGAGCAGCGGGCCGGGGGCCGCAAGCGCACGAAGTCCTTCCGCCAGTCGTTCCTGCTGGCGTACGCGAACCGGCTCGGGGCGCGGCTGGCTTCCACCTCGCGCCGCGTGGCGGCGGAGGAGCCGACGCTGCTGCCGGTCCTGGCGTCGCGGGAGGTGGCGGTCGCGTCCCGCACGGACGAGATGTTCCCGCGGACACGAACGACGCGGGTACGCGCGATGTGGGACGAGGCGGGCTGGACCCACGGCACCACGGCCGCCGACCGCGCCGGCCTCCACCCCACCCACCCGGCGATCCCCGAAAACTCCTGAATCGAGCCCGCCGCGGCGGGCCCCCACCCCCACCCGAGAGCGGTACGCCCCTTTCGTACCGCTTCGCCGATACGCTCGGGCGCATGAGCTGGCTCCGCGCCCTGAAGGAGACCGCCCGTTCCGGGTTCGCCGTCGAGCGGCGGCGGCTCGATCCCCTCGTCGCCGCTCGTGGCGCCCTCGGCCTCGCGCTCGTCGTCGGCGTCTCCCTCGCCCTCTTCGGCCCCGGCGTCGCCATCTCCTCCGCCTTCGGCGCCTTCCAGGCCGCCATCGCCACCTTCCAGCGCTCCTGGCGCCCCCCC
>NZ_JBFASK010000001.1:0-87797 GCF_040677675.1 Streptomyces sp. NPDC053755 | reverse complement strand
CGCCTTCGGCGCCTTCCAGGCCGCCATCGCCACCTTCCAGCGCTCCTGGCGCCCCCGCCCCACCCTCGCCCTCGCCTCCGGCGCCAGCCTCGCCGTCTCCACCTTCCTCGGCTACGTCACCAACGCCGGCGCCCACCCCGCCCCCTTCCTCGCCCTCCTCGCCCTGTGGACGTTCCTCTCCGGGCTCGCCTGGTCCGCCGGCCCCACCGTCGGCATCATCGCCTCCTCCAACGTCGCGATCATGCTGGTCACCGTCACCCTCCCCACCTCCGTCGCCGGAGCCGCCGGCCACGCCGCCATGATCGCCGCGGGAGGTCTCGTCCAGGCCGCGCTCGTCGTCCTCCTCCCGATCCGCCGCTGGGGCGCCCGGCGCGACGCCCTCGCCGACGCGCTCGCCGCCGAGGCGGACTACGCCCGGCGTCTGCGCCAGGACCCCATCGCCTCCTTCGACCCCGTCCCGCTCATGACGGCCCGCAACGCCGCCGCCGTCACCTCCCGGCAGGCCCGCCGCCGCCCCGCCGAACTCCAGGGCCCCCGCGGCCTCGCCGAGCGGATCCGCCCCGTGCTCGCCTCCCTCGCCGACCCGGCCGTGGGCGTCCCCGCCGAAGGCCCCCAGCGCGGCCGGGTCCGCGAGCTGCTGGCCGCCGCCGGTGCCGTCCTGGACGCCGCCGCCCACGCCATCCGCCGCGGCGAACCGGTGGACCTCCCGCCCGCCGCGCTCGCGGCCCTCCGCACCCCCGACACCGGCGCGATCCTCACCGGCCCTCCCCGCAGGGCGGCCGTCCGGCTCGCCACCCTGCTCGACGACGTCGTCGAGACCGCCGACCCGCGCACGGAGGCGGCCGCCGAGGCCCGCTCGCTGCCCACGCTCCTCCGGCTGACGCCCGTCGCCCTGGCCCGGATGCGCGGCGAACTGCGCCACGAGTCCCCGATCCTGCGCCACGCCGTGCGCGTCTGCGCCGTCACCGTCGTCGGCTACGTCATCGGCACCGCCCTGCCCCTGGGGCACGGCTACTGGGCACCGATGGCCTCGGTGATGGTCATGCGCCCGGACTTCACGCAGACGTACGCCCGTTCCGTCGCCCGCTTCGGGGGCACCCTGGTCGGCGTCGCCCTCGCCACCGGCATCGTGCAGGCCGCCCACCCCGGCGTGTACGCCTCCGCCGCGCTCGCCGTCGTCAGCGCCTTCGGGATGTACCTGCTGATGCGCACCGGATACGCCGTCAGCCAGGTGTGCGTCTCGGCGTACGTCGTCTTCCTGCTCGGCGTGGGCGGTTCGGAGTGGACGCAGACCGTCCCCGAGCGGGTGATCCTCACCCTGCTGGGCGGGATCCTCGCGATGATCGCGTACGCGGTCTATCCGGCCTGGGAGACGCCCCGGCTGCGCCACCGGCTCGCCGACTGGCTGGTGGCGGGCGGGCGGTACGCCGCCTCCGTCGTCGCTCACTACGCCGCCCCGGTGGGCGCCGTCTCCCCCGACGTCCGCGAGGCCCTCCTGGAGGCCAGGACGGCACGGATCGCCTGGCAGGAGGCGCTGGACCGGGCCACCCACGAACCGGTGCGCCACCGGGGACTGTCCCACGCGGCCGCGGCCGAGGCCGGTCACGCCCTGGCGCAGTTCGGCCGGGTCGCGATGCTGATGGAGGCCCATCTTCCCGAGCGCGGCGCCCCGCCGGTCCCCGCCGCCGCGAGGCTCGCCGAGGCGCTGCGCAGGGCGACGGAACGGGGCGCGAAGGAGGTGCGGGAGCGCGGCGAGCCGGCCTGGGAGGACCTCCGCGAGACGGTCGAGGCGTGGCGCGCGGCCCCGCCGGACCACTTCCTCCTCCACAAGGGGGCCGAGTTGCTCCTGGACGCCCTGGACGACCTCACGGCAGCGCTGCAGGACTCCGCCCGGCACCCCTGAAGGACCACCGGCCCCTGGCCCCCCGGCCCTCCCGGCCCCTGGCCCCACGGCCCCCCGGCCCTCCCGGCCCCCCGGCCCTCCCGGCCCCCCGGCCCTCCCGGCCCCCCGGCCCTCACGGCCCTCCCGGCCCCCTGCGCCCCCACCCACCCCCCCCGCCTCCGCGGCGTCCCCCTTCCGCCCCATTCCCGTGCCGTTCGCCCGGTCGTGTCATCCGCCGCCGCCGTGAAGGGAGTTGAGAGGAGTGGAGACCCACCCGAGGAGTGGAGTCCACCCGACCCCCAGGAGTCACCGGATGAAGAAGTACCTGCTGACCGCGGCCGTGGCCGCGGCGGCGTTCGTCACCGCCGCGCCCACGGCCGTCGGCGCGCCGGCCGCCCACCCCGCCGACGCCCGACCGGCGGCGAGCGCCGCCCCGGCCGCGGCCGGGACCCCAGCCGTGTCCCCCTCCCCGATCGAGGTCGTGCGGCCCGGTGAGCGGATCGACGCGGGGAAGGGCTGGACGGTATGGCTGACCCGGCAGGGCAAGCACTGGGCGGGGGAGGACGGCGCCGAGAACTTCCGTAGCGTGGTCGACGGCAACATCGACCTCTCGGCGCCGGGAGTCAGCCACCAGTCGGAGGGCGACGCGGACGGGGTCTTCCACTCGGGGATCTTCTACGGGACCCACCGGGCGGGCCGGGTGGAACTCACCGAAGCGGACGGCACGAAGACCGTGGCGGCGCTGCTGTCGCTGCCGGGCCGCCCGGGCTGGGGTGTCTGGTACGCGCACACCCCGCCGGCCGAGGGCGGCTCGGCGGTCGCGCTCTACGACCGCGAGGGCCGTCTTCTCGCCGACCTGCCGGCCTGGGACCGCTGACCGGACGCGACTGTTCCGCGGCGGTGGCGCAGTCGTCCCGGGACGCCTCCGCAGCCGACTCCGCGGCGGTTCCGCAGCCGTCCCACGGCTGTTCCGCGGCGGTTCGGTGGCAGGGCCCGGCACGGGGCGGGCCCTGCCACCGCCTTCCACCACCACCGATCGTGAGGTCCCCACACCGTGTCGTACGAGTACGCCGCGCCGCACGAGTCCGATGCCGAGGACGACGGCTTCGCCGCGTTCGCCGTCGCGGCCTGGCCCCGCCTGGTGCGCACGGCCCAGCTGCTGACCGGCGACTTCCACGAGGCCGAGGACCTGGTGCAGACGACGCTGGCGAAGGTCTACAGCCGGTGGCGGAGGGTGCCGCGCGCGGAGATCGACTTCTACGTGCGCCGCGCCCTGATCAACAACAACCTCAGCCGGCTGCGCCGCAGACGGGTGGCCCACCTGCTCACTCCGGTGTTACCGGACTCGGCCGGGAACGCCCACGCCGGTCACGCGGAGGCGGTCGAACAGCGCACCGCGATCCTGGCGGCCCTGGCCGATCTCCCCGGCCGCCAGCGTGCCGTGATGGTGCTCCGCTACTGGGAGGACCTGAGCGAGCAGGAGATCGCGAACGTGCTCCACTGCTCGATCGGCACGGTCAAGACCCACGCCAGGCGCGGGCTCGCGGCGCTGCGCGCCCATCCGCTGCTCGCCGCCGCCCCCGTCCCGCAGTTCCCCGCCCCCTCCGGAGCACGACGATGAACCCCTCATCCGCCCCCGAGCCCGAGCCCGTGCCGGACGCCCCGGCGCAGGACGACGCGGCCGTCGCCGGGCTGCTGCGTCAGGCGTTCACCCGGGTCGCGCACGACGTCACCCCGAGCCCGGTGCCGCTGGCGGCCGTCCGGCGAGCCGGCCGCAGGCACCGCCGGCGCCGGACGGCGGCCCTGGCCGTGCTGGCGGTGCTCGGCGTCGTGACGGTCACGGCCGTGACCGTCGGCCGGCTCGGCCCCCCGGCCGCTCCCCGGGTCGCCGCCGCGCCCACCGCGGGGCCGGCCCCGACCGCCACCCGCGCGGTCACCGTCCCGCCGCCGGTGGCGAGCCCGGTCCGCGTGGTGCGCTCCGGCGAGCGGGTGGACGTGGGGAAGGGCTGGACGGTGTGGCTGACCCGGCAGGGCAAGCACTGGGCGGGGCAGGGCGGTGACGAGGACTTCCGCAGCGTGGTCGACGGCAATATCGACCTCTCCGCGCCGGGGATCAGCCACCAGTCGGAGGGCGACGCGGACGGGGCCTTCCACTCCGGGCTCTACTACGGGACCTCCCAGGCGGGCCGGGTGGAGCTGACCGGAGCGGACGGCCGAAAGACCGTCGCGCAGCTGCTCGAACTGTCCGACCGCCCGGGGTGGGGCGTCTGGTACGCGCACGTCCCGCCGTCACAGGACGACGTCGGACTCGCGCTGTACGACCGCGAGGGCCGCCTCCTGACCGACCTGCCCGCCGTGTCGCGCGACCGGGGCGCCCCCGGCGGCGCGCCGGGCACGCCCTGAACCGCCCCTGCCTACCTCCGCGCGACGGGGGAACGGCCGGCCGCCCCGGTCACCACGACGCCTTCCGCACGCCCGGCAGGAACCCGGCGTGCGCCTGCTCCCGCAGGCGTACCCGGGAGATGCCGAACTTCCGCAGGTGCCCGCGCGGCCTGCCGTCCACGGCGTCCCGGTTGCGGACCCGCGTCGCGCTCGCGTCGCGTGGCTGGCGCCGCAACTCCCTCAGGGCCTCGGCGCGTTCGGCTTCCGGCGTGGACGGCCGGCGGATGATCTCCTTCAGTTCGGCGCGGCGCCGCGCGTACCGCGCGACGACCTCCCTGCGCCGCTCGTCGCGCGCGATCTTGCTCTTCTTCGCCATCAGACCGTCCCGCCCCGGGCGCGGATGCGGGCCACGGCGGCCTCGATCCCGATCCTGTCGACGGTCTTGATCGCGCGGGCGCTGAGCGTCAGCCGGACGTGCCGGCCCTCGCCGGCCAACCAGTAGCGCTTGCGCTGGACGTTGGGGTCGAAGCGGCGAGACGTGCGCCGGTGGGAGTGCGAGACGCGGTTGCCGAATCCGGGTCGGGCGCCGGTCAGCTGGCAGTGGGCGGACACGGGTGACCTACCTCTCCGAAGGCTTATTGGCAATGGGAACCATGTTCATTTACTCTATACACCATGGCCCGCAACGAACTCCGCCCGATCGTCAAGCTCCGGTCCACCGCCGGCACCGGCTACACCTACGTCACCCGCAAGAACCGCCGGAACGACCCCGACCGCCTCACCCTGCGCAAGTACGACCCGGTCGCCGGCCGGCACGTCGACTTCCGAGAGGAGCGCTGAACCATGCGCGACGGCATCCACCCCCCGTACCGACCCGTCGTCTTCCGCGACAAGGCCGCCGGCTTCGCCTTCCTGACCCGCTCCACCCTCGGCAGCGACACGACGGTGGAGTGGGAGGACGGCCTGAACTACCCCGTCGTGGACGTCGAGATCTCCTCGGCGAGCCACCCCTTCTACACCGGTACCGCGCGGGTCCTCGACACCGCCGGGCGGGTGGAGCGTTTCGAGCGGCGCTACGGCCGCGAGCGGGAACGGGGCGAGGGCGACTGATGCCCCACCACCCCCACCACCCCTCCGGCCCCCACGATCCCTCCGCCCGCTCCCGCGCCTCCGGCGACCGCTCCGGCGGCTCCGGTGGCGACCTCACGGTCGCGCTCGTCGGGGGACTCCACGCCGACGCCCGCCGCGCCGCCGTGGCCCGGCTCCTCGCCGCCGTCCCCGGCGCGGTGGCGCTCCACCACGACCTCGCGACCGCCCCGGAGACCGGGACGGTCGCCCGGACCGTGCGGGACGCCTCCGGCGTCCTGTCCTCGGGCGACACCCCGCTGGTCGACGACTGCGCCTGCTGCGCCCTGCGTGAGGACCTGGTCCCCGAACTCCGCCGGATCGCCGACCGCGCCGCCGGAGGCCCGCCCCGCCTCGCGGTCGTCGAGCTCTGGGACTCGGTGGAGCCCAAGGCGATGGCCGAGGTCGTCGCCGCGGCCGGGCTCCGGATCGGGGCGGTGATCACCGCCGTCGACCCGGCCCTCGTCCTGCCCTTCCTCGGCAACGGCGACGACCTCGCCGACGCCGGGCTCGCGGCCGCGGCCACCGACCGGCGGACCGTCGCCGACACCTGGGCGCGCCAGCTGGAGTACGCACCCGTCCTCGCCCTTCTCGACGGCCCGGACGCCGACGACGAGGACCGCGCCCTCCTCGCACAGCTCCATCCCACCGCCCGGCGCGTCCCGGTCGGCCGGGACGAGGAGCTGGTGGCCGCCGCCTTCGCCGGCTTCGACGTCGAGGCGGCCGGCGCCGCCCAGCATCCGGCCTGCGCGCTGCTGCCCCAGGAGGGTGACGCCCACGGGGTCGCCACCCACGTCTGGCGCCGGCACCGGCCCTTCCACCCCGGTCGCCTGTACGCGGCCCTGGAGGAGCTGACCTGCGCCGCGGTCCGCAGTCGCGGGCGGTTCTGGCTCGCCGACAGGCCCGACACCCTGCTCGCCTGGGACGCGGCCGGCGGCGCCCTCTGCGTCGAGAGCGCCGGGCCGTGGCTGGCCTCGCTGCCCGACGCCGCCTGGGAGATGGTCCCGCCCGTCCGCCGGGCGGCCGCCGCCCTGGACTGGCACCCCGAGCACGGCGACCGCTGCCAGCACCTGGTCTTCACCTCGCCCGGTCTCGAGCCGGAGGCCCTGGCCGAGGTCCTCGACTCCTGTCTGCTCACCGACGCCGAGTACGCCGCGGGGCGCGAGGCGTGGAAGCGGCTGCCGTCCGCCTTCGACGCCTTCCTGGGGGTCTGAGAAGTCCCGCCGCGCCGCCTCGGCCGTCACCGTTCGCCGCGGCCGGGGGCCGGGGATGGCACAGTGGGTACCCGCCGGTAGGGCGCCGGGGCACGCAGAGTCGCGTAGTCGACACAGCACCCGACGTGCACGTGCATCTGCTCATGCAGGGGCATATGAACACAGCTATGATCCGAGGAAGTTGACACGTGCACCAAGCAACTCGGGGAGCTACCAGTGCATCATGCGCATCATGCGTACAACGGCATGGCGGCCACGGAACTGCGTGGTGTCGTGTGGCAGAAGAGCCGGCACAGCAACTCCCAGGGATCCTGCGTGGAGTTCGCCAAGCTGCCGGGCGGGAACGTGGCGGTGCGCAACTCCCGCCACCCCGACGGGCCCGCGCTCGTCTACACGCCCGCCGAGATCGAGGCGCTGCTGCTCGGGGTCAAGGACGGGGAGTTCGACCACCTCGTGTGAGACCCGCTCACGCGTGAAGAGGGCCCCGGCGTCACGCCGGGGCCCTCTTCACGTCAGGCGAGTCTCCCCGCGCCCTCCGCGCCCGTCGGCGGGGAGGCCGTGGGCGGGGGTCTACTCGGGACCCAGCCGGAACAGCGCCCAGACCACCTTGCCCTTGAGCGTCCCGGCCAACGGGTGCCAGCCCCATCCGTCGCTGAACGAGTCGACGAGGAACAGCCCGCGCCCCGACTCGGCGGCGCAGTCGGCGTCGACCTCGCGCGCCTCCGGGCTCTTGTCGCTGGGGTCACGCACCGCGCACATCAGTCGCGAGGTCCAGCGCATCAGGTGCAGCCGGACCGGCGGATTCAGGCCTTCCGTGTGGGGCGCGTCCGCCGGCAGCGCGTGGCGCAGGGCGTTGGTGACGAGCTCGGAGACGACCAGGGCGACATCGTCGAAGCGGTCGCCCAGTTCCCACTGGGAGAGCGTGGTCCGGGTGAACGTCCGGGCGCCGCGCACCGCGTCGTAACGGGGTGGCAGGGTGCAGGAGACCGAGGTGGAGACGGCGGCGGGGTCGATCGGCGGAAGCCCCTGCCGTAACGGCTCGAGCATGGTCGATCCATTCGTCCCCATGCGAGGCACTCCCGGAGATCGCGGCGAATCGCGGCTGTGGTGCGACGGCGTGGTGCTGGTGGTGCGACGACACGAGGTGGTACACGCGGCTGCGCGGGGTCCATGGTTCCGAAAGCGACCACCGGATGCAAGGGCAGATGCACGTGCACGCGGCGAAGCTGTCCCTCCCGTGCCGGATTCTGCGGAAATCTCCCGCCGCATCATTTCGCGCCTTTCCCCAACGGGCCCTGGACGCGGCCCCTTTCCGTAATCGAGTGTGTACGGGCCGAAGTGTTTAGTGGCAGAATCCGGGCCCGAGATCCCCGAACGGAAGGCTGGAGCCGTGACCGCAGGCGAATCGAGCGGGGCGAGCGGGAGTGTGGTGCGGCGCATCCTCCTCGGCTCGCAGCTGAGGCGACTGCGCGAATCGCGCGGAATCACCCGCGAGGCGGCCGGCTACTCGATCCGCGCGTCCGAATCCAAGATCAGCCGTATGGAGTTGGGAAGGGTGAGCTTCAAGGCCAGGGACGTCGAGGATCTGCTCACCCTCTACGGCGTCAGTGACGACATGGAGCGCGGCTCGCTCCTCGGCCTCGCCCGCGAGGCCAACGTGGCCGGGTGGTGGCACAGCTTCGGCGACGTCCTGCCCGGCTGGTTCCAGACGTACATCGGACTGGAGGGCGCAGCCTCCCTGATCCGCATCTACGAAGTGCAGTTCGTGCACGGCCTGTTGCAGACCGAGGCGTACGCGCACGCGGTCGTCAGCCGCGGCATGCCCGGCGCCTCGCACGCCGAGATCGAGCGCCGGGTCGCGCTGCGCCTGGAGCGCCAGAAGATCCTCGTCTCCGAGCGCGCGCCGCACTTCCACGCGGTTCTCGACGAGGCGGCCCTGCGCCGGCCGTACGGCGACCGCGCGGTCATGCGGGGGCAGTTGAGGCATCTCATCGAGATCTCGGAGCACCCCGGCGTCACGCTCCAGGTCATGCCCTTCAGCTTCGGCGGGCACGCCGGCGAGAGCGGCTCCTTCACGATGCTGAGCTTCCCCGAGTCGGACCTGTCCGACATCGTCTACCTGGAGCAGCTCACCAGCGCCCTCTACCTCGACAAGCGCGAGGAGGTCGGCCAGTACGCCCGGGTGATGGAGCGCCTGCAGAAGGACAGCCCCGATCCGGCCGAAAGCCGTGATCTCCTCCGAGGTCTCCTTCAACTCAGCTGATACGTCAGTACGATGACGTCACATCAGTTGACGTCAGTACTACGTCCGTATCCGCGGGTTAAGGGGTCTCGTTCCATGTCCTACTTCACCGACCTGGCCCATCAGTACATCGACGGCGAGTGGAAGCCGGGCAGCGGCTCGTGGGACATCATCGACTTCAACCCGTACACGGGGGAGAAGCTCGCCTCGATCACCGTCGCCACCGCCGACGAGGTCGACCAGGCCTACCGCGCCGCCGAGCGCGCCCAGACCGCGTGGGCCGAGACCAACCCCTACACCCGGCGGCTCGTCTTCGAGCGCGCGCTGCGGATCGTCGAGGACCGCGAGGAGGAGATCACCGAGACGATCGTGGCCGAGCTGGGCGGGACGCGGCTGAAGGCGGCCTTCGAGCTCCACCTCGCCAAGGAGTTCCTGCGCGAGGCGATCCAGCTGGCGCTGCGCCCCGAGGGCCGGATCCTGCCCTCGCCGGTGGACGGCAAGGAGAACCGCGTCTACCGCCTCCCGGTCGGTGTCGTCGGCGTCATCTCTCCCTTCAACTTCCCCTTCCTCCTCTCCCTGAAGTCGGTCGCGCCGGCCCTCGCGCTGGGCAACGCGGTCGTCCTCAAGCCGCACCAGAACACCCCGATCTGCGGCGGCACGCTGGTCGCCAAGGTCCTGGAGGACGCCGGTCTGCCCGCCGGCCTGCTGAACGTCGTCGTCACCGACATCGCCGAGATAGGCGACGCGCTGCTGACCCACCCGATACCGAAGGTCATCTCCTTCACCGGATCCGACCGCGTCGGCCGCCACGTCGCCACCGTCTGCGCGCAGAACTTCAAGCACGCCGTCCTCGAGCTCGGCGGCAACAGCGCCCTGATCGTCCTCGACGACGCCGACGTCGACTACGCCGTGGACGCGGCCGTCTTCAGCCGCTTCGTGCACCAGGGGCAGGTCTGCATGGCGGCCAACCGGATCCTGGTGGACCGCTCGCTGGAGGCGGAGTTCACCGAGAAGTTCGTCGCCAAGGTGCGGACGCTGCGCGTCGGCGACCCCGCCGACCCCGCCACCCACATCGGGCCGCTGATCAACTCGCAGCAGGCGGAAGCCGTCTCGGCGCTCGTCGAGCAGACGGTCGAGTCGGGCGCGACGGCGCTGCTGCACGGGACGGCGGACGGCAACGTCGTCTCCCCGACCGTCCTGACCGGCCTCGCGGCCGACGCGCCCGTCCTGAGCCAGGAGATCTTCGGCCCGGTGGCGCTGATCGTCCCCTTCGACGGCGAGGAGGAGGCGGTGCGGATCGCCAACGACACCCCCTACGGCCTGAGCGGGGCCGTCCACACCGGGGACGTCGAGCGCGGTGTGCGGGTCGCCAAGCGCATCCACACCGGCATGATCCACATCAACGACGGCACCGTGCACGACGAGCCGATCGTGCCGTTCGGCGGCGAGAAGCACTCCGGCATCGGGCGGCTGAACGGCGACTCGATGATCGACGCCTTCACCACTCAGAAGTGGATCTCGGTGCAGCACGGCCGGAGCCGGTTCCCCTTCTGAGGCCAGGGCGTCTCCCGCGGGTCGCGCGGGGCGCCTCCTCACGTGTCCTTCGGGGACATCCGGCATTGCGGACCGTAGGTGTCCGCAAGGGTCCGTAGCGTGGTGGGTGTCGGGAGGAGGGGGAGAGCCTCCCCGGCACCCACCGGCAGTTTCGTGCGTGTGAGCGCGGGTGTGAGAGCCCGCGCCGTGAAAGGCGGACATCATGGTTGCCCTTGTTCCCGCGGAGGCCCCCGGCGACGAGCGCGGAGCGTTCCTCAACTTCATCGAGGCGCAGCGCGCCGCCGTCCGGCGCGCGTCCCTCGGTCTCACCGAGGAGCAGGCGGCGAGCCGCCCCAGCGCGAGCGAACTGACCCTGTCCGGGCTGATCAAGCATGTCGCCGAGGTCGAGCTGAACTGGCTGCGGCTGGCGCAGGGGCGGCCCAACGAGAGGCAGCGGACCAAGGAGACCTGGGGCGAGGCGTTCGTCCTGGTGGGCGATGAGACCATTCCCCAGGTGCTGGCCTTCTGGGAGGCGGTGGCCAAGGAGACCGAGGAGTTCGTCCGCGAGGTGCCCAGCCTCGACGAGACCTTCGCGCTGCCGCCGGCCCCCTGGTTCCCGAAGGACGGGCGGGTGTCGGTCCGCTGGATGCTGCTGCACCTCGTCCAGGAGATCGGCCGGCACGCCGGGCACGCCGACATCATCCGGGAGTCCCTCGACGGCCAGGACTCCTTCTCGCTCATCGCGCGGGAGCAGGAAGCCTGAGGCACGGCCACCGGGGCCGCGGACCGGTCGCCCCGCTACGCTCGTCAAAATTGACGAGTGGAGGTGGTGGGGATGTCGGCGATCCGGCTCCTGGTCCTCGGCGCGGTCCGCCAGCACGGGCGCGCCCACGGCTACCAGGTCCGCAACGACCTGGAGTTCTGGGGCGCGCACGAGTGGTCGAGCGCCAAGCCCGGCTCGATCTACCACGCGCTCAAGCAGATGGCCAAGCAGGGCCTGCTGCGTGCGTACGAGATCGCGCCGAGCACGGCCGGCGGGCCGCCGCGGACCGAGTACGAGGTGACCGAGAAGGGCGTGGAGGAGTACTTCGCGCTGCTGCGCGAGGCGCTGACCACCTACGACCAGAAGATGGACGTGCTGTCGGCCGGCATCGGCTTCATCGTCGACCTTCCCCGGGCGGAGGTCGTGGAACTGCTGCGCCGACGGGTGGCGGCGCTGGACGAGTGGCGCAGCGCCGTCACCGAGTACTACACCCCCGAGGGCGGCCCCGAGCAGCTCGGGCACATCGGCGAGATCATGCACCTCTGGGTGCACTCGGCCGACGCGGGCAAGGAGTGGACGCTCGGCCTGATCGAGCGCATCGAGGCGGGGGCCTACTCCTTCGCCGGTGAGGGCGGTGAGCCCTTCGTGGGGGTTCTCGCGGAGGGCCAGGAGAACCCCTACGCGACGGGCGACGGGGAAGACGCAGGCTAATCAAGTTTGACTAACGAGGGTCGACCGGCTTACCGTCGATTGAGTGGTCAAATTTGACTACTAGCTGTTCCGGCTGGAGGAGACTGATGACCGACGCGATCGTCGTCGAAGGCGCACGGAAACGGTACGGAGACAAGCAGGCCCTCGACGGCCTCGACCTGGTGGTCGGCGGCGGCACGGTGCACGGGCTGCTGGGGCCCAACGGAGCGGGCAAGACGACGACGGTACGGATGCTGGCCACCCTGCTGCGGCACGACGAGGGGCGGGTGCGGGTGGCCGGCTTCGACGTCCGTACGCAGGCGGACCAGGTGCGCCGCAGGATCGGCCTCCTCGGCCAGCACGCCGCCGTGGACGAGGAGCTCGGCGGCCGGCAGAACCTGGAGATGTTCGGGCGGCTCCACCACCTCGGCGCCCGGCGCGCGGGAGCCCGGGCGGACGAGCTGCTGGAGCGGTTCGGGCTCGCGGACACCGGCCGCAAGGCGGTGAAGCGGTATAGCGGTGGCATGCGCAGGCGTCTCGACCTCGCCGCCTCCCTGATCACCGAACCGGACGTGCTCTTCCTCGACGAGCCCACGACCGGCCTCGATCCGCGCGGCCGGGGCGAGGTGTGGGAGTCCGTACGCTCCCTCGTCGGCGGAGGGACGACGGTCCTGCTGACCACGCAGTACCTGGAGGAGGCCGACCAGCTCGCCGACCGCATCTCGGTCGTGGACCGGGGCCGGGTCGTCGCCGACGGCACCGCCGACGAACTGAAGGCGAGGGTCGGGGGCGACCGGATCGACGTCGTCCTGCGGGACGCGGGCCGGCTCGCCGAGGCGGCCCGGCTGCTGCCCGCCGCCGAGGTGGCGGTCGACACCGACCTGCGGCGGATCAGCGCGCCCGTGACGGACCGGATGGGCGCCCTGTCCGAGACCGTCCGCGCCCTGGAGGCGGCCGGGATCGAGGCGGAGGACATCGCCCTGCGGCGGCCGACGCTCGACGAGGTCTTCCTGCACCTGACGGACGCGCCCGGACAGGCCCCGAGCGAGAAGGAGATGGCCGCATGAGCGCCGCGTACGTGATGAGCGACTGCTGGACCATGACCCGGCGCGAGCTGGCCCACTGGGCCCGGCAGCCGGTCCAGGTGGTCGTCGGACTCGTCTTCCCGATCATGATGCTGCTGATGTTCGGCTATCTCGTCGGCGGCGGCCGGGGCGTCGAGGGGGATTACGTCGACTTCCTCGTGCCCGGCATGCTCACGCTGACCATGGTCTTCGGCCTCGAAGGCACGATGACCGCCGTCACCCAGGACCTGAACAAGGGCGTGATCGACCGGTTCCGCTCGATGCCGATGGCCGACGGGGCGGTCCTGGTCGGCCGGTCGTCCGCCGACATGCTCCAGTCGGCGGCCGGACTGCTGCTGATGATCGGCGTCGGATACGCCCTCGGCTGGCGGGCGACGGGAGGCGCCGCGGCCTTCCTCGGGGCGGTGGGACTGCTGCTCCTGCTGCGCTTCGCGATGCTCTGGATCGGGATCCACCTCGCTCTGGTCGCGGGCCGCGCGGAGCTGGTCCAGACCGTACAGATCCTGGTCTGGCCGATCGGCTTCCTCTCCAACGCCTTCGCCCTGCCCGGCAGCATGCCCGGCTGGCTGGGCACGGCCGTGGAGTGGAACCCGATGTCCGCCACCGCGACGGCGGTACGTGACCTCTTCGGGAACCCGGGCGGGGAGCCGGGGCACGTGATGGCGGCCGTGGTGTGGCCGCTGGCCCTCCTCGTGGTCTTCTTCCCCCTGGCGGTCCGCAGGTTCAGGCGACTGAGCTCCTGAGGGAGGCGCCGCGGGCCGGGGCGGGGCGCCCCCGCCCCGGCCCGCGGCGCCCCTCGCCGTCAGTGGTGGAAGGCGGTGGCGGCCGCCTTGTCGTGGGTCGACGGGGCCGACTGGCGGCGTAGTTCGGGAAGCAGCTGGCCCAGGTCCTCGATCAGCAGATCCGCGAGATCGGCCGAGAAGCCGTTGCGGCAGACGACGCGCAGCACGGAGAGGTCCTCCCGGTTGGCCGGGAAGGTGTAGGCGGGGACGAGCCAGCCGCGTTCGCGCAGCCGCCGCGAGACGTCGAAGACGTCGAAGTTCGTGACGTCCTGCGCGGTGGTGAAGGCGAAGACGGGCAGCTGGTCGCCGCGAGTGATCAGACGGAAGTCGCCCATGGCGTCGATCCGTTCGGCGATGCCGCGGGCGACGTCCCGGGCGGTCTGCTGGACCGCCCGGTAGCCCTCCCGGCCCAGCCGCAGGAAGGTGTAGTACTGCGCCACGACCTGGGCTCCGGGCCGGGAGAAGTTGAGGGCGAACGTCGGCATGTCACCGCCCAGGTAGTTGACCCGGAAGACCAGCTCCTCGGGGAGCTCGGCGGGTGACCGCCACAGGGCCCAGCCCACGCCCGGGTAGACCAGCCCGTACTTGTGACCCGAGGTGTTGATGGAGGAGACGCGCGGCAGCCGGAAGTCCCAGACCAGGTCCTCGTCCACGAACGGGGCGACCATCGCGCCGGAGGCCCCGTCCACGTGCACCGGGATGTCGAGGCCGGTGCGCTCCTGGAGGGCGTCGAGGGCGGCGCAGACCTCGGCGACGGGCTCGTAGGAGCCGTCGAAGGTCGAACCGAGCACGGCCACCACGCCGATGGTGTTCTCGTCGCAGAGGTCGGCCGCCGCCTGCGGGTCCAGATGGAAGCGCTCGCCCTCCATGGGCACGAGCCGGGCCTCGACCTCCCAGAAGTTGCAGAACTTCTCCCAGCAGACCTGGACGTTGACCCCCATCACCAGGTTCGGCCGCGCGCCGCCCGGGTACCGGTCGGTGTTCCGCTGCGCCCAGCGGCGCTTGAGGGCCATGCCGGCCAGCATGCACGCCTCGCTGGAGCCGGTGGTGGAGCACCCGACGGCGACCGAGGGGTCCGGGGCGTTCCAGAGGTCGGCGAGCATCGCCACGCACCGCCGCTCCAGCTCGGCGGTGCGCGGGTACTCGTCCTTGTCGATCATGTTCTTGTCGCGGCACTCGGCCATCAGGACGCGGGCCTGGGGCTCCATCCAGGTGGTGACGAACGTGGCGAGGTTGAGCCGTGAGTTGCCGTCGAGCATCAGCTCGTCGTGGACGAGCTGATAGGCGCTCATGGGCGGCAGCGGCCCGTCGGGCAGGCGGTGGCGCGGGGGTGCCTCCGCCATCCCGCCGACGGGGTCGGCCGCGCCGAAGAACGGGTTGAGGGCGAGGGGCCGGTCGGGCTCGGGGTCGTCGGGACCCTTGTGCAGCGGCATGGGGGACTCCTTCCGGGCGGGTCGTCTCAGCGCAGGGAGGCGCCGGACGGCTCCAGTTCGAGCTGGGGGCGGCCGGTGACGACCAGCCAGGCGGGCAGCGAGGCGAGACAGAGCAGGGCGATGATCGAGGTCGAGGAGGCGAGGACGGCGGCGACGAAGAGGCTCACCCAGCCCTGCCGGGTCGTCGCGAGGAGGATGCCGAGCACGCCCGCGGAGACGGCGACGGCCGGCGGGATCTCCGGGACGAGGGCCTGGGCCATCAGGCCGAACGCGACGCCGATGAAGACGGCGGGGAAGATCCGGCCGCCGCGGAACCCGCAGGAGGCGGCGATGACCAGGGCGACCAGCTTGACCGCGGCCAACTTCGCCAGGTCGCCGGAGGACCAGCCGCCGACGTTCGAGGTGAGCTGCTTGACCTCCTCCAGTCCCTTGAAGAGGGTGAGCGGTCCCCCGAGGGCGCCGAGCAGACCGAGGACGAGGCCCCCCAGCGGCAGCATCACCATGGGGTGGCGCAGCCGGCCGAAGGCGCGGTGGACATGGGGGAAGGCGTAGCAGCCGAGGAGGCCGAAGAGCGCCGCCAGGGTGGCGATCACCAGCGCGGCGAGGAGGTCGCCCCACCCCGGGTGGGTCACCGGCGGCAGCGATGTCTCGAAGCTCGGATGGTCGACCAGCCTGGTGGTCAGCGCCCCGGCCCCGGCGGCCGTCAGCGGAGCGAACAGCCGGTCCCACAGCGAGCCCTGTCCCGGACGCTGCACCAGGGCCTCGGAGATGACCAGGGCGGCGGCCACGGGCGTGCCGAACAGGGCGCCGATGGTGGCGGAGGAGGCGAGCGCCACCCAGGCCGCCGCCGGCGCCTGGGGGGCGACCTTGCGGCCGAGCCAGTAGGCGAGCGCGATGTTGGCGGCGATGATCGGGTTCTCCGGGCCGAGGCTGACCCCGCCTGCCAGCGCGAGCATGCTCGCCGCCAGCAGTCCGGGCACCACCCCGGGCGGGAGCGGTGAGCCGCCGAGCCCCATGGAGGCCGGATCGGGGCCGGCGTGCCCGTACACCTTCCAGACCACGAGCCCGACGGCGATGCCGGTCGCGGTGAGCATCACGATCATCCACAGCGAGGAGTACCCGCCGATGCCGAGGGCGTCCGGCAGGGTCGTCCACAGCACGTCCCGGAGCCGGTCGGCGGCCTTGCTGATCCCGACGTAGAGCAGGCTCGCCCCCACGCCGATCACGAGGGCGGGCGGGATCTGGGGGAGCAGGACGTGGACGGGTGTGGGCGGTGCGGGCGGAGCTGAAGGCGTATCAGTAGCCACGGACCTCACCATAGGTGCACAAAAGCGGCATAAGGCGCCTCGGTTCGGCGACGCGCGTCCCACCGCCGACGCAATGCGCTTGCCGGATGCGTCTCCGGAGGGTGTCGCCGCCTCCGGCTCCGCTGTCGAGGGGGCCTCAGCTCCGGGGGGCGATCACCGCCGCCGTGCCGTAGGCGCAGACCTCCGTGCCCACGTCGGCCGCCTCCGACACGTCGAACCGGAACATCAGCACCGCGTTCGCGCCCCGCGCCTGCGCCTGCTCCACCAGCCGTTGCATCGCCTGGTTGCGGGTCTCCACCAGGGTCTTCGTCAGCCCCTTCAGCTCCCCGCCGATCATCGACTTCAGGCCCGCGCCGATCTGGCTGCCCAGGTGCCGTGAGCGCACGGTCAGCCCGAAGACCTCCCCGATCACCTGCCGCACCTCGTAGCCGGGCACGTCGTTGGTCGTGACGACCAGCACGTCCGACTGCGGCCCCTGGCCGCCTCCGTAGTCCTCGATGCCCATCCGCATCCACCTCCTGCTGCCGGTCGGGTCGTCCCCCCAGCCTCGGGCCGGCCGGCCACGGCCGCATCCCGGAGCGGTCCGGGAGAGGGCACTGGAACCCGGAGCGCGGAGAAAGCGTTGATACTTTGGGGCAGCCGTCCCCCCTTGCCCCACCGACCGCAGGAGCCCGGAACCCGTGAATACGCTTGCCCTCGGACCGAGCTGGCTGGACCCGGACTATCTGATCCAGACCTTCGGTCTGATCGGTGTCCTGGTCATCGTCTTCGCCGAGTCCGGCCTGCTCATCGGGTTCTTCCTGCCCGGCGACTCGCTGCTCTTCACCACCGGCCTGCTGGTCACCACCGGCAAGCTCGACCAGCCCCTGTGGCTCGTCTGCACGCTGATCGTGGCCGCGGCGATCATCGGCGACCAGGTCGGCTACCTCTTCGGCCGGAAGGTCGGCCCGGCCCTCTTCAAGCGCCCCGACTCCAAGCTCTTCAAGCAGGAGAACGTCGAGAAGGCGCACGAGTTCTTCGAGAAGCACGGACCGAAGTCGCTGATCCTCGCCCGCTTCGTGCCGATCGTCCGGACGTTCACGCCGATCATCGCCGGTGTGAGCCGGATGAACTACCGCTCGTTCATCACCTTCAACATCATCGGCGGCGTCCTGTGGGGCGCGGGCGTGACGCTGCTCGGCGCCTCGCTCGGCAAGGTCGAGTTCGTGCACAAGAACATCGAGGCGATCCTGATCCTGATCGTCGCGATCTCCGTGGTCCCGATCGTGATCGAGTACCTCCGCGCCCGCTCCCAGTCCAAGAAGGCCGCCCGCACCCAGGGCGCCCCCGACGACGCCCCCGAGGCCCCGGAGCGCGGCCGCCACGCCAAGCGGTGAAGCCCCGCCCGCAGTGACCACGGCCCGGCCCCCGCCTTCCGGCGGGGGCCGGGCCGTTTCCTCCCACGTCCTGGGACACGCCCTAGAAGCCTCGGGTCCGCTTCGCCGCGCGGCGCGCCGCCGCCGCGGCCGGAGCCTGCATGAAGAGCCGCGCCAGCTCCCCGCCCAGGTTCACCCCGATCGCGATCGCCAGGGACAGCGCCGCCGCCTTCGCCAAGGAAGCGAACCCCTGGTCCAGATTGTTCTGGGCGATCGCGAGGACACCGAAGTAGGTCGCCGAACCGGGCAGCAGCGGCCCGATCGCCGCCGTCACGTACGGCAGCGAGGACGTGTGCTGGTACCGCGCGATCAGCTGCCCGAACAGACCCACCAGGCCCGCCGCCACCGCCGTCGCCATCACCGTCGACCCGTCCGCCGTCACCGCGATCGACGCGTAGATCACCCACGCCACCCCGCCGTTCAGCGTCGCGAACAGCACCGTGTCCCGCGACTGCTGCAACAGGATCGCGAACGTCGCGCACAGCACCATCGACGCCAGGATCTGCACCACCGGCCGCTCGACCGGGTTCAGCACCCCCTCCGGGTTCAGCTGGGCGCCGAACTGCACGGCCACGTACAGCACCGACAGCACGCCCACCACGATCGCCACGAAGAAGTACCCGACCTCCAGCAGCCGGGCCGAGGCCGTGATGTAGAAGCCGGTCAGACCGTCCTGGACCGCCGCCACCAGCGCCCGCCCGGGGATCAGCGCGAACAGCCCACCGGTGATCACCGCCGACGGCAGCAGATCCGCGTGCAGCAGCGTCAGCAGCACACCCATCGCCGCCGGCGGCATCGCCGCCACCAGGAACTGGTAGAACTCCGGCAGCCCGCGCCCCGCGCACAGCCACGCCAGCCGGTCGCCGAGCACCGCGCCCAGCGCCGCCACGAAGAAGACCGTCGCCCCGCCGCCGAGCAGCAGCGACGCCGCGCCCGCCAGCACACCGGCCGCCGCCGTCAGCACCCAGCCGGGATACGGATGCCGGTTACGGCGGATCTCCGCCAGCCTCCGGTACGCCTCCTCCGGCGTGACCTCGTGTGCCTCCGCGTTGATGTCCGCGAGCAGCTGGTAGACCGCCGCCAGCCGCGTGTAGTCGGTTCCCCGCCGCCGTACCGTCCGGTTCGCCGTGATCGGATCGTCCACCAGTGACGGCTGGTACGTGATCGAGAGAAGCGTGAACGTGACCGTCGGCTCGCACCGGTCCAGGCCGTACGAACGGCAGATCGCGAACATGGCCGCCTCGACGTCCTCGGCGCCCTCGCCACCCGCCAGGAGCAGCTCCCCGATACGCAGCGTCAGGTCGAGCACACGCCCTACCGACGGCCCGGTCTCGTCCTCCTTGCGCGCCGCCTCCGGCACCGGCCGCTCCCCGACCGGCAGCCGCAGCATGGTCCGCATCCGGTCCTGCCACGGCGCGTCCTTCGACAGCCTCACCAGCGGGATGCCGTGCGCGGGGGTGAAGACCGGAGGCGAGTGCTTCGCGGAGTACGTCGACGGCGGCGCGAACGCCGACCCCTCCTGCTCGGCCGGCGGCTCGGGCGCCAGCCCGTCGGGAAGGGCGAACTCGGAGGTCGGATGCTCCTCCTCCGGCGGCACGGGCTGCTCGACCCCGGCCGGCGGGGTGAAGGCGCTCCGTGCCTCGTCCGACTGCGGCTTGCGGTCCTCCGGCCCGTCTGGCTCCGCCACCACTCTGCTGGTCCTCATTCCCATTCGCCCCGTGTGCCCAGTATGGACATGGGCATACGGCGTGACGCGAGACGGGCGGCGCACCCGAAGGTGCACCGCCCGTCACGACGTGGACGCGGACCCACTCAGTGGGCGCCGCCCTGCGCCTCCAGGCGCTTGTAGGAGGCCTCGATCTCGGCCTCCGCCTCGGCGCGGCCGACCCAGTCGGCGCCCTCGACCGACTTGCCCGGCTCCAGGTCCTTGTAGACCTCGAAGAAGTGCTGGATCTCCAGGCGGTCGAACTCCGACACGTGGTGGATGTCGCGCAGGTGCTCGACGCGCGGGTCCGAAGCGGGGACGCACAGCAGCTTGTCGTCGCCGCCGGCCTCGTCCGTCATGCGGAACATGCCGATGGCGCGGCACTTGATCAGACAGCCGGGGAAGGTCGGCTCGTCCAGGATGACCAGCGCGTCCAGCGGGTCGCCGTCCTCGCCGAGGGTGTTCTCGACGAAGCCGTAGTCGGCCGGGTAGCTGGTCGAGGTGAAGAGGCGACGGTCCAGGCGGATGCGACCGGTCTCGTGGTCGACCTCGTACTTGTTCCGCGACCCCTTCGGGATCTCGATGGTGACGTCGAACTCCACGGGTGGCTCCTCCTGAATCAACACATGTGAATGCCTGCGGCAACGCGCAGTGATTAAGTGTCCCTCACGCCTGTGTGTGATCGCGAAAGGGGCTGGTCAGCAATGCCGGAGCCGAGGACGTGGCAGCTCACGGCGTGCTCTGCGGTACTCGGTCTGGCGCTGGCCGCCGGAGCGGTGGCCACCGCCGGCCCGTGGGACACCGGTCAGCGTAAGGCCGAGCGGGCCCGGGCAGCCGCCACCTCCGCCAACGGTGGCGCACATCACGCACCCCCGCCCCTCGCCGCCGCCCCGCCGCGCCCGGCACCGGCCCCCAGCGCCGCCGGAGTGCTGCGCGCCCTCGGCGCCCCCGTCGCCACCCGTCCGGGGGACCTCGCGGCCGTCCTCGTCCCTCTTCTCGCGGACCCCGGCCTCGGCCCGCTGCGCAGCGCGTCGGTCGTCGACACCGCCACCGGCAGGCAGCTGTACGGCGAAGGCGCCACCACCCCCATGACCCCCGCCTCCACCGTCAAGATCGCCACCACCGTCGCGGCGCTCTCCGCCCTCGGCCCCGACCACCGCATCCCCACCACCGTCGTCGCCACCGCCGACGCCCGGACCGTCACCCTCACCGGCGGCGGCGACCCCACCCTCGACCGCGCCCGCCTCACGGCCCTCGCCGACGAGACCGTCCGCGCCCTGAAGAGCCGCGGAGCCACCTCCGTACGGCTGGCCTACGACACGAGCCTGTACCGCGGACCCGTCCGCCACCCCATCGGCCGCAACGACAACATCGCCCCCGTCAGCCCCCTCATGCTCGACGCCGGGCGCCTGGACGCCTCGGCCTACGGACCCGCCCCCCGCAGCGACGACCCGGCCCAGGACACCGCACGCGCCTTCCGTGACCTCCTCACCGGCGCCGGGATCACCGTCCGGGGCGAGCCCGCCCCCGGCCGCGCCCCGAAGACCGCGGGCCCGCCGGCCGCCGACCCCACCCCCGGCCCGAAGGCCACCGGCCCCCGCCCGACCGCCTCCGCCACCAGCGACCCCAAGGCCACCGCCCCCCGCGCCGCCGTCATCGCCCGCACGCACTCCGCGCCCTTGGGCGACCTCGTCGAACGCACCCTGACCCACAGCGACAACGACCTCGCCGAGGCACTCGCCCGCCAGACCGCCCTCGCCCGCGAGCAGCCCGCCGGATTCGACGGTGCCGGCAGGGCCGTCCGGGCGGAACTCGCCGCCCTCGGCCTCCCCGTCGCGGGAACCCACTTCGCCGACGGCAGCGGCCTCTCCCGCGCCGACCGGGTCTCCGCCGCCCTCCTCACCGGCCTCCTCACCCGCGCGGCCGACCCCGCCCGCCCCGAGCTGCGCCCCGTCCTCACCGGCCTGCCCGTCGGCGGCTTCAGCGGCACCCTCGAGAACCGCTTCGGCACCGGACCCGCCGCCACCGGCGCCGGCCTCGTCCGCGCCAAGACCGGCACCCTGACGGGCGTCAACGCCCTCGCCGGAACCGTCGTCACCGCCGACGGCCGCCTCCTCGCCTTCGCGTTCCTGGCCGGCCGGACGACCTCCCCCACCACCGCCCAGTCCGCCCTCGACCGCCTCTCCGCCGCCCTCACCCCCTGACGGCGGCGTCTCACCGATCGCGTACCGAACCCACCCCGATCACGCGCCGAGAACGTACGGTTGACGCATGACGAGCATCGGTGGTGCCGAGATGGTCGACTGGAATCTCGCGGTGGCGACCGCGACCCGCCTGGTCAAACCAGGCCCCGAGGTGAGCCGTGAGGAGGCCCGCGACGTCGTCGCGGAGCTGCGCCGGCACGCCAAGGCGTCCGAGGAGCACGTGCGCGCCTTCACCCGGATGATCCCCGAAGGCCACGAACCACGGGACACCCCCGTCCTCGTGGTGGACCGCGCCGGCTGGATCAAGGCCAACGTCGCCGGCTTCCGCGAACTCCTCGCCCCCCTCCTCGACAAGATGCGGGAACGCCGCTCCACCACCCCCGGCGGAGCCGTCCTCGGCGCCGTCGGCGGCAAGGTCACGGGCGTCGAGCTCGGCATGCTGCTCTCCTTCCTCGCCTCCCGCATCCTCGGCCAGTACGAGACCTTCGCCCCCGCCACCCGCGACCTCCCCGCGGGAGAGGAGGGCGGCGGACGCCTCCTCCTCGTCGCCCCCAACATCGTCCACGTCGAACGCGAACTCGGCGTCGACCCCCACGACTTCCGCCTCTGGGTCTGCCTCCACGAAGAGACCCACCGCACCCAGTTCACCGCCGTCCCCTGGCTCCGCGACCACCTCCAGGGCGAGATCCAGTCATTTCTCGGCGCCACCGAGGTCGATCCCTCCACCGTCGTCGAGCGACTCCGCGAAGCCGCCCAGGCCCTCGCCGGCGGCCGCCCCGAGGGTGAGGAGGGCGAACCCGGCCCTTCCCTCGTCGAACTCGTCCAGACCCCCGAGCAGCGCGAGATCCTCGGCCGCCTCACCGCCGTCATGTCCCTCCTCGAAGGCCACGCCGACTACGTCATGGACGGCGTCGGACCCCAGGTCGTGCCCTCCGTCGCCGAGATCCGCGAGAAGTTCCAGCAACGCCGTGCCCGCGGCGCCTCCCGCCTCGACCTCGCCCTGCGCAAGCTGCTCGGCCTCGACGCCAAGCTCCGCCAGTACCGCGACGGGGAGCGCTTCGTCCGCGCCGTCGTCGACGAGGTCGGCATGGACGGCTTCAACCGCGTCTGGACCTCCCCCAACACCCTCCCGACCAAGGCCGAGATCGCCGCACCGGCCGAATGGGTGGCGAGGGTGCACCGTAGGGCAGACTCGTGAGACGGGTGCGACGCACGACGGAAGAACACCGCCCCAATCACCCATCCGAGGGACCCTAGGCAAGGGGTGGGGCGTGCAATGCTCGGGTAACGGCCGGGTTCTGTCACCATCGACGCACTCTGAGTGACCGAACCCCCTCTTCCGACCGTTAAGACTCCGACCGAGGCACCCCACTCCTTCACGAAGGGCACCGGACATGGGTCCCCATCCTGCGGTCGCGGCGATACGCCTGGCGGTCCGCCGCGTACTCCACGACGTCCTCACCGAACACCGCACCCGCACCACCGGACGCGACGACGAGCCACCCCTCGTCCTCGTCGCCTGCTCCGGGGGCGCCGACTCCATGGCGCTCGCCTCCGCGCTCGCCTTCGAGTCCCGCAAACTCGCCGTCCGCGCCGGCGGCATCACCGTCGACCACGGCCTGCAGGACGGCTCCGACCTCCGCGCCACCGAGGTCGCCGGCCGCATGGCCGCGCTCGGACTCGACCCCGTCGAAGCCGTCGCCGTCACCGTCGGCCGTGCCTCCATGGTGGGCGCTCACGGCGCCTCCTACGCCGGCGGCGAGCGCCGCGTCGGCCCCGAGGCCGCCGCCCGCGACGCCCGGTACGCCGCGCTCGACGCCGCCGCCGAGCGACACGGCGCCGCCGCCGTCCTCCTCGGCCACACCCGCGACGACCAGGCGGAAACCGTCCTCCTCGGACTCGCCCGAGGCTCCGGCATCCGCTCCCTGTCCGGCATGGCCGCCGTCTCCGGCGCCGCCCGGCGCTACCGCCGGCCCTTCCTGGAACTCGACCGCCAGACCGTCCGCAAGGCCTGCGTCG
This sequence comes from Streptomyces sp. NPDC053755, assembly GCF_040677675.1. Taxonomy (NCBI): domain Bacteria; kingdom Bacillati; phylum Actinomycetota; class Actinomycetes; order Kitasatosporales; family Streptomycetaceae; genus Streptomyces; species Streptomyces sp. NPDC053755. The sequence goes on along the minus strand of NZ_JBFASK010000001.1, from coordinate 64,016 downwards.
CCCAGGAACTCGCCGTCTGGGACGACCCCCACAACGCCGACCCGGCCTACACCCGCTCCCGCCTGCGCCACGAAGGACTCCCCGCCCTGGAGAAGGCCCTCGGCAAGGGCGTCGTCGAAGCCCTCGCCCGAACGGCCCAGCTCTCCCGCGACGACGCCGACGCCCTTGACTCCTGGGCCGCCGACGCCGAAGCCTCCGTACGCGACGAGACCGGGCGCCTCGAATGCGCCAAGCTCTTCGGCCTGCCCCCGGCCGTCCGCCGCCGCATCCTCCGCCGCGCCGTCATCGCGGAGGGCGCCCCCGCCGGCTCCCTCTTCGCCCGCCACATCGAGGAAGTCGACCGGCTGATCACCGGCTGGCGCGGCCAGGGCGCCATCAATCTGCCCGGCCGCGTCGAGGCACGACGCCAGGGTGGCAGACTGGTCATTCGGCAAGGCTGACGCAAGCTGCAACGAAAGTGACCCGGGTGAACGAGAAGGACATGGGCACCGACCTCCAGTCGGTGCTCATCACCAAGGAAGAGATCGACGCGAAGCTGGCCGAGCTGGCCGCGAAGATCGACGCGGAGTACGCGGGCAAGGACCTGCTCCTGGTCGGAGTCCTCAAGGGCGCCGTGATGGTGATGGCGGACCTGGCGCGCGCGCTGTCCACCCCCGTCACCATGGACTGGATGGCCGTCTCCTCCTACGGCGCCGGCACCCAGTCCTCCGGCGTCGTCCGGATCCTCAAGGACCTCGACACGGACATCAAGGGCAAGCACGTCCTGATCGTCGAGGACATCATCGACTCCGGACTCACGCTGTCCTGGCTGCTCTCGAACCTCGGCTCGCGCGAGCCCGCCTCCCTCGAGGTCTGCACCCTGCTGCGCAAGCCCGACGCCGCCAAGGTCGCGATCGACGTGAAGTGGATCGGCTTCGACATCCCCAACGAGTTCGTCGTCGGCTACGGCCTCGACTACGCCGAGAAGTACCGCAACCTCCCCTTCGTCGGCACCCTCGCGCCACACGTGTACGGAGGCTGACCCAGGGGAACCCGCGCCGCCCTCCCTCCGTTGAAGCAAGGGAAGGCGGCCGCGGGTGACAATGCTGGGGTACCGTCCGAAGAACAGCTTTTTCTCATAGCAGCATTTACCTACGGGCAGGAGGGACGGAGCGTTCTCGCTCCGTATGGATGGACGTGAAGCGATACTTCCGTGGGCCGGTCATGTGGATCGTGCTGGCCGTCCTCGCCGTGGTCGTGCTGATGCAGGTCGTCGGCTCGTCCGAGGGCTACAAGACGGTGGACACCAGCAAGGTCGTCCAGGCGATCAATGACAAGCAGGCCGACCAGGTCAAGCTGACGACCGGCGACGAGCAGGTCATCAAGGTCGAGCTCAAGAAGGGCGCCGACAAGGACAAGTACGGCGGCAGCACCAAGATCCAGGCCAGCTACATCGGTGACCAGGGCGCCAACCTGACCACCACGCTCCAGGACCAGGCCGCCTCCGGCGCCCTGGACAAGGGCTACACCGTCTCCCCGGAGCGGCAGAGCCCGTTCCTGTCGGTGCTGCTCTCGCTGCTCCCCTTCGTCCTCATCGTCGTCGTCTTCCTGTTCCTGATGAACCAGATGCAGGGCGGCGGCTCCCGAGTCATGAACTTCGGGAAGTCCAAGGCCAAGCTGATCACCAAGGACACCCCGAAGACGACCTTCGCCGACGTGGCGGGGTCCGACGAGGCCGTCGAGGAACTGCACGAGATCAAGGAATTCCTCCAGGAGCCGGCGAAGTTCCAGGCCGTCGGCGCCAAGATCCCCAAGGGTGTGCTGCTCTACGGCCCGCCCGGCACCGGCAAGACGCTGCTCGCGCGCGCCGTCGCCGGCGAGGCCGGCGTGCCGTTCTACTCGATCTCCGGCTCCGACTTCGTCGAGATGTTCGTCGGTGTCGGCGCCTCCCGGGTCCGCGACCTCTTCGAGCAGGCCAAGGCGAACGCCCCGGCCATCGTCTTCGTCGACGAGATCGACGCCGTCGGCCGACACCGCGGCGCCGGCCTCGGCGGCGGCCACGACGAGCGCGAGCAGACCCTCAACCAGCTCCTCGTCGAGATGGACGGCTTCGACGTGAAGGGCGGCGTCATCCTGATCGCCGCCACCAACCGGCCCGACATCCTCGACCCGGCGCTGCTGCGCCCCGGCCGCTTCGACCGGCAGATCGCCGTCGACCGCCCGGACATGCAGGGCCGTCTGGAGATCCTCAAGGTCCACCAGAAGGGCAAGCCGGTCGCCCCGGACGTCGACCTGGGCGCGGTCGCACGCCGCACCCCCGGCTTCACCGGCGCCGATCTCTCCAACGTCCTCAACGAGGCGGCGCTCCTCACCGCCCGCAGCGACAAGAAGCTGATCGACAACCACTCGCTGGACGAGGCGATCGACCGCGTGGTCGCGGGCCCGCAGAAGCGGACCCGCATCATGTCGGACAAGGAGAAGAAGATCACCGCGTACCACGAGGGCGGACACGCCCTGGTCGCGGCGGCCTCACCGAACTCCGACCCGGTCCACAAGATCACCATCCTCTCCCGCGGCCGTGCCCTGGGCTACACGATGGTGCTCCCGGACGAGGACAAGTACTCCACCACCCGCAACGAGATGCTCGACCAGCTGGCGTACATGCTGGGCGGGCGCGCGGCGGAGGAGCTCGTCTTCCACGACCCGACCACGGGCGCGGCGAACGACATCGAGAAGGCCACGGCCACCGCTCGCGCGATGGTCACGCAGTACGGCATGACCGAGCGGCTCGGCGCGATCAAGTTCGGTGGCGACAACACCGAGCCCTTCCTCGGCCGCGAGATGGCGCACCAGCGCGACTACTCCGAAGAGGTCGCCGCGCTGGTCGACGAAGAGGTCAAGAAGCTCATCGAGACCGCGCACAACGAGGCTTGGGAGATCCTGGTCGAGAACCGCGACGTGCTCGACAACCTGGTCCTGGCGCTCCTCGAGAAGGAGACGCTGAACAAGGAGCAGATCGCCGAGATCTTCGCCGGCATCGTGAAGCGCCCGGCCCGCCCCGCGTGGACCGGCTCCTCGCGGCGCACGCCCTCGACCCGTCCGCCGGTCCTCTCCCCCAAGGAGCTGGCCCTGACGAACGGCGCGAACGGCACCAACGGCGCCACCCCGGTGGACACCGCCAAGACGCCGACGCCCGGCATCGAGGTCGCCCCGGAGGAGACGCCGGAGCCCTGACCTCGGTGACCCGGAATGGAAGCCGCGCCCCCACAGGTTCTAGCCTGTGGGGGCGCGGCTCATTTTCGCGTACATCAGTCAGACGGAACGAGGCACAGATGACCGACCCGGTGACGCTGGACAGCGAGGGCACGATCGGCGACTTCGACGAGAAGCGTGCCGAGAACGCCGTTCGGGAGCTCCTCATCGCGGTCGGCGAGGACCCGGACCGCGAGGGCCTCAGGGAGACCCCGGCGCGCGTGGCGCGGGCGTACAGGGAACTGTTCGCGGGGCTGTGGCAGAAGCCCGAAGAGGTTCTGACGACGACGTTCGACCTGGGACACGACGAGATGGTCCTGGTGAAGGACATCGAATTGATGAGTCAATGTGAACATCACTTGCTCCCGTTCCATGGCGTAGCTCACATTGGTTACATCCCTGCCGTTTCGGGCAAAATCACCGGCCTGTCGAAGCTGGCCCGGCTGGTCGACGTCTTCGCTCGACGGCCACAGGTGCAGGAGCGCCTGACGACGCAGATCGCGGACTCGCTCATGGAGATCCTGGAGGCGCGCGGCGCGATCGTCGTGATCGAGGCCGAGCACATGTGCATGTCGCTGCGCGGCGTACGCAAGCCGGGCGCGAAGACGACGACCTCGGCGGTCCGCGGGCAACTTCGTGACGCTACTACGCGAGCCGAGGCCATGTCCCTGATATTGGCACGTTAAGGGCGAGCTGCCCGTCTCGCTCCATTCCGTCCCCGATCATTGAGAATCTCAGCTGATCAAGGGGAATCGGCAGGGGGTACGGGCTCGCGAGCAAGCAGATCGTGAATCCCGTCGGGGCCACCTGCGCAGACGGACCGTCGGCAAGAAGCGCCACCCCACCCTCCTGCTGCACGGGCACCCCGTGCGCGAGCCCTGGCAGGGCCTTACGCCGCCGGGGCCGCGCCCGGGGTGTCCTCGTCCTCCGGGAGTTTGCAGACGCGCTCCAGGAAGAGCGCCGCGGCGATCACGCCGATGCCCGCGAGGACCGCGAAGCCGGCGTAGATCGCCTGGTCGCGGCGGGCCGGGATGTCCAGGGAGCCGAGCAGGAAGACGCCCGTCCCGGCGTACATGCCCGAGACCAGCGCCGCGACCAGGGCGCTGGCCTGGCCGAAGACCACCGCGCGGGCCGCCATCAGCGGCTCGACGCCCTTCGCGCCGGGGCGGCGCTCGCGCTGGGCCTTGAGGCGGGAGCGGAGGGAGAGCGCCGTCGCCGTCAGGACGACGGCGATCGCGGCGAGGACGATCGGGGCGGCCAGCGGGACGCTCGGCAGCGTCCCCACCGCGTCCCAGAGCCGCGCGCCGCCCCAGGACAGGACTCCGGCGACGACGAACAGTCCGGCGAGCACCTTGAGCCGCAGTTGTTTCACCGGGTGTCCTTCGTCTCTTCGTCCGGGGGGGGGCAGTCGATCTCTGACGAGACTAACGACTACTCGGGCAGACGGAGTTCCAGGTCGGCACGCGGCACGACTCCTTCACGGCCGACCGCGGCGAGCAGGGACGCGACGGTGCCGTGGCCGGGCAGCTGGGCCTCGGGGTCGACGTCGTGCCAGGGGGCGAGGACGAAGGCCCGCTCGTGGGCGCGGGGGTGGGGCAGGGTGAGGACGGGGTCGTCGGAGACGACGTCGGCGTAGGCAACGATGTCGACGTCGATGGTGCGGGCGCCCCAGCGCTCCTCGCGGACGCGGTGGAAGGCCTCCTCGACGGCGTGTGCCCGCTCCAGGAGGGAGGAGGGCGGCAGGGTCGTCTTCACCAGGGCGACGGCGTTGAGGTAGGCGGGCTGGGTGTCGGGGTCGACGCCCCAGGGCTCCGTCTCGTACACGCCGGAGACGGCTTTGACCCGGAGGCCGGGGGTGTCCTCGAGGGCGTCCACGGCTCCCTGGAGGGTCTCCAGGCGGTTGCCGAGGTTGGCGCCGAGGGCGATGACGGCCCACTTGGGGTTGGAGAGCGTCACGTCGGCGGCGTCGACCGCCTCGACGACGGCGGCCGGTACGGGCTGCACGGTGGGGTCGCTGTGCGTGACGTTCATACTCGGCTCCGGGTGATGGTGATGGTCACGTCGTCGAAGGGGACCGTGATGGGTGCGTCCGGCTTGTGGACGCACACCTCGACCTCCTGGACGCCGGTGTGCTTGAGGCACTGCTCGGCGATCCGCTCGGCGAGCGTCTCGATGAGGTCGACCGGTTCCCCCTGCACGACGTCCACGACTTCCTCCGCGACGACGCCGTAGTGCACGGTCTTCGTCAGGTCGTCGTCGGCGGCCGCGGGGCGGGTGTCCAGGCCGAGGACGAGGTCCACGATGAAGGTCTGGCCTTCCTCGCGCTCCTTGGGGAAGACGCCGTGGTGTCCTCGGGCCTTGAGGCCGCGCAGCGCGACACGATCCACGCGAATCACTCCTGCTGTCGTAGGTCTTGCGGCCACGCAGCCGGGTGCGGACGGCCGGGTGTCCATCGTCGAATCTACCTGCGGGCACCGACAGCACGTGCCCACGGGGGCAGGAGGACCGGGCCGCAGGGGCTGGGAGCGGCCCCTACCCAGACCTGGGGATTCCAATCCGGACGGCACCCGGAAGGCGCAGGATTCCGTCAGGCGCCCGGCTCCTCGTCCTCCTCGTCGTCGGATTCGGTGAGGACGGGAGAGCCGTGGTGGGACCAGATCCGCCAGCCCGCGGATGTGCGGCGGAACACATTGGTGGCGACGACGAGCTGGCCCACGAGGGGGCCCAGCTCGGCGCCGTCCTCGGCCGGTCCGCCGCTGAGGATGTTCTCGGTGCAGGTGACGACGGCCACGTCGCCGCCGAGGGAGACCTGGACGTCGGTGAGGAAGAACTGGATGTACTCCGTGTTCGCCATGATCAGGGCGTACGAGCGGAGTACCTCGCCGCGGCCGGAGAGGACCGGCCAGCCGGGGTGGACGCAGGAGATGGGGGTGGCTCCGTCGTCGAGCCAGAGGGAGGAGACCTCCTCGAAGTCGCCGCGTTCCATCGCCTCGTAGAAGGCGGTGTTGGCGGCCTCGACCGCGGCGGTGTCGGTCCGGGGGGTCACGCGGCTCCCTCGACGGCTCTGGCGACCCGGACGGCGTCGGCGGTGGCCCGGACCTCGTGGACGCGGACGGCCCAGGCGCCCTCGTGGGCGGCGATGGCGGAGACGGCGGCGGTGGCCGCGTCGCGTTCGCGGGCCGGGGGCGGGGCGGAGCCCTCGTGGGCCAGGACGTGGCCGAGGAAGCGCTTGCGGGAGGCGGCGACGAGCAGGGGCCGGCCGAGCGCGCGGAGCGCGGGGAGGTGGGCGACGAGGGCGAGGTCGTGCGGGGCGTGCTTGGCGAAGCCGAGGCCGGGGTCGAGGACGATCCGCTCGGGGTCGACGCCGCCGTCGACGACGGCTTCCATGCGGTGGCGCAGTTCGGTGACGACTTCGGCGACGACGTCGTCGTAGACGGCGAGGCGGTTCATGTCCTGGCTGAAGCCGCGCCAGTGCATGACGACGAAGGGGACGCCGGCGGCGGCGACGGCGGGGACCATCCGGGGGTCGGCGAGGCCGCCGCTGACGTCGTTCACGAGGGTGGCGCCGGCGGCGACGGCGGCGTGGGCCACGGTGGCGCGCATGGTGTCGACGGAGACGGTGACGCCTTCGGCGGCGAGGCCGCGGACGACGGGGACGACGCGGCGCAGTTCCTCGTCCTCGTCGACGCGGCTGGCGCCGGGCCGGGTGGACTCGCCGCCGACGTCGACGAGGTCGGCGCCTTCGGCGACGAGGTGGAGGCCGTGTTTGACGGCGGCCGTGGTGTCGAACCAGCGGCCGCCGTCGGAGAAGGAGTCGGGTGTCACGTTGACGACTCCCATGACCGCGCAGCGATCCCACTCCGGCAGGCCCCGGGCCGTGCCCCGTCCGCTCAACGTACTCATACGACCAGCCTAGGGCCTGTCGTTCGGATCCTGCCGGGCTGATCGGCACGACAGGCCGCGGCGGCACGGGCGGGGGCGCGGGGCTCAGGCCGCGCGGACCTCGTGTTCGGTCTGCGGGGTGATGATGTGGGCGCAGGGGCGGGGTGCGGGGGTGGCGCGGCGGCGGGCGAAGGGCCGGGGCGGGGCGAGGGTGACGAAGCCTTCCGCCTGCATGGCGGCGAAGCCGATGCGGGGGAGGTCGCGGCTCTTGCGGTAGACGACGAAGCGGGGTTCCCAGCGTGGCTGGAACTTGGCGTTGAACTTGTAGAGGGACTCGATCTGGAACCAGCGGGAGAGGAAGACGAGGAGGCCGCGCCAGAGGCGCAGGACGGGGCCGGCGCCGATCTTCTCGCCGCGGGCGAGGGCGGCGCGGAACATGGCGAAGTTGAGGGAGACGCGGGTGATGCCGAGGCGGGGGGAGTCCTGGAGGGCGGCGACGATGAGCAGCTCGTTCATGCCGGGGTCGGCGGAGCGGTCGCGGCGCATGAGTTCCAGGGACATGCCGTCGGTGCCCCAGGGGACGAAGTGGATGATCGCCTTGAGGTCGCCGTAGGGGCTTGCCGTCGTGTCGTCGTCGGTCTTGTGGGCGGTGGCTATCACCGCGTCGCCGTCGCCGGGGTCGCCGATGCGGCCGAGGGCCATGGAGAAGCCGCGTTCGGTGTCGGTGCCGCGCCAGTCGGCGGCGGCGCGGCGTACGCGTTCGAGTTCGCCGTCGGAGAGGTCACGGACGCGTCGGACCTTGGTGGTGTAGCCGTTGCGTTCGATGCGCTTCACCATTTGGCGCACGTTGCGCATCGCGCGCCCGGAGAGGGAGAAATCCGCGACGTCCACCACCGCCTCGTCGCCGAGTTCGAGGGCGTCGAGGCCGGTTTCGCGGGTCCAGACGTGGCCGCCGGTCTCGGAGCATCCCATGACGGCGGGGGTCCAGGAGTGGGCCTTGGCCTCGTCCATGAAGCGTTCGATGGCGCCGGGCCAGGCTTCGACGTCGCCGATGGGGTCGCCGCTGGCGAGCATGACGCCGGAGACGACGCGGTAGCAGACGGCGGCCTTGCCGCTGGGGGAGAAGACGACGCCCTTGTCGCGGCGGAGGGCGAAGTGGCCGAGGGAGTCGCGGGCGCCGTGCTTGTCGAGGAGGGCGCGCAGCCGGTTCTCGTCGTCCTCGGTGAGCCGGGCGGCGGGGTGTTCGGGGCGGAAGGCGAGGTAGACGGTGGTGAGGGCGGTGAGCATGCCGAGGGCGCCGAGGGAGTAGCCGACGGTCCAGTCGACGCCGCCGGTGTAGCCGACGGGGCCCTCGAAGCCGAAGAGGCCGTAGAGGACGTGTTCGAGGCGGTCGGTGAGGCTGGGGTTGCCGATGACGCGGCGGGGGTGGGCGCTGACGATGACGAGGCCGAGGGCGAGGGATCCGGCGCCCATGAGGACGAGGTTGGCGAGTGCCTTCCAGCGGCTGCGGGGATCGGGCAGGGCGGCGAACTGGCCTCGGTGGCGCAGCAGGAGGGCGAGCAGTGCGAGGGAGAGCAGGGCGCCGAGGATCGAGTGGCGCCAGACGAACTGGGCGAGGGCGCCGAGGGGGAGGAGGATGACGGCGGCTCGCCAGGCGCGGCGCTTGTGGCGCTTGAGGCCGTGGGCGAGCAGCAGGAGGAGGACGCCGGCGCTGAGGGAGAGCGCGGCGGAGAGTGGTCCGAGGGTGCCGGGGAGGACCTCGGCGACGGCGTGCATGCGGCTGGTGCGGAACCGGGGGAAGACGCCCGCGGCGATGTCGATCAGGCCGATGAGTGTGCAGGCCGTGCCGACGAGCGAGGGGACCTTCTCCGGTCGAGGTCCGTGCAGAATCCGGCGTACCCGATCCGGAACCGATCGTGATTTGTCCCCATCTACCGTGACAGACATCGCTTCCCGTGCTTCCCGTGATCCGCGAAAGATTCGTTGGTCCAGCGGCCGCGTGGTGGTCAGGAGCGGGCCGAGCCGGAGGTTTTGCGCCCTCTAGGACGGCTCGGCGGCGATGCGGGTTCATTCGCGCACGGGAAATTCTCACGGAAGAAAGCTCGATCGACTCATGGGTCTCACCAGCAACAATGTTCTGGCGCTCGCCGTCGCGCTGGCGGTGGTGCTGTTCGCCGCCACGGTCTGGCTGTGGCCCCGGCTCGCCCGCGGGGGCTGGCGGTCGGTGCTGGGGAGGGTCGGGCTGCTGCTGGCGACGCAGCTCGCGCTGTTCGCCTCGGTCGGTCTGGCGGCGAACAACTCCTTCCTGTTCTACGGCTCCTGGGCGGATCTCTTCGGGCAGGAGCAGGACCTCGGGGTCGTGGTCGACCACTCGGCCGGCTCCAAGGACGTCAAGGTGGTGGGTACGCAGGCGCTGGACGTACCCGGCGGCGGGCGTCCCGAGGTCGGCGGGCAGATCCAGAAGGTCGTGATCGCCGGCGAGAAGTCGGGGATCGACTCCCCGGCGTACGTCTACCTGCCGCCGGAGTACTTCCAGCCGGCGTACGCGAAGAGCACCTTCCCGGCCTCGGTGGTGCTCACGGGCTACCCGGGTACGGCGGAGAACCTGATCAAGGGCCTGAAGTACCCGAAGACGGCGTTCCAGCAGGTCAAGGCGGGCAAGATGCGGCCGATGATCCTCGTGATGCTGCGGCCGACGGTGGCGCCGCCCCGGGACACCGAGTGCGTGGACGTCCCCGGCGGCCCGCGGACCGAGACCTTCTTCGCCGAGGACCTGCCGAAGGCGGTGTCGGAGACGTACCGGGTGGGGACCGAGGCGCGGAACTGGGGCTTCATGGGGAACTCGACCGGCGGCTACTGCGCGCTGAAGATCGCCCTGCACCATCCCGACCGGTTCGCCGCGGGCGCGGGCTTCTCGGCGTACTACAAGGCGGCCGAGGACGTGACGACCGGCGACCTCTTCCACGGTGACGACAAGGCGCGCAAGCGGGCCGACCTGCTGTGGAGCCTGGACCACGCGCCGAGGGGGAGGTCGTCGTTCCTGGTGACGACCTCCCGGAAGGGGGAGGGGAACCTGAAGGGGACCCTCGACTTCATCGGGAAGGTGAAGTCCCCGGCGAGGGTCTCCTCGATCACGCTGGACAGCGGCGGGCACAACTTCAACACCTGGAACAGGGAGATCCCGCCGGGCCTGGTGTGGATGAGCGGGCGGCTCAGCGCGAGCTGAGCCCGGGGGCGCGCTCCGGTTCCGGCTCCGTGCCGGGGTCCGCCGTGCGGGCCGCCTCGGGGGAGGCCCGGCGCAGCGCCCGGTGGACGGCGGCCGGGGTGAGCACGCCGGCGTACCGGCCGCCCTGGGCGGGGTCGGTGACGGGCAGCCAGCCCGTGTCGTCCTGGAGGAGCGCGGCCAGTGCCTCCCGCAGGGAGGCGCCGAGGGGGACGGGCCGGGGGGCGGGGCGGGTGCCGCTCCGCGCTTCGGGCACGCCGGCCTCACCGGTGGGGCGGGCCGTGGACCCGGGGGCGGCGGTCCAGCCCTCCAGGCGCCCTTCCGCGTCGAGGACGACCGCCCAGGGCGCGTCGAAGCCGTCGCCGGGGCGCCGTACGACCGGCGGGTGTTCGAGGTGGATCGCCTCCACGGGGGTGACCGAGAGCCGCTTCAGGCCGCGGTCCGCGCCGACGAACTCGGCGACGTACGGGGTGGCGGGGGCGGCGAGCACGGCGGCCGGCGTGTCGAACTGCTCGATCGTCCCGTGGCCGTAGACGGCGATCCGGTCGCCGAGGCGGACGGCCTCCTCGAGGTCGTGCGTGACCAGCAGCACCGTCTTGCGCACCTGGGACTGCAGGCGCAGGAACTCGCTCTGCAGACGCTCGCGGACCACGGGGTCGACCGCGCCGAACGGCTCGTCCATCAGCAGGACGGGCGGATCGGCGGCCAGGGCGCGGGCCACGCCGACCCGCTGGCGCTGGCCTCCGGAGAGCTGTTCGGGGTAGCGGTCGCCGTACGTCCGCGGATCGAGTCCGACGAGGTCGAGCAGTTCGGCCGCGCGGGCGCGGGCCTTGGCGCGCGGGGCGCCGAGGAGGTGCGGGACGGTCGCGGTGTTGTCGAGGACCGTCCGGTGCGGGAAGAGGCCGACCTGCTGGATGACGTAGCCGATGCGGCGGCGGAGCCGGACCGGGTCGACGCCGGCTATGTCCGTGCCGTCGAGGAGTATGCGTCCCTGTGTCGGCTCGATGAGCCGGTTCACCATCTTCATCGTCGTGGTCTTGCCGCAGCCGGACGGGCCGACGAGCGTGACCAGTTCACCCTCGGCCACCTCGAAGGAGAGGTCCTCGACGGCGGTGGTGCCGTCCGCGTAGCGCTTGGTCACGTGCTCGAACCGGATCATGGTTCCCCATTCTGGCCTCTTCCGGCCGGGTGCGTGTGAAGGGCGTGTTGCCGGAACGTGGCGGTCCTCGGAGATTGTCGGTGGCGGGGGCTAGGGTCGATCCATACGTACGTTCGGGCATGCGGAGGGTCGGGGGAGGCATATGAGCGCGGCGAACTGTCTGGTGACGAACGACTGGATATGCGGCGAGTATCTGCGCTCCCGCAGCCAGGAGTTGACCGAAGCGACCGTCCAGCACGTCGGCACGACGCTGGTGTCCGTGCTGATCGGGGTCGCCGTCGCCTTCCCGCTCGCCCTGCTCGTCCGCGCGCGGCCGCGGCTGGCCGGGCCGGTCCTGGGGCTGACGACCCTGCTCTACACGATTCCGTCGCTGGCCCTGTTCTCCCTGCTGCTGCCGTTCCTCGGCCTCTCGTCGGCGCTGGTGGTGACCGGCCTCGTGCTGTATTCGCTGACGATCCTCGTACGGAACATCCTGGCCGGGCTCGCGGCGGTGCCCGCCGAGGCGCGGGAGGCCGCCCGGGGCATGGGGTACGGCCCGGGACGGATGCTGTGGGAAGTCGAACTGCCGCTGTCGCTGCCCGCCTTGATGGCGGGCATACGGATGGCGACGGTGTCCACGATCGCGCTGACGACGGTCGGGTCGATCGTCGGCCGGGGCGGGCTCGGCAATCTCATCGAGGACGCGCTGCCGACCTTCTTCAAGGCGCAGGTGCTGGCCGCCTCGGTGCTGTGCGTCCTGCTCGCGGTCGCCGCCGATCTGCTGCTCCTGGGGATCCAGAGGCTGCTCACGCCGTGGACGCGCGTACGGACCGCGCCGGGAGGTGAGTGAGGTGGGGGTCGTGACGGACGCTTGGGCCTGGCTCACCACCGGCGCGAACTGGGCGGGGGACGGCGGGATAGGGCACCGGCTCGCCGAGCACGTGTACGTCAGCGGGTTGGCGCTGCTCATCGCCTGCGCGATCGCGCTGCCGCTCGGACTGTGGCTGGGGCACCTCGGCAAGGGCGGAGCGCTCGCCGTCAACGTCTCCAACGTGGGACGGGCGGTCCCCGTCTTCGCCGTCCTCGCCCTGTTCATGGTGTCGCCCCTGCGCACCGCCGGTTATGTACCGACCGTGATCGCCCTGGTCCTGTTCGCGGTGCCGCCGCTGCTGACCAACGCCTATGTGGGTATGCGGGAGGTGGACCGGTCGGTGGTGGAGGCCGCGCGGGGGATGGGGATGTCCGCAGGGCAGCTCTTCTCCGCGGTGGAGCTGCCCCTCGCCCGGCCGCTCGTCATGACGGGTCTGCGGTCGGCCGCCGTGCAGGTGGTGGCCACCGCGACCATCGCGGCGATGGTCGGCCAGGGCGGTCTCGGCCGGATCATCACCGCCGGATTCAACACGTACAACACCCCGCAGGTGGTGGCGGGCGCCCTGCTCGTCGCCGCGCTCGCCCTCCTCGTGGAGGCCGTACTGGTGGGAGCGGACCGGCTGCTGGGCCGGCGCGCGTGAGACGACCGAAGAACGACTGGGATGGGTGATCTCGTGAGCAGGACCTCGCGTATCGCGGGTGCGGTGCTGGGCGTGGCGGCGCTGACCGCCGGGCTCGCCGCGTGCGGCGGCGACAGCCTGGAGAAGGAGAAGGCGGGGGGCGGCGACGCCGCGGGCTCGGGGAAGGGCTCGCTGGTCGTCGGCGCCGCCGCGTTCACCGAGTCCAAGGTGCTGGCCGAGCTCTACGCCCAGGTGCTGCGGGACGCCGGATACTCCGCGACCGTCACCACGGTGAAGAACCGCGAACTGTACGAACCCTCGCTGGAGAAGGGCGAGATCGACGTCGTCCCGGAATACGCGGCGACGATCGCGGAATTCCTCAATGCGAAGGTGAACGGGCCGAAGGCCCCCGAGGAGAAGCCGGTCGCCTCCGGTGACGCCGCCGCCACGGTGGGGGCGCTGAAGAAGCTCGCCGAGCCGCGCGGTCTGAAGGTGCTCGCCTTCGGCGAGGCCGTCGACCAGAACGCCTTCGCGGTGTCGAAGGAATTCGCCGCGAAGAACAAGCTCACCAGCCTTTCCGATCTCGGCCGGGCCAAGCTGAAGGTCAGGATCGCGGCCGGTGACGAATGCACCGTACGGCCGTTCTGCGCGCCCGGTCTGAAGAAGACGTACGGCATCGACGTCACCGGTGTCGACCCCAAGGGGGTCGGTACGCCGCAGTCCAAGCAGGCCGTCAAGGACGGTGTGGACCAGCTGGTGCTGACCACCACCACGGACGCGACGATCGACAGCTTCGGCCTGGTCTTCCTGACCGATGACAAGAAGCTGCAGAACGCCGACAATGTGCTGCCGGTCGTCAATGCGAAGGACGCCGGATCGCCCGAGATAGCCGCGGCCCTCGACAAGATCACAAAGGTCCTGACGACGGCCGATCTCGCCGAACTGAACCGCAAGGTGGACGCCGAGCGGGCGAAGCCGGAGGACGCGGCGAAGGCCTATCTGGAGTCGAAGGGGCTGGTCAAGAAGTAAGCCCCCGCTAAGGGGAGTCGGCCCGGCCCGGCGGGGGCGCCGGGGAGGGACGGCGACGACGGCGAGAAGTGGCCAAGAGATTGCCGGGCCGACCCCCCATAGAGCGCCTACGCACGGTAAATTTCAGGCCATGCCACGTGGACGCCACCGCCATTCGCCGCCCCTGCACAAGCTCCTGCCGCCCTCCGCGGTCGCCGGAGCGTCGGTCGTCTGTGCCGCGGGCGCCTGGCTGCTCGCCGATCCCGTGGCGCTGCGCGCGCTCGTCGCCGCCGCGGCGGCCGCCGCGGTGACCGGCGCCGTCCTCATGCGCAGTTGGGACCGGAGCGCCGGCCGCCAGGTCGCCGAGCTGACCCGGGCGCGGTCCGCGGACCAGTGGAAGACCGAGGAGCGGATAGCCGAGCTCGAGTCCGACATCGAGGAGTCCCGCGAGCTGCGCGCCAAGCTCGACGCGAAGCTGCGCGCCAAGCGGGTCGAGCTCGCCGGGCTGCGCGGCGAGCACGCGGAGCTGCTGCGCCGGTACGCCACCGCCGAGACCGAGCGGGCCAGCGCCCTGGAGGGCCGCAGGCAGCTCGCCCTGGAGGCCGGCTCGCCCGCCAAGGCCCTCCCGGCGGCCGGAGCCACGCCGACCCCGGAGCTGTACCGGCAGGCCGCGGCGGCGCTGCGCGATCTCGCGCGGAACAGCGCGGCCCAGCAGGCCCGCAGGACCGTCGAGGCCGCCCGCAGCCGGGACCTCGCCGAGCGCGCCCGGGAGACGGAGGAGCCGCAGGGGAAGCACGCGGCGGCCGCCGGGGCAGAGCAGCACGCTCGCCCGTCGACCGCCGCCGTCGCCACCGTCCCGGCCGCCTCCAAGGCCCCGGCCGTCCGCGCCGTCCCGGCCGCCTCGGCGATCGTGCCGTACGCCGCCCGCCGCCCCGTCCCGCGCCCCGAAGGGGGCTTCGACTTCTTCGGCATGCAGAAGGCGGCGGCCGCGATCGAGGCGGTGCAGAACACGGACCTCGCGGACGTGGTGGGCGAGGAGGTGCTGGCCGCGGTTTCCCGGCCCGCCCCCGAACAGCGGGCGATCGGCCAGGTCATCGACCTCACGGCGCACGACGAGACCGAGCAGCTCGACGTGGCGGAGCTGCGCGGCGCCGTCAACTCGTGATCTCGCCGGCGGCCTCGCCGGCTACTTGTCGATGTCGCCGACGACGAAGAAGAGTGACCCCAGGATCGCCACCATGTCGGCGACGAGCGTGCCGGGCAGCAGCTCGGTGAGTGCCTGGATGTTGTTGAACGACGCCGAGCGGAGCTTGAGCCGGTACGGCGTCTTCTCGCCCTTGGACACCAGGTAGTAGCCGTTGATCCCGAGGGGGTTCTCGGTCCACGCGTACGTGTGGCCCTCCGGGGCCTTGAGGACCTTCGGCAGCCGCTGGTTGATGGGCCCCGGCGGCAGGTCGGCGAGCCGGTCCAGGCAGGCGTCGGCGAGGTCCAGGGAGTTGTGCGTCTGGTCGAGGAGGCACTCGAAGCGGGCCAGGCAGTCGCCCTCCTCGCGGGTGACGACCCGGAGCGTGTCCCGCAGCTCGCCGTAGGCCAGGTACGGCTCGTCGCGGCGCAGATCGAAGTCGACGCCCGAGGCGCGGGCGATGGGGCCGCTCACCCCGTACGCGTGGGCCGCCTCGGGGGTCAGGACGCCGACGTCCCGCGTACGGCCCCGGAAGATCTCGTTCCCGAGGACCAGCTTGTCGTACACGTCCATGCGCGACCGAACGTCGGCGACGGCCGCGCGGGCCCGGTCCTGCCACCCGGCCGGCAGGTCCTCCTTCAGGCCGCCGACCCGGTTGAACATGTAGTGCATCCGGCCGCCGGAGACCTCCTCCATCACGGCCTGGAGCTCCTCGCGCTCCCGGAAGGCGTAGAACACCGGGGTGATACCGCCCAGTTCGAGGGGGTACGACCCGAGGAACATCAGGTGGTTGAGCACCCGGTTCAGCTCGGCGAGCAGGGTCCGGGTCCAGACGGCGCGCTGCGGGACCTCCATGCCGAGCATCCGCTCGACGGCCATCACGACGCCCAGCTCGTTGGAGAAGGCCGACAGCCAGTCGTGGCGGTTGGCGAGCATGATGATCTGCCGGTAGTCGCGCGCCTCGAAGAGCTTCTCCGCGCCGCGGTGCATGTACCCGATGACCGGCTCGGCGTGCCGGATGACCTCGCCGTCCAGGACCAGCCGGAGACGGAGCACGCCATGGGTCGAGGGGTGCTGCGGCCCGATGTTCAGCACCATGTCGGTGCTCTCCGCCGCCCCGCCGATTCCGACCGTCGTCTCCGTCATGGGGACAGTATCCCTGCCCGCCCCCGCGCCGTGGGAAGCCGTCCCGCCCGCCGGACCCGCCCCGCCGCCGGACAGGCCCGGGGGCGCTCCCGCCGCCCGGGCGTCCCTGCCGGACGCCCCCCGGCCAGGCCGCCCACGGCGCGGACGCCGGTCGTCCCGGGGCGGCTCCACCGCACGACCAGGGCGTGTTTCGAAAGTCCCGCCTGCCCCGCGGCGCCTGGCACGCACGCTCGCCGCGTTGTCGGGATCATCCACTTATGTCCGGTACGAGGGCGACCCTCCGCCGTGCGATCGCACGCACCGGACGCCGCGGGGCCCGCCCTTCGGGCGGACGGCGCTCCTTTCGAGACACGCCCTAGCGTCCCGGAACCCTCTGGGTGAGCCAGAGGAAGTCCCCGAGCCCGCCCCGCGCCGTCAGCTCCGCCGCCTCGCCCGCCGAGGCGAGGGCCCGGACGTAGGCCGCCGGGTCGCTCGACGCCAGCGTCAGCGGCGGCCTCTCCGCGCGCACGCCGAGCCCGTGCAGGGCCTCCCGCTGCGTGACCAGGGTGACCGGCGGACCCGACCCCTCGCCCGGACCCGACCCCTCGCCCCGACCCGCCACCGGGCCCGAGGGGCCGCCGGCCGCCTCCGCCGCGCCCCCGCTCCGGACCCCGCCCGCCCGCCCGCCCCCGCCTGCGGACGCGATCGCCGCCTCGCCCGCCGCCGCCACCGCGTCCATCGCCACGTGCGCCGTCAGGTCGCAGGACCCGTCCGGCACCGGCTCGACCTCCCGCCCCGCCCGGAAGCCGGCCAGCGTGCCGAAGGGCGGCCGGGACTCCCGTAGATGCGCGTAGTCCGCCGCCACCGCGAGACCGGCCCCCATCGCGCCCACCGCCCGCGCCCACGCCTCGTCCCGCGGCCGTCCGATCTCCGCCCGCTCGCCCGGCTCCCGCAGCGGCCACCACCGCTCCAGCCACCGCGCGTCCGGGCCCTCGACCACCCCGCCGAGGCGTTCCGTGCCGTCCACGCGCACCTCGACGTAGCGCACCGCCCCCGACTCGTCCGCCTGCGCCAGGTCCACGGGCACGTTGTCGAGCCACTCGTTCGCGAAGAGCAGCCCGCGCACCCCCTCGGGCACCCGGTCCGTCCAGACGATGCGCGGGTCGAGCCCCTCGGGCCGGGCGGCACGCTCCACCCCGTACGCGCGCACCGCGAGCCCCGCCGGAGCGGCGGCCAGCACGCCCGTCAACAGCTCCCCCCGTCCCGCACCCACGTCCACCAGGGCGACCTCGTCCGTATCGAGGGCGCGCGCCACCCGTGTCAGCAGACCGGCGACGGCGCCGGCGAAGAGCCGGGAGGCGTGCACCGAGGTACGGAAGTGGCCGGCCGGACCCTCGGGGCGCAGATAGAAGCCGCCCGCCCCGTACAGCGCCCGCTCGGTGGCCTCGCCCCAGCGCCGCCAGCCCTGCCATTGACACGTCTCATCCGTCACGGGCCCCAGTCTCCACCTTGGGGAGTACGGGCCTCACGTCAAGGATCGACCCCACGGTTGACCCCTGCACCTATCCGCCTTCCCTACGCTGGGTCACGTGCAGCGCCTCTACGACTTCATCCGCAGACACCCCACGGGCGTCGACACCTTCTGGGCGGTCGTCCTCCTCGGGTTCTCGCTGCTGTGGGTCGGGTCGACCTATCCGGCGGTCGACCATCCCGTCGCGTACGGCGTCGTCGCCGTGCTGTTCGGCCTGGTCGTCGCGCTGCGCCGCCGCGAGCCCGGGAGGATGCTGCTGCTCGCGCTCGGGTTGTCCCTGGGCCAGGTCGCGTTCGGACTGGTGCCGTTCGTCGCGGACTTCGCGATCCTGGTGATCATCTACACGGTCGCGGCCCACGACGGCCCGCGCTGGACGTCCCGCCTGGCCCTGGCCGCCGGTCTGAGCGCGGCCACCGTCTCCATGCTCCGATGGCCGTCCGACGCCCCGGACTCCGCCCTCGCGGTCGTCTTCTTCACGGTGATGATGACCGTGCCGTTCGCCCTCGCCTGGGTGCTCGGGGACTCCCTGCGCACCCGCCGCGCCTACTTCGCGCAGCTGGAGGAGCGGGCCACCCGCCTGGAGCAGGAACGCGAGGCGCAGGCCAAGGTCGCCGTCGCCGCCGAGCGCGCCCGCATCGCCCGCGAGCTGCACGACGTCGTCGCCCACAACGTCTCCGTGATGGTCGTGCAGGCGGACGGCGCCGCCTACGTCCTGGACGCCTCGCCCGACACCGCCAAGCAGGCGCTGGAGACCATCTCCTCGACCGGCCGCCAGGCCCTCGCCGAGATGCGCCGCCTCCTCGGCATCCTGCGCACCGGCGAACACCAGGAGGCCGGGGAGTACGTCCCCCAGCCCGACGTCCAGCAGATCGAGGACCTGGTGGAGCAGGTCCGCAGGGCCGGCCTGACCGTCGACTTCAGGGTCGAGGGCACGCCCCGGCCGCTGCCCAGCGGCGTCGAGCTCACCGCGTACCGGATCGTCCAGGAAGCCCTCACCAACACCCGCAAGCACGGCGGCCCGGACGCCGGGGCCAGCGTCCGCCTGGTGTACTTCGACGACGGCCTCGGCCTCCTCGTCGAGGACGACGGGCGGGGAGCGACCACGGAGATGTACGAGGACGGCGGTGCCGACGGCCGTGGCCACGGCCTGATCGGCATGCGCGAGCGGGTCGGCATGGTCGGCGGCACCCTGGACGCGGGGCCGCGCCCCGGAGGCGGCTTCCGCGTCAGCGCCCTGCTCCCCCTGAAGCCCGCCCACTGACCCGCCGCCCACCGGCCACTAGAGGACCTGAGGAAACACATGTCCATCCGCGTGATGCTCGTCGACGACCAGGTGCTGCTGCGCACCGGATTCCGCATGGTGCTCGCCGCCCAGCCGGACATGGAGGTCGTGGCCGAGGCGGGCGACGGCGTGGAGGCCCTGGAGGTGCTCCGTTCCACGACCGTGGACGTGGTGCTGATGGACGTACGGATGCCCAAGCTGGACGGGGTCGAGGCGACCCGGCGGATCTGTTCGCAGCCCGGCGCGCCCCGGGTGCTGATCCTGACCACCTTCGATCTGGACGAGTACGCCTTCTCCGGCCTGAAGGCCGGGGCCAGCGGCTTCATGCTGAAGGACGTGCCGCCGGCCGAGCTGCTCGGCGCGATCCGCTCGGTCCACAGCGGGGACGCGGTGGTGGCCCCGTCGACCACGCGCCGGCTCCTGGACCGCTTCTCCCCGATGCTGCCGTCGTCGGGGAAGGAACCCCAGCACAAGGAGATCGACCGGCTGACCGACCGTGAGCGCGAGGTGATGCTCCTGGTCGCGCAGGGACTGTCGAACGGCGAGATCGCCGCGCGGCTCGTCCTCTCCGAGGCGACGGTGAAGACCCACGTCGGCCGCATCCTGACCAAGCTGGACCTGCGTGACCGCGTGCAGGTCGTGGTCCTCGCGTACGAGACGGGCCTGGTCCGGGCGGGCGGCGGGGCGGGCTGAGCCGACCGTGCCCCCACCCGAGGCCGCGGCCGCGGTGGCTGCGGAGGCCTGGCCGACGCGCCGCCGAACAGGGACGGGCCGCTGCGGCATCCGTCCGCGGCGGTACGGGCGGGCCTGGCCCACCACCGCGCGTCGACCGAGCCCGGCCGGCCCGGGGCGTCGCCGAGACCGGCCTGCCCGCGAGGCGCCCCCGGCTACCGCGGCCCGCCCCGGGCCGGCCTGCCCGAGGGTCGCCCCCGGCTACCGCGGCCCGCTCTCGGCGGGTCGGCGGACCCGGGCCAGGAAGGCGCCGACCGCTTCCCGCACGTCGTCCCGCGTCCAGGCGAGACCCGGCTCGCCGACCGTCACCTCCGTCATCGCCACCCCCGGCGGACCGCCGGCGGAGGGCGGGGACCACCGGCGGAAGAGCACCGCGTCCGTCTCCTCCGTCAGCGCCAGGGACGCCGCCGTCAGCGCCTCGTGGGGGTACGGGAGCCAGACCTGGAACTGGTGGGTCTGCGGGGTCTCGGGGTGGACGCGGAACCACGGGACCCCCGCCTCCTCGAACCCCGCCCGCAGGCCGTCCGCCACCACGCGCGCGTGCGCCACGTACGAGGGCAGCCGCGGCAGTTCGACGGCGAGTCCGCGCAGCGCGGCCACGGCCGCGGGGAACTGCTGGAAGAGCAGGCCGCCGTACCGGTGGCGCCACACCCGGGCCTCCTCCATCACGTCCACCGGGCCGGCCAGCGCGGCCCCCGAGATCCCGCCCAGGGACTTGTAGAAGGACACGTACACGCTGTCGGCGAGCCCGGCGATCTCCCGCAGGCCGCGCCCGAAGTGAGGGGCGCACTCCCACAGGCGCGCGCCGTCGACGTGCACCACTGCGTCACGCTCGCGGGCCGCCTCCACCACGTCCACAAGCTCCTCCCAGGTCGGCAGGACGAAGCCCGCGTCCCGCAGCGGCAGCTCCAGCATCAGCGTGCCGAACGGCTCGGTGTGCCCGCGCACCTCCTCGGCCGTCGGCGGCCGCGGTTCGTCCGTCAGGTGGACCGTCCGCAGTCCGCTGACCGTGCTCAGCGCCCCGCCCTCGTGCACCTCCGGATGGGCGAGCGGGTGCAGGGCGACCACCGGGCTGCCGGTCCGCCCCGACCAGCAGCGCAGGGCCACCTGCTGGGCCAGCGTGCCAGTCGGGAAGAACACCGCCGCGGGCAGGCCGAGCACGTCCGCGACGCGCTGTTCGAGCTCCTCGACCGGGCCGTCGCCGTAGGCGTCGAGCGGCAGGTCCGCGCAGTCGTCGGCCTCCGCCCAGTCGGCCAGCTCCCGCAGCCGCCGCCCCACCGTCGCCTCGCCCGGGGAGTACGACAGCCGCCGACGGGCGGCGCCCCACACGCGTGCCCGGTGCCGCCGGGCCTCCTGCTCGCTCATGCTCCGATCATCACACCGTCGTCCCTGCCCTGTGGACAGTCACGGAGACGGGCGAAACGCTGGCGTAGCATGACGAGAAATCGTCCGGTACCCCCCGCGGACTGGAACGGAAGGCCGTTGCCGCGTGAACCAACCAGCAGAACCCCGAGCGGAAGACCGACCCGCGCGACTCACCGTCGGAGTCGTGGGAGCCGGCCGCGTGGGGCCCGCCCTCGCCGCCGCCCTGCGGCTCGCGGGGCACCGCCCCGTCGCCGTCTCCGCGGTCTCCGACGCGTCCGTGCGCCGCGCCGCGACCCTGCTTCCCGACGTTCCGATCATGCCGCCGGCCCAGGTGCTCGCCCACGCCGACCTGGTCCTGCTGACCGTTCCCGACGACGCCCTGCCCGCCCTGGCCGAGGGCCTGGCCGAGACCGGAGCCGTACGCCCCGGACAGATCCTGGTGCACACCTCCGGTCGTTACGGCGTGAAGGTCCTGGAGCCCGCCCTGCGCGCCGGCGCCCTGCCGCTCGCCCTGCACCCGGCCATGACCTTCACCGGGACCTCGGTCGACGTCCAGCGGCTGGCCGGCTGTTCCTTCGGCGTCACCGCGCCCGAGGAGCTGCGCCTGGCGGCCGAGGCCCTGGTCATCGAGATGGGCGGCGAGCCGGAATGGATCCGCGAGGAGGCCCGTCCGCTGTACCACGCGGCCCTGGCCCTCGGCGCGAACCACCTGGTCACGCTCGTCGCCCAGTCCATGGAGCTGCTCCGTACGGCCGGAGTCGCCGCGCCCGACCGGATGCTGGGCCCGCTCCTGGGCGCCGCCCTGGACAACGCCCTGCGCTCCGGCGACGCCGCCCTGACCGGCCCCGTCGCGCGCGGTGACGCCGGCACGGTCGCCGCCCACGTCGCCGAGCTGCGCAAGCACGCGCCGGGCACCGTCGCCGGCTATCTGGCGATGGCCCGCACGACCGCCGACCGGGCGCTCGCGCACGGCCTGCTCAAGCCCGAGCTGGCCGAGGATCTGCTGGGCGTGCTCGCCGAGGGGGAGTCCCGATGAGGTCCGCGTCCGTTCCGCCCGAGGACGCCGGGACCTCCGGCCCGTCCGGAGCGTTCGCCCCCGTGCGCACGGCGGGCGAGCTGCACGCCCTGCCCCGCCGCGGCAGGCGCGCCGTCGTCATGACGATGGGCGCCCTCCACGAAGGCCACGCCACCCTCGTCCGTGCGGCCCGCGCGTGCGTCGGCCCCGACGGGTCCGTCGTCGTCACCGTCTTCGTCAACCCCCTGCAGTTCGGCGCGGGAGAGGATCTCGACCGCTACCCGCGCACGCTGGAGGCCGACCTCGCGACCGCCCGCGCGGCGGGGGCCGACGCGGTCTTCGCGCCCTCCGTCGACGAGGTGTACCCCGGCGGGGAGCCGCAGGTCCGGATCACCGCCGGCCCCATGGGGGAGCGCCTCGAAGGCGCCTCCCGCCCGGGCCACTTCGACGGCATGCTCACCGTCGTCGCGAAGCTCCTCCACCTCACCCGCCCCGACGTGGCGTTCTTCGGCCAGAAGGACGCCCAGCAGCTGGCGCTGATCCGCCGCATGGTCCGCGACCTGAACTTCCCGGTCGAGATCGTCGGTGTGCCGACCGTCCGCGAGCCCGACGGCCTCGCCCTCTCCAGCCGCAACCGCTATCTCTCCACCGCCGAGCGGCGTACCGCCCTCGCCCTGTCCCGGGCCCTGTTCGCCGCGAGCGACCGGCTCGCCGCGCAGCAGGCGCTGTGCGCGCGCGCCGCCTCGCTGCCGGGTTCGGAGAGCCGGGCGGAGGCGCTGTCGCGGCTCGGCGAGGCCCGCGCCGCGGCCGACGCGCACGCCGTCGCCCAGGCACCGGACGGCACCGGGGCCGCCGCGGTGCGGGCAGCGGCCCGCTCGGTGCTCGACGACGCGGCGAAGGCCGAGCCCCCGCTCGCCCTCGACTACCTCGCTCTGATCGACCCGGCCGACTTCACCGAGGTCGCCGACGACCACGACGGCGAGGCGATCCTCGCCGTCGCCGCGCGCGTCGGCGCCACCCGGCTGATCGACAACATCCCCCTGACCTTCGGAGCCACCAAGTGACCGGAATACGGCTGCACGCTCCCGCACCCGGCTGGGCCATCGACGCCGATGTCGTCGTGGTCGGCTCCGGCGTCGCCGGACTGACCGCCGCCCTGCGCTGCACCGCCGCGGGACTGCGTACGGTCGTCGTCACCAAGGCCCGCCTGGACGACGGTTCCACCCGCTGGGCCCAGGGCGGCATCGCCGCCGCGCTCGGCGAGGGCGACACGCCGCAGCAGCACCTGGACGACACGCTCGTCGCCGGCGCCGGGCTGTGTGACGAGAGGGCCGTGCGCGCCCTCGTCACCGAGGGCCCGGACGCCGTCCGCCGGCTGATCGCCACCGGCGCCGACTTCGACAAGGACGCCGACGGGGAGATCGCCCTCACCCGCGAGGGCGGCCACCACCGGCGCCGCATCGCGCACGCCGGCGGCGACGCCACCGGCGCCGAGATCTCCCGCGCGCTGGTCGAGGCCATACGGGACCGGGCGGTGGCCACCATCGAGCACGCCCTCGTCCTGGACCTCCTCACGGACGCCGAGGGCCGTACGGCCGGCGTGACGCTGCACGTCATGGGCGAGGGACAGCACGACGGCGTCGGCGCGGTCCACGCCCCGGCGGTGGTGCTGGCCACCGGCGGCATGGGCCAGGTCTTCTCCGCCACCACGAACCCGGCCGTCTCCACCGGTGACGGCGTCGCGCTCGCCCTGCGGGCCGGCGCCGAGGTCTCCGACCTGGAGTTCGTGCAGTTCCACCCCACCGTGCTCTTCCTGGGCGCCGACTCCGAGGGGCAGCAGCCGCTGGTCTCCGAGGCGGTGCGCGGCGAGGGCGCCCATCTGGTCGACGCGGACGGGGTCCGCTTCATGCTCGGTCAGCACGAGCTGGCGGAGCTGGCCCCGCGCGACATCGTCGCCAAGGCGATCATGCGCCGGATGCGGGAGCGGGGCACCGAGC
Organism: Streptomyces sp. NPDC053755; assembly: GCF_040677675.1. Classification (NCBI taxonomy): domain Bacteria; kingdom Bacillati; phylum Actinomycetota; class Actinomycetes; order Kitasatosporales; family Streptomycetaceae; genus Streptomyces; species Streptomyces sp. NPDC053755. Next base: position 39,814 of record NZ_JBFASK010000001.1, on the reverse strand, counting down.
ACATGTACCTCGACGCCCGCCACTTCGGCTCGCAGATGTGGGAGCACCGCTTCCCGACGATCCTGGCCGCCTGCCGCGCCCACGGAATCGACCCGGTCACCGAGCCGATCCCGGTCGCCCCCGCCGCGCACTACGCCTCCGGAGGCGTCCGCACCGACCTGCGGGGGCGGACGACCGTCCCCGGCCTGTACGCCTGCGGCGAGGTCGCCTGCACGGGCGTGCACGGCGCCAACCGGCTCGCCTCGAACTCGCTCCTGGAAGGGCTGGTCTTCGCCGAGCGGATCGCCGAGGACATCGCTGCCCACGCCGGGCGCGCGCCCGGCGTCCCCGCCCCTGACCCGGCGCCCGTCGTCGTGCCGCTGCTCGACCCCGCCGCCCGGACCTCCGTCCAGCGGGTCATGACGGCGGGCGCCGGCGTCCTGCGCTCCGAGGCGAGCCTGCGCGAGGCGGCGGACGCGCTCGACGCCCTGCACATCGGCGCCGTCGAGGACGGGACCGCCGACCGGAAGTCCGCCGAGCCCGGCACGGAGTCCTGGGAGACCACGAACCTCCTCGCGGTCGCGCGCTTCCTGGTCGCCGCCGCGCACCGCCGCGAGGAGACCCGCGGCTGCCACTGGCGCGAGGACCACCCCGAGCGCGACGACACGGCCTGGCGCCGTCACCTCGTCGTCCGCCTCACCCCGGAGCGGACGCTCGACGTCCTGTTCACCGACAGCCAAGACTTTCCCCCCACCGCCGCCGACGCCCCCAGGGAGCCGTAACCGTGAGCACGCCGAGCACCCCCGAAGAAGAACGCCCGCAGCCCGTGGACGTACCCCTGATCCAGATCAGCGCGCCCGCCGAGAACGCGGGCGGCTGCGGCGAGGGGTGCGGCTGCGCCGACGGCGACGAGGTGTACGAGTGCGGTCTGGACCCCGCCCTCGCCCAGCTGCTCGCCGATGCCGGTCTGGACCCCGTGCAGGTCGAGGACATCGCCCACCTGGCGATCGAGGAGGACCTCGACGGCGGCGTGGACGTGACCACGGTCGCGACCGTCCCCGAGGACGCCGTCGCCACCGCCGACTTCACCGCTCGCGAGGCGGGCGTGGTGGCCGGCCTGCGGGTCGCCGAGGCGGTCCTGTCCATCGTCTGCACGGAGACCTTCGAGGTCGAGCGGCACGTGGAGGACGGCGAGCGGGTCGAGGCCGGCCGCAAGCTCCTGTCGGTCACCACCCGCACCCGCGACCTGCTCACGGGCGAGCGCAGCGCGCTGAACATCCTGTGCCGCCTCTCCGGCATCGCCACCGCCACGCGCGCGTGGGCGGACGCCCTGGAGGGCACCAGGGCCCGGGTCCGCGACACCCGCAAGACGACGCCGGGCCTGCGCGCCCTGGAGAAGTACGCGGTGCGCTGCGGCGGCGGCGTCAACCACCGCATGTCGCTGTCGGACGCGGCCCTGGTGAAGGACAACCACGTGGTGGCGGCCGGCGGTGTGGCGCAGGCGTTCAAGGCCGTGCGGGAGCTGTTCCCCGAGCTGCCGATCGAGGTCGAGGTCGACACCCTGCACCAGGTCCGCGAGGTCCTCGACGCGGGCGCCGACATGATCCTGCTCGACAACTTCACCCCGGAGCAGACCGAGGAGGCCGTCGCCCTGGTCGCCGGCCGGGCCGCCCTGGAGTCCTCCGGCCGTCTCACGCTGGAGAACGCGGCGGCCTACGCCGCGACGGGCGTGGACTACCTCGCGGTGGGCGGTCTCACGCACTCGTCCCCGATCCTGGACATCGGCCTCGACCTCCGTGACGCCTCGGAGGCGGCGGTCTGATGCTTCTGACCATCGACGTCGGCAACACGCACACCGTCCTCGGTCTCTTCGACGGCGAGGAGATCGTCGAGCACTGGCGCATCTCGACGGACCCGCGTCGCACGGCCGACGAGATGGCGGTCCTTCTGCAGGGCCTGATGGGCATGCACCCGCTGCTGGGTGTGGAGCTGAGCGACGGCATCGAGGGCATCGCGATCTGCGCGACGGTCCCCTCCGTCCTGCACGAGCTGCGCGAGGTGACGCGGCGGTACTACGGCGACGTACCCGCCGTCCTCGTCGAGCCCGGCGTCAAGACGGGCGTCCCGATCCTCACGGACAACCCCAAGGAGGTCGGCGCGGACCGCATCATCAACGCGGTCGCCGCGGTCGAGCTGTACGGCGGTCCGGCGATCGTGGTCGACTTCGGCACGGCGACGACGTACGACGCCATCACCGCGCGCGGCGAGTACGCCGGCGGCGCGATCGCGCCGGGCATCGAGATCTCGGTCGAGGCGCTGGGCGTCCGCGGCGCCCAGCTCCGCAAGATCGAGCTGGCCCGGCCGCGCAGTGTGATCGGCAAGAACACGGTCGAGGCGATGCAGTCGGGCATCGTCTTCGGCTTCGCGGGGCAGGTCGACGGCGTGGTGGCCCGGATGAAGCGGGAGATCGTGGGCCGGGGCGGCGACCCCGCGGACGTGACGGTGATCGCGACGGGCGGTCTGGCCCCGATGGTGCTGGGCGAGTCCACGGAGATCGACGAGCACGAGCCCTGGCTGACCCTGATCGGCCTCCGCCTGGTGTACGAGCGCAACGTGTCCCGGATGTAGGGCACGCGCGCCGACGGGGCGGGGGCCCCCGTCGGCACGAGGGCGGGGCGGTGCGGCGGCCGGTCGGAGGCAACGCGCCCGGGGGATGATCGGTAAACGAAATTTGTCCGATTAGCGCGTATTGTCACCTCATGCCCACGCCATACGGATCCCGCGGCGGCATGGCGTTCAGCGCGGACGAGCTGCGTGTGCTCCGCCGCGCCCTTGCCACCGCCCTCAACCCCGCCCCCCTCCAGGGCGAGGACGTCCAGGACTGCCTGCGTCTCGCCGAAGCCGTGGACGACGCCGTCCGCGAGGCCGGCCGGCTGCGCGCGTTCCTCCTGGCCGACCTGGCCCGCTACCGCGAGGCCCTGCCCGGCTCGCTCCCCGGATACCTGGAGCTCCTCCAGGACGCGCTCGCCGCGGGCTACGACCCCGCCGTCGACGATCTCGCCGCGCTGCGCGCCCTGCGGGCCAACCCGCGCGCCGCGGTGCTCCTGGATCGCTGCCAGGTCCTCGCGGAACGCTCCGTACGCGCCCGCCTGGCCCGGGTCACGCAGACGGCCGTGGCCACCACCCCCCGCCCGCGCGTCCGGCTGCTCGCCCTGCCCGGCGGCCGCGCCGCCGACGAGCCCAAGCCGACGCCGGCGCCCCCGCCCGCCGAGCGCCCCGTACCCAAGCCCTCCGAGGTCTTCCCGCCGCGCCGGCGCCCCGTACCCCCGCCCCCGCCCGAGGAACGCGCCGCCGGATAGCTACCCTGGACGCCATGGACTACGTATCCGCGCTCGTGCCCCCGGTCGTGATGGCCGCGTTCTTCATCGCTCTCGTGGTCACCATCGTCAAGAGCCAGGGCGGCCCGAACAAGGCCAAGGAGGACGCGGCCGTGGACGCCGCCCTCGCCCGCGCCGAGGCCGCCCGCCAGGCGGACGGACCCACCGCCTAGCCTTCCCGCGCGGTCGCGTGATCCCGCTCCCGTAGCCCGCACCACCGAGGACGTACGCCCGCTTTAGCGGCGTACGTCCTTTTTGTTGCGTTTCCTACGTCAATAACCGGCCCTTACCGCCTCGCCCACTATGGTGGCGATGTGCCCCGTCAATTGGGAGAGCTCGAAGACGCCGTCATGACGCGCGTCTGGCAATGGAACCGCCCGGTGACCGTCCGGGAAGTACTGGAGGATCTCCAGCAGGAACGGTCCATCGCCTACACCACCGTCATGACCGTAATGGACAATCTCCATCAGAAGGGCTGGGTACGGAGGGAAGTCGAGGGCCGCGCCTATCGATATACCGCCGTCTCCACCCGCGCCGCCTACTCCGCCGCCCTCATGAACGAGGCCTGGTCCCAGAGCGACAACCCGGCCGCCGCCCTGGTCGCCTTCTTCGGGATGATGTCGTCCGAACAGCGCGACGCGCTCAACGACGCCATCCGCGTCGTCGGCTACAACAGCGCCGACGCGCCGCCCGCACCGGCCGAGGGTGCCGACGGGACCGGGGCTCCGGGGCGATAACGTCCCCCCATGCCGTCGTCCCCCGCCTCCGCGCCCCTCTCGAAAGCCGTCACCGTACGCCGGGCCCGCACCAGCGACGTCGCCGCGGTCCGCCGCCTCGTCGATCCGTACGTCGGCCGGGGCATCCTGCTCGACAAAGCGACCGTCACGCTTTACGAGGACATCCAGGAGTTCTGGGTCGCCGAACGCGACGAGGACGCGGTCGTCGTCGGATGCGGCGCACTCCATGTCATGTGGGAAGACCTCGCCGAAGTGCGTACTCTCGCCGTCGATCCCGAGTTCAAGGGCGCCGGCGTCGGACATCACGTGCTCGACAAGTTGTTGCACACCGCCCGATGGCTCGGGGTGCGCCGCGTATTCTGCCTGACCTTCGAAGTCGACTTCTTCGCGAAGCACGGCTTCGTCGAGATCGGCGAGACTCCGGTCGACGGAGATGTCTACAGCGAGCTCCTGCGTTCCTATGACGAGGGTGTCGCCGAGTTCCTGGGTCTCGAACGAGTGAAGCCGAACACCTTGGGCAACAGCCGGATGCTTCTGCACCTGTGACCGTAACGGTCAACCGGATCCCTATGTCCGAATCGCGCACGTTTCCCGCGTTCCCGGGCTTCTGAACCTCTGCCAGGGGTTTGTGTTTTTCCGGGAAAAGCGGTTTCCTTTCCGCGTACTGCATTTTCGATGAAAGGAAATCCGGTGGCACAGAAGGTTCAGGTCCTTCTTGTCGATGACCTCGACGGTGTCGAGGCGGACGAGACCGTGACGTTCGCGCTGGACGGCAAGACCTACGAGATCGACCTCACCACCGCCAACGCGGACAAGCTCCGTGGCCTGCTCGAGCCGTACACGAAGAGCGGCCGGCGTACCGGCGGCCGCAGTGCCGGCACGCGCGGCAAGGGCCGGGTCGCCGCCGGCGGAAGCCCGGACACCGCGAAGATCCGCGCGTGGGCGAAGGAGAACGGCTACAACGTGAACGACCGCGGCCGGGTGCCCGCGGAGATCAAGGCGGCCTACGAGGACGCGAACCGCTGACCCGTCAGCTGCCTGGACGCCTGGCCACGCGTCCGGGCGCCCAGCAGCCGCGCCCGGTGGCACTCCCCGGCCGCGGCGGCCACGAGCCGTACGAGACAGGGGGCGCCCGCATCGCCCCGCACGGCGGTCTGCAGGGCCGGCAGCGAGGACTCCACCTCGCGGCCGGGCTCGGGAGCCCGCAGCCACACAGCTGCGCCCGGCGCGCCGGAACCGCTCCATCCAGGGGGGATGGGGGCGGTCATCCGGCCGCCCGCGCCCAGCGCCGCGAGATCCAGCGTGATGCCGCCCCACTCCAGCCAGTCGAGCAGTCCGGGAAGCTCCTCCGCGCTTCCCGCGGCGACCAGTAGCCGCATCCTGCGCCCCATGAGGGCCACCGGCCCCACGGCGCCGCCCATCCTGCGCAGCACCTCACGACCGGCCACGGCGGGCATTTCCAGGACGTCGAAGCGCAGCCCCGTCACCAGCTGCACCGGCGGGCCCTCGACGGTCGCCCAGCCGAGCTCGTGCGCGTACCACCGCGCGGGGCCGTCTTCGAGCGGCGAGCGGGGAAGCGGGACGGTGAAGGCCATGCCCGGGGAACTCCCGCCGGGACCGGTTGGTTACGCCCGGAGCTGACACAGCGTTCCCGAACCACTGCGCGGAGTGTCCCTGATGGGGGCGTACGGGTGCATTCGAGAGCGCAAGGGTGTTCGCCCGTAGCGGAGGGAACCGGGGTGTGCTGCATGGAGTGTCAGTGCTTACGGGTAAGACATTCCTAGTGGGGAGGGGCGACTCGCGGGCTTTGGCGTCTCACGTTCGCCATCGGCGTACAGAAGCCGGGGCTAACAGCTTGGCCTGCGGGAACATCGTCTCGCACCATCGGGTTGGAGCATTTGTCGGCTGTTCGGCAGCAGGTCTCCCCGCCAGAGAGGGGGTGATCCGGACGGATGTCGGCAGTTGGAATGAGCGGTCCCCGCTTGCGGGACTAAGCTGCGGAAGGACAGGGAGGGGATCGACCCCTAACTGACTGACCGCTCTGAGGAGCGATTAACGATGTTCGAGAGGTTCACCGACCGCGCGCGGCGGGTTGTCGTCCTGGCTCAGGAAGAAGCCCGGATGCTCAACCACAACTACATCGGCACCGAGCACATCCTCCTGGGCCTTATCCACGAGGGTGAGGGTGTCGCCGCTAAGGCCCTGGAGAGCCTCGGGATTTCGCTCGAGGCGGTCCGCCAGCAGGTTGAGGAGATCATCGGTCAGGGGCAGCAGGCCCCGTCCGGGCACATCCCCTTCACCCCGCGTGCCAAGAAGGTCCTGGAGCTTTCGCTCCGCGAGGCCCTCCAGCTCGGCCACAACTACATCGGCACCGAGCACATCCTGCTCGGCCTGATCCGCGAGGGCGAGGGCGTCGCCGCCCAGGTCCTCGTGAAGCTGGGCGCCGATCTCAACCGGGTGCGGCAGCAGGTCATCCAGCTGCTCTCCGGCTACCAGGGCAAGGAAGCCGCCACGGCCGGCGGTCCTGCCGAGGGCACCCCCTCGACGTCCCTGGTCCTCGACCAGTTCGGCCGGAACCTCACCCAGGCCGCTCGCGAGTCCAAGCTCGACCCCGTCATCGGGCGCGAGAAGGAGATCGAGCGGGTCATGCAGGTGCTGTCCCGCCGCACGAAGAACAACCCGGTCCTCATCGGCGAGCCCGGCGTCGGCAAGACCGCCGTCGTCGAGGGCCTGGCGCAGGCCATCGTCAAGGGCGAGGTGCCCGAGACCCTCAAGGACAAGCACCTCTACACCCTCGACCTCGGCGCGCTGGTCGCCGGTTCCCGCTACCGCGGTGACTTCGAGGAGCGCCTGAAGAAGGTCCTCAAGGAGATCCGCACCCGCGGCGACATCATCCTGTTCATCGACGAGCTCCACACCCTCGTGGGTGCGGGTGCCGCCGAGGGCGCGATCGACGCCGCCAGCATCCTCAAGCCGATGCTGGCCCGCGGTGAGCTGCAGACCATCGGTGCCACCACGCTCGACGAGTACCGCAAGTACCTGGAGAAGGACGCCGCCCTCGAGCGCCGCTTCCAGCCCATCCAGGTCGCCGAGCCGTCGCTGCCGCACACGATCGAGATCCTCAAGGGTCTGCGCGACCGGTACGAGGCCCACCACCGGGTCTCCATCACCGACGAGGCCCTCGTCCAGGCCGCGACCCTGGCCGACCGGTACATCTCGGACCGCTTCCTGCCGGACAAGGCGATCGACCTGATCGACGAGGCCGGCTCCCGGATGCGCATCCGCCGGATGACCGCGCCGCCGGACCTCCGCGAGTTCGACGAGAAGATCGCCGGTGTCCGCCGGGACAAGGAGTCCGCGATCGACTCCCAGGACTTCGAGAAGGCGGCGTCTCTCCGCGACAAGGAGAAGCAGCTGCTGGCGGCGAAGGCCAAGCGGGAGAAGGAGTGGAAGGCCGGCGACATGGACGTCGTCGCCGAGGTCGACGGCGAGCTGATCGCCGAGGTCCTCGCGACCGCCACCGGCATCCCGGTCTTCAAGCTGACCGAGGAGGAGTCCTCGCGTCTGCTCCGCATGGAGGACGAGCTCCACAAGCGCGTCATCGGCCAGATCGACGCCGTCCGTGGTCTGTCGAAGGCGATCCGCCGTACGCGTGCCGGTCTGAAGGACCCGAAGCGCCCCGGTGGCTCGTTCATCTTCGCCGGCCCGTCCGGTGTCGGTAAGACCGAGCTGTCCAAGGCGCTCGCCGAATTCCTCTTCGGCGACGAGGACGCGATGATCTCCCTCGACATGTCGGAGTTCAGCGAGAAGCACACGGTCTCCCGTCTCTTCGGTTCTCCCCCCGGATACGTGGGCTACGAAGAGGGCGGTCAGCTCACCGAGAAGGTGCGCCGCAAGCCGTTCTCCGTCGTCCTCTTCGACGAGGTCGAGAAGGCCCACCCCGATATCTTCAATTCCCTTCTCCAGATCCTGGAGGACGGTCGACTGACCGACTCCCAGGGCCGGGTCGTGGACTTCAAGAACACGGTCATCATCATGACGACCAACCTCGGGACCCGGGACATCTCGAAGGGCTTCAACCTCGGCTTCGCGGCCCAGGGCGACACGAAGTCCAACTACGAGCGGATGAAGGCGAAGGTCAGCGACGAGCTGAAGCAGCACTTCCGCCCGGAGTTCCTGAACCGTGTGGACGACGTCATCGTCTTCCCGCAGCTCACCCAGGACGACATCCTGCAGATCGTCGACCTGATGATCGGCCGGGTGGACGAGCGCCTCAAGGACCGGGACATGGGCCTCGAGCTCTCCCAGTCCGCGAAGGAGCTGCTCGCCAAGAAGGGTTACGACCCCGTTCTGGGCGCCCGGCCGCTGCGCCGGACGATCCAGCGCGAGATCGAGGACACGCTCTCCGAGAAGATCCTCTTCGGCGAGCTGCGCCCCGGTCACATCGTGGTCGTGGACACCGAGGGCGAGGGTGAGGAGAAGAAGTTCACCTTCCGCGGTGAGGAGAAGTCGGCACTGCCCGACGTCCCCCCGATCGAGCAGGCGACCGGCGGAGCCGGCCCCAACCTCTCGAAGGACGCGTGACGCCGCACTGAGCGGCGAAAGGGGCGGCCCCGGACTCGCAGGAGTCCGGGGCCGCCCCTTTCGTCCGCGCCCGGGCCGCCCCGTGTCGCGGACGGCCCCCGTCAGGTCACGTCCGGACGTCGACGGTGGCGGGGAGGCGCTCGGCGCCGGTGATCGGGACGTGGGAGGCCAGGACGGACGCGAGGCGGGTCAGGCCCGCGAGGGGGGCGAGGTCCTGGGCGGGGCCGTGCGGGTCGATCCCGACGAGGTGCAGGTGCCGGAGGCCGGGGAAGGTCCGGGCGACCAGGTCGCCGAGCCGCACGCTCCGGCTGTGGTTGTCGACGAGCACGTAGAGGGAGTCGACGCCCGGGACGCGGACCGTGTCCGGGCAGCCGGCCGGGGTGGCCCCTTCCAGGAAGAGACTGCGCAGGCCGCCCAGGGCCGCGATGCCGTTCCAGTCGTCCTCGGTCAGTCCCCCGACGGGGCCGAGGATCAGCACCTCCAGCTGGGCGAAGGCGCTCAGGATCCCCAGTCCCCGCGGGGGGCGGGAATCCAGGCGGAGGGAGCGGAGCCGGTCCTTGCCGGGTATCGATTCCAGGGCCCAGCCCATGCCGGCCCTCAGCGCGAGGATCCTCGCCTCCGCGAGGAGCGGGGCCAGCTGGGCCACGCCGTGATCGGAGAGGCCGGGCCGCAGATCGAGCGACTGCGGCCGCAGACCCAGGCGCACGAGTTCCGCGGCCTGCGCGTCGGAGCGGACCGTGAAGTCGAGGCCGGTCGGATCGAGTCCGGCGATGATCTCCTCGCCGTAGGCCGCCGGGTCGAACCGGGACCACCCCCAGACGAGCTGGGAGCGGACGCGCAGTGACGGATGGCGGGTGAACCGCCTGAGGTAGGGCAGCGCGGCCTCGTGGGTGACGTGGGTCGCCGTGGTCACCGCCATCAGGGCCGCCTCCTCGTCCAGGCCCTCCGGTCCCGGGAGTAAGTCGAGCACCGCCCGCCCCACCGAGGCCAGCTCCCGTGCCTCTCCCACGTCGCGGGGCGGGATCACCTCGGCCGTGCGCGCAAGGATCCGTGCCCGGACGTCCGGGGCCACCTCCGTCGCCTCCTCCAGGGCCGTCGCCGCCACGACGAGGATGCGGAGCTGGGTGCGGCGGTCCTCCGCCGCGTCGGCCGCCTTCAGCAACTCCGTGAAGATCTCCTCGCATTCGCGGGGGCGCGCGTGGCCGACCGCCATGCGGACGACGTCCTCCCACTGGTCGTCGGCCGCGTGCCGCACCAGGACGCCGATGTCCCACCGGTCCACCAGCGCCTTGGCAGCGAGGTGGTCCTGGAAGGTGCGGTGGACGAAGTCGACGCTGTCCGGCGTCGGTTCGCGCAGCAGCCCGCTGCGGTGGAGCAGGTGGGTGAAGACCGCGTCCGGGTCGTCGAAGGCCGCGGCCTCGGGGACGTGCGGGACGCGTGAGCGCACGATCGACTCGGCGCGCGAGCGGTCCATCTGCGTACGGCCGTTGAGCGTGAGCCAGTACGCGAGCCGCTGGATCAGCTGGATCTGCGGAGCCTCGCCCAGCTCGATCCCGTACGGCGTCCCCATGTCCCGCTCGCGGTCGCGCCGGGCGAGCAGCATGGACAGCGCGGCCTCGTACAGCGCCTTGCGGCCCCGGGGCAGGAAGCCGCGGCGGTCACGGTGCAGGGCGCAGATGAGCCCGCACATCAGCGGGTTGGTGGCGAGCTGGGCCACGTGGCCCGCGGTGCGGAGCGCGTCGAGGAGGGAGTGTTCGTACGGCCGCGCCTCCGGACCCGCCGCCTGGTGCCAGCGCCGGACGAAGGTGGTGACCTCGGCGCGGGACATGGGGGAGAGGGCGAGTTCGGTGAAGCCGTCGGGGGTCAGCCAGTCGTCGCGTACGGCGGTGGGGCGGGAGGTCACCAGCCAGCGGTTGCCGTCGTAGGTCGCGAGGAGGTCGCGCAGCCAGCCCCGGGCGCGCTCGCGCTCGGCCTCGGGCACCTCGTCGATGCCGTCGACGAGGATCAGGCCGCGCCCGGCGGTGAGGACGCGGTCGGCCCAGCCGTCGGGCGGGGTGAGCGGGCAGCCGGCGGCGGAGAGGAAGCGGTCGGGGGCGGGGAGCCGTTCGCCGTGGCGGGTGAGGGTGCGCAGGGGGAGGACGAAGGGGACGCGGTCGTGGAGGTACTCCATGCCCTCGGCCCGGTTGTCGGTCGCCGCCGAGACGGTCAGCCACTGGACGAGGGTCGTCTTGCCGGAGCCGGCCAGGCCGCGCAGCAGGACCTTGTCGTGGCGGGCAAGGGCCAGGTCGGCGCGCAGGGTGTCCGCCGGCCGCTGCCCGGGGCCGGCGAGGTGCCGGAGGACGTCCTCGCTCACGGAGGCGAAGACGGCACCGTCCTCGTGGAGCGCGCTCCGGCGGTCCGTCGCGTCCACCGCCCCCGGCGCCGCGAACCAGGGGCCCGCTGCCGCCGGAGTGCTCGCCTCCAGCGACAGGTACGCCACGTCGAGCGGCCATCGGTCCGGGGAGTGGTAGAGGTCGATGCCGTGGATCGTCAGCCGGCCGTGCCTCTTGGCCAGGTGCGCCAGATAGCGCCGCTCGAACTCGGCGTCCCGCCCGTCCCCCCGCGGTGTCCGGGTGATCAGCGTGTCCACCTTGGCCGTCAGCTCGGCCTGGCCCCGGGTCTGCTCCACCAGCGTCCGCGCCACGAAGGTGGTGCGCTGGGTGAAGAACTCCAGGATGTGCAGACAGGCCCACTCGGTGAGCGAGCCGAGGAAGAGGACGGAGTCCGTGGAAAGGCCGTCGGGGTCGGGTGCCGCGGCGCGGAGGCGGCGGGCCAGGTCGCGGTGGCCGAGGCGGACGGCCTGGACGTCGTCCATGTCGAGGTCGCCCAGGGCCAGGAGCGTGCCGGCCAGGGCGTCGGTGACGGCCTCGGCCTCGTCGGCGGGGAAGGGGGGCTCCCCTGGGCCGGTCCGCGCCCGCTCGACGAGGGTGGCCGCCAGTCTGCGGACGTCCTTGTCGGTGAGCGTGCGCTGCTCGCCGCGGAAGGAGACCAGGCGGGAGAGGCGGACGCGGCGGGCGGTGCCGGTCAGGCCCGCGCCGGGGCCGTCCTGGACCAGGAGCCGCCTGAGCAGCGGTCCGATCACGCCGGAGGCGAGCCGTGTGCCGATGAGTGCTGGTTCCACTTCCGTCCCCCGATGCAGCCGTGCCCCTGAAGCGTGCCGTCAGCGTAGTCAGGGACGGGTTCCGGAGGGCCCCGGTTGCGTGACCCAGGTCGCAATGCGGGGGCGGCCGCCGTGACAAGGCGCACAGGCGATTTCGGGTGTACTAGCCGGAATAGTGATGACGTTTGCGGTCGATTCGGGACGTTCAGGGGCGGAGTCACGGGACTTTCGTCCCGCGGTGTCCCGAACCGTACGAGATACGGCCTCTCGGGCCCTGGGGGACAGGTCCGACGTGCGGGTAAACAGCTTCGCTTGGGCAGGTTTGTCCGTTTACCGAGAGGGGTCCTCCAGGTCGTCAAGACCTGAACTTCCCCGGAGATCGCTACGACGACATGTCGTAGATGGGGGGTTTGAGCCGAGATGGGCGTCCGGGTTACCAAGGTGTGGCCAGCCCGGCGCACCACCCGCGTCGGGTCCCGCTCAACCCGGAGGTTTTCCCCCGTATGTCGAAGCGCGTTATGAACCCCGCCGCCCGCGTCACCGCCGTTGCTCTCGCCACCGCGGGTCTGGGAGCGTCGCTGGTGGCCGGAGCAGGGTCCGCCTTCGCCGCCGAGGGCAAGGCCACCATCGCGTCCGTCGCCGCGACCGGTGCGTCCGCTGCCGTCGCCGCGCAGGCCGACGCTCAGGCCCAGGCCGCCGCCCACGCCGCCGCCGTGAAGAAGGCGGCCGCCGAGGCTGCCGCCGCCAAGCAGGCCGCCGCCAAGGCCGCCGCCGTGAAGAAGGCCGCTCCGAAGGCCGCCAAGAAGAACGCCGCCTGGGTCAAGCCGGTCAGCTCCTACACCCTGACCGCCAGCTTCGCCCAGGGCGGGGCCATGTGGTCCCACAAGCACTCCGGCCAGGACTTCGCCGTGCCGGTCGGCACCGCGGTCAAGGCCGCCGGCGCCGGCACCGTCGTGAAGGCCGGCCCGAACGGCGGCGGTGACGGCCCGGCGTACGGCAACGCCATCGTCGTCAAGCACGCCAACGGCAAGTACTCGCAGTACGCCCACCTGTCGAAGATCAACGTCGGCATCGGCCAGAAGGTCGCCGCCGGTCAGAAGATCGCGCTGTCGGGCAACACCGGAAACTCCTCCGGCCCGCACCTGCACTTCGAGATCCGCACGACCCCGAACTACGGCTCGGCCCTGAACCCGTCCGCGTTCCTCCGCTCGGTCGGCGTCACCATCTGACCGGTTCGGACCGGCCGGGACTCCACCGGCCGCCCTACGGGGCGCGGTGTGCCTGAGCGATGAGATCGAGGGCGACCTCGAGGACGGCTTCACGCTTCTCCTCGGGGTCGCCCTCGACGTTCTGCATGAAGAACATCCCGGCGTGCATGGTGAACATCGCGCTGACGCAGCGCACCCGGTCGGTCATGGAGAAGTCCGGCTCCTGGATCAGCCCGGTCAGTTCGAGCATGCGCTCCTTGAAGGTCAGGCCGATGCTCAGCTCCCGCACGGTGGCCTGGTTCTCCTGCATGAAGCGGAACAGCGGCGCCGCCCCGACCAGCGCGTCCTGGTAACGGCGCAGGATCTCCTGCTTCGTCTCCAGCGTGCGCGGCTGCTCACGCGCCCAGTCGATCAGCTCGTCCATCGGCCGCGTCAGGTCCTGGAAGATGCCGATGATGATGTCTTCCTTGGTCTTGAAGTGGTAGTACAGCGCCGCCTTCGTGACCTCCAGCCGCTCCGCGATCTCGCGCAGCGACGTCTTCTCGTATCCCTGCTCGGCGAAGAGTTCGAGAGCGACGTCCTGGATGCGCTGGCGGGTGTTGCCTCTGGCCATGGTCTGCTCGCTCCCACCGACTTTTACTTACTTGACGCCCGGCTAGTGACGGGTCTACCTTCCTTAGTCTAGTAACTAGCCGGGCGGCAAGTAAGTGCCCGGGCGGGTGTACGGAACGGACCGGGGAGACGGGGACATGGCGACGACCGAGACAGGCGGCGTACCGGCGGAGGCGACCACACCACCGGCGGGCGGGAAGGCGGGGCGCAGCGTGCGCGTCGTGCTGCTCGCCCTCATGATCGCGATGCTGCTCGCGATGCTGGACAACATGATCATCGGCACCGCCATGCCGACGATCGTCGGCGAACTGGGCGGCCTGGAGCACCTGTCCTGGGTCGTCACCGCCTACACCCTGGCGACCGCGGCCTCCACGCCCATCTGGGGCAAGCTCGGCGACATGTTCGGCCGCAAGGGCACCTTCCTGATCTCGATCGTGATCTTCCTGATCGGCTCGGCGCTCAGCGGCATGGCCCAGGACATGGGCCAGCTCATCGGCTTCCGCGCGGTCCAGGGTCTGGGCGCCGGCGGTCTGATGGTCGGCGTCATGGCGATCATCGGCGACCTGATCCCGCCCCGTGAGCGCGGTAAGTACCAGGGCATGATGGCGGGCGTGATGGCCCTCGCCATGATCGGCGGACCGCTCGTCGGCGGCACCATCACCGACCACTGGGGCTGGCGCTGGTCCTTCTACATCAACCTGCCGCTGGGCGTCGTCGCCCTCGCCATGGTCACCGCCGTCCTGCACCTGCCGAAGAAGAAGCGCGACCGCTCCACCCGGATCGACTTCCTCGGCGCGGGACTGCTGACCGTCGGCATCACCGCGATCGTCCTGGTCACCACCTGGGGCGGCACGGAGTACGCGTGGGGCTCCGCCACCATCGTCGGGCTCTCGGTCGCCGGTGTCGCCGCGCTCGCCGCGTTCCTGTGGGCCGAGACCCGCGCGGCCGACCCGATCATGCCGCTGCACATCTTCCGCAGCGGCAACTTCACCCTCATGTCGGTGATCGGCTTCCTCACCGGCTTCGTGATGTTCGGCGCGGTCCTCTTCCTGCCGCTGTTCCAGCAGTCCGTGCAGGGCGCCTCCGCCACCAACTCCGGCCTGCTGCTCCTGCCGATGCTGCTGGCGATGATGGTCGTCTCGCTGGTCTCCGGCCGCATCACCACCAACAGCGGCAGGTACAAGATCTTCCCGATCATCGGTACGGCGCTGATGGTCCTCGGCCTGTTCCTGCTCGCCCAGATGGACACCGGGACCTCGCGGCTCACCTCGGGCGTCTACATGGCCGTGCTCGGCGCGGGCATGGGCTTCCTGATGCAGATCACCATGCTCGTCGCGCAGAACAGCGTCGAGATGAAGGACATGGGCGTCGCCTCCTCCGCGACCACCCTCTTCCGGACCCTCGGCTCCTCCTTCGGCGTCGCGATCATGGGCGCGCTCTTCACGAGCCGCGTCCAGGACGAGATGGCGGCCCGCGGCGGCTCGGAGCTGACGCAGCGGTCGGCCCAGCTCGACGCGGCCTCGCTCGCGAAGCTGCCGGAAGCGCTGCGCGAGGCGTACCAGCACGCGGTGGCCGCGGGCACCCACTCCGCCTTCCTGGTCGGAGCGGCGGTCGCGGTGAGCGGCTTCGTCCTCTCCTTCTTCGTCAAGGAGGTGGCGCTGCGCGGCGCGGGCCCGGAGCGCAAGCCCGCCGCAGCCGAGGGCGACGCGCCGAAGGTCGCCGAGACGGTCTGACCGGCACGGTCACCCTCCCGTACGGGATGCGGAAGCGGCCCCGGCGTTCTCGCCGGGGCCGCTTCGTCGTGCCGGGAAGGGCGGGGCCGCGAGCGGGGCCCGGGGCAAGGGGCCCGGGGCCCAGGACCCGCCCGGGGGCAGGGCCGCCGGGGCCGAGGCTCGGGCCCGCCAGGGATGGGGGTCGCCGGGAGCCAGGCAGCCAGGGCAGCCAGGGCCGCCGGGAGGCGACCGCGGGGCCTCCGGGTGCCGAGGGAGCCGGGGCGGTCGAGGGCCGGGGCCTCCGGGTGCCAGGGCCGGGGCCTCCGGAAGCCGGCGTGCGACGCGCCCCGGCGCGGGTCCTCAGTCCGGGAAGCTGATCATCGGGAAGCTTCCGGTGTTGGTCGGCGCGTGGTCCGGGAGCCAGAGCACCGCGATCGCGCCGCCCGCCCCCTCGGGGGTGCCCTCCGGGGCCGCGTTGCGGAAGGTCAGCCGCGCGCCCAGCACCCTGGCCTGTCCCGCCGCGATCGTCAGCCCGAGCCCGTGCCCCTGCCCGGCGCGGTCGCTCGCACCCGTACGGAACCGGCTCGGACCCTCGCGCAGCAGTGCCTCGGGGAAGCCGGGGCCGTGATCCCGTACCCGTACCACCCGGCCCTCGACCGTCACCTCGACGCCCGGCCTGCCGTGCTTGGCCGCGTTGGCGAGGAGATTGCCGAGGATCCGTTCCAGCCGCCGCGGGTCGGTGCTGACCCAGGACTCGTGGACCACGTGCACGGCCACCGCCGGGTCGAGCGCTCGCACCCGCCGCTCCACGAACTCGCCGAGCGCGATCTCCTGGAGCTCGGCCCGCTCCGACGCGCTGTCCAGCCTGGCGACCTCCAGCACGTCCTCGACGAGGGTCCGCATCGCCTGCGCCCTGTCCCGTACCAGCTCGGTCGGACGACCCGGCGGCAGCAGCTCGGCCGCCGTCAGCAGCCCGGTCACCGGGGTGCGCAGCTCGTGCGCGATGTCCGCCGTGACCCGGCGCTCGGCCTCGATCCGCTCCTGGAGCGCGTCGGTCAGGGCGTCGACCGCCCGGGCCAGCTCGTCCGTCTCGTCGCGCACCACGCCGCCGATGGCATGGCGTACCCGTACGTCCGTGTTGCCCTGGGCGACCTTGCCGGCGGCCGCGGCCGCCTTGCGCAGCCGGCGCGAGAGCTGGCCGCCGATGAGCACACCGAGCGCGCAGCCTCCGACGACGACCGACACCGAGCCGATGATCAGGGCGCGGTCGAGGTCCTTCATGATCGCCGCGCTGCGGTCGGCGAACGGGATGTGCAGCGACAGCACGTCGCCGTTGGCGAGCGGTACGGCCGCCCATACGTCGGGCGGACCGCCGTGGCGGTGCTCCTGGACGAAGGTGCCGCGCCGCTTGTCCCGCATCAGCTGGTCGAGCTGCGGCGGCAGCATCGGATCGTTGATCTTGGTGCCGAAGCGCGGTTCCTTCGGCTTGGAGCCCTCGTACATGCGCTGCGCGAAGAGCAGCCGCTCCATCTGCACCTCGCGCGCGTTGTCGAGCATCGAGACGCGGGCCGAGTTGTGGACGACCAGGCTGAGGGTGACCGCGATGAGCGCGCCCACGGCGGCGATGGCGACGGAGATCTTCCAGCGGACCCCCGTACGCAGGGCGACCCGCCTCATCGCTCGGACCTCATCGCTCGGACCTCACCGTTCGGACCCCACCCCTGGACCGCATCACCCGGTCCGCTTCCCCCGCGCGTCATCCCTTGAGCTTGTAGCCGAAGCCGCGGACCGTCTCGATCCGGTCCTGGCCGATCTTGGTGCGCAGCCGCTGCACGTGGACGTCCACCACCCGCGTGTCGCCGCCCCAGCCGTAGTCCCAGACCCGCTCCAGGAGCTTGTCCCGGGACAGCACCGTGCCGGGGGCGGAGGAGAACTCGAGCAGCAGCCGCATCTCGGTGGGGGTCAGCGACACCGGCGCCCCGTCCCTGAGGACCTCCATGCCGTCGGTGTCGACCTCCAGGTCGCCGAAGACGAGGACCCCGCCGCCGGCTCCGTCGGTCCGCCCCGCCTCGCCGGCGGCGAGACCGCCCGCGTGCCCGAAACGGCGGAGCACCGCGCGGATGCGCGCCACCAGCACGGACCCGTCGAAGGGCTTGGTGACGTAGTCGTCCGCCCCGGCCTCCAGGCCCAGGACCACGTCGATCGAGTCGGCCCGCGCGGACAGCATGATCACCGGAACGGTCGACTCGTCACGGATCCGCCGGCAGAGGCTGACGCCGTCCATCCCCGGCAGCATCACGTCGAGCAGCGCGATGTCGGGCCGGTCGGCCCGGAACGCGTCGAGACCGGACAGCCCGTCGGGCATGGCGGTCACCGTGAAGCCGTCCCGCTCCAGGGCGAGCTGGGTCGCCTCGCGGATGACGTCGTCGTCCTCGACGAACAGCACGTGGGTCTCTGCCATCGCGTGCCTCTCCGTTTCCGTCAGTTGCCGTCCGGGCCGGTGGGCGCGGGGCCGTCGATGCCGCCGTCGCCGACCGCGCGGCTGTAGTCGTTGTGCACCCAGTCGTGCTGGGTGAACTTGTTTCCCGACCAGCGGTACGTGATCACGTCCTCGCCCGAGGGGTACGTCACCGGGTCGCCCTCGGCGTACACCTGCTTGGTGACGACCAGGTCGCCGCGGTCGATCGTGGCGTAGACGGCCGCGTCCTCGGCCATGAAGACGTTCGTGTACCGGTTGTTCTCCTCGCGGTACACGTACGTGCCGATCCCCACGGCGTCGCCGCACGTCATCACGTTGACCACGACGTCGGGCGAGGTCCCGCCGGTGAGGTTCCCGTAGGAGGTGTCCACGGGGTAGGCGTCCGCGACGCAGGGCTTCAGATCGGCCTTGAGCCGCTCGCCGATCTTCGGGTCGGACTTGATCAGCGTGATCGGGTCGACCCGCTTGGCCGACGGCGGCCCCGGGGACGCCGAGGGGGAGGCGGTCGAGGGCGCGGACGCCACCTCGTCCGCGCGGGCGGCGCCCTCGTCCCGGGAGCCGGTGCCGCCGGTCGAGCAGGCGGTCAGGGACAGACCGACGGCGACGAGCCCGGCCAGTGCCGTGGTGCTCGCCGCCCGGATCGTGCGCTCCGCACGGTCCCTGTGGTGGTCGCGGTGGTCGCGGTCGTGGTGGGTGTCGGATCTGGCGCTCAGGCCGCGCACCGCTCCCGCCCCCGTTCGTTGCCTCGTGCCGTCCACCGCTCGGTGCTCCGCTCGGTCGTCCGCTCCAGAGCGCGGGCGTCGGCGACACCGCGGCTCTCCAGTTCCTGACGGAGCCGGGCCAGGGCCCGGTGGAGCGTGCTCTTCACCGTACCGGTCGACATGCCGAGCGCCGCCGCCGTCTCCTCCGTGCTCATCTGCTCCCAGTGGCGCAGGACGACGACGCTGCGCTGCTTGGGGGCGAGGACCCGGAGGATGTCCATGAGCAGGGCGCGGTCGGCGTGCTGCTCGGTGGCGTCGTCGACGGAGGCGTCGGGCAGCTGCTCGGTGGGGACCTCGTCGAGCTTGCGGGCGCGCCACCACTCGGTGCGCGTGTTGATCATCACGCGCCGGAGGTAGGCGTCGGCGAGCGACTTGTCGGCGATCCCGTCCCAGCGTCCGTACGTCCGGACGAGCGCGGTCTGCAGCAGGTCCTGCGCGTCCACCGGGTCGGGCACGAGACGCCGCGCGCTGCGCAGCAGCGCGTCCTGCCGAGTGCGTACGTACTCCTCGAAGTCGAGCACCTCGCCGTGCGCCATCCCGAACCGCCTCCGAACCCCGTGACCTGCCTGTTTGCTTGACGTCGACGACGCTACGGAGCGGTTGTCACGGGGTTGTGCGGGGCAGCCCTCGACGGACGCACGGCTGTCCATCGGTTGTGTAACAGACGGCCGGGGGCGGGCCGCCGGGCCCGGGGCGGCCGGTGCCCCGGGCCCGCCCGTCAGGACATCGGAAGGCGGTAGAAGCCGTTCTCCAGGGGTTCGACCAGGCCGTCCGCGACCAGGCCGTCCAGGGCGCGGGCCCGCTGGACCGGCTCGTGCCACACCGCGTCGAGCGCGGACTGCGGCACGGCCGCCACCGCCTCCCGCAGGACGGCCAGCAGCTTGCCGCGCACCTGGCGGTCCGTGCCGGCGTACGTCTGGCCCCGTCGCGCCGGGCCGTCGTGCGCCGGCTTGCCGGCGAGCCGCCAGACGCACCGCGCGGCGATCGGGCAGCGCCCGCAGTCCTCGTTCTTGGCCGTGCAGACCAGCGCGCCCAGCTCCATCGAGGCCGCCGCCCAGCGCGCCGCCGTGGCCTCGTCCTGCGGCAGCAGCTCCCGCGCCAGCCTGCGCTCCGCGGCCGTCGTGGCGTTCGGCGGGTACTGCACCCCGGCCGCCGCCCGGGCGAACACCCGGCGGACGTTGGTGTCGAGGACCGCGTGCCGCTGCCCGTACGCGAACGAGGCCACCGCCGCCGCCGTGTACTCACCGATCCCCGGGAGCGCGAGCAGCTGGCCGTGTTCGCTCGGCACGTCCCCGCCGTGCCGCTCCTTTATGGCCACGGCCGCCGCGTGCAGCCGCAGCGCGCGCCGCGGGTAGCCGAGCCTGCCCCAGGCGCGCACGGCCTCGCCGGGCGCCTCCGCGGCCAGGTCGGCCGGGCGGGGCCAGCGCGCGAGCCACTGCTCGTACACCGGCAGGACCCGCACGACGGGCGTCTGCTGGAGCATGAACTCGCTGACCATCACGCCCCAGGCCCCCGCCTCGGGGCGGCGCCAGGGCAGGTCGCGGGCGTGCCGGTCGAACCAGGCGAGGACCGGCGCGTGCAGCTCGGAGGGCGCGGCGGCCGTGGGAGCGCCGGCGGCGGAGCCGTCGGCGGCGGGAGCGTCGGTGTCGGAGGCGTCGGTGGGGGGACCGTCGGTGAAGGGCGCGTCGATGGAAGTCATGGCACCTCCGATCCTGGCACGTTCAGTGCGCGCCGTGGCGCACGCCCTCGGGGCGTGTGGAGGCGTGTGGGCGCGGTCCAGGCCCCACGCACCACACCACCGCGCCGGTCCGGCTCTTCCGGGCGCTGTCGACCAGCACCCGGACGGGCCGGGTCGCGGCCTTGACGATCACCCACGCGATCGCGCCCCCGAGCAGCAGACCGACCGTCACGTCGTGGGGGTAGTGGACGCCGACGAAGACCCGGGACAGGGCCATGAGCAGCGCCATCGGGAGCGTGAGCAGGCCGAGACCGCGCCAGGAGAGCGCCAGCGCGACCGCTCCGGCGCCCGCGATCGCCGCGTGGTTGCTGGGGAACGACCAGTCGCCGGTGGGCGGGCACGGGACGAGGGAGGCGGCCGCCGCCGCCACCGCCCGGCACGGCCGCTCCTCGTCCACCAGCGACTTGAGCGACTCGCTCACCACGTAGCCGAAGGCGGTCGCGAGGGGCGCGAGCAGGGCGAGCGCCATCAGTTCGCCCGATCCTGATCGGGCCCGCCACCAGCCGGCCACGAACAGCGCGCCGAAGAGCAGCAGCCCCAGCTCGGTCCACGCCTCGGCGAGCTGCTGGAACCAGTGCGGAGTGGAGTGGGCGAAGTCCGTGACGTCGAGGTAGAGGTCGCCCGAGATGTCCGAGGGGGCCGACAGGGCCTCGGGGTCCGGAAGGGCCGCGGGGGCGGAGAAGCTGTCCATGGCGGATGACGCTAACGGGCCTCCGGCGGGGGGCGCCCGCGGGGCAGGACCACGACGACCCCCGACGAAAGTGGGGGTGACCGGGTCCCAGGTGTGATCATCGGCAAAACTTGTCGCCTGAGGCGGCGGGTGGGGCGGGAGTTGGCGTCGATCTCTCGTAAGGTTCGTGGCGTGGGATCACTGCGCAATCCGGTCGGGCCGCTTCCCTCCTCCATCTACTGGCGACGGAGGGCGGTCGCGCTGTGCCTGATCGCGCTCGTCGCCCTGCTCGCCCTGTGGGCCGTCACCTTCGGCGGCGGCGGGAAGAAGACGAACGACGGTGCCAACGGCGCCTCTCCCGCCCCCTCGATCACTCCCGGGCCCTCCGGATCCGGTCCGGCGATCAGCCAACAGCCGGGCGGGCGCGACGAGTCGGGCGGCACCGACTCCGCCGGCAGCTCCGGGGAGAACTCAGGCGGGGACTCCGGGGGCGGTACGAACGCGGGCGCGGCCACCGGCGGTGAGGGCGTCGGCAAGAACGGCGACACCGACGGAGCGGGTGGCGACGGCGGCGCCGGGGCGAGCGCGGGGCAGCAGGTCCCGGCGAACTCCCCCCTGCCGAACTGCGCCCCGTCCGCGCTCCAGTTGACGCTCAAGAGCGCCAAGGTCTCCTACGAGCCGGGTGAGAAGCCGCGGTTCCAGTTGGTCGCCAAGAACACCTCCGCCGTCGACTGCAAGGCCGACCTCGGCCCCAGGAACGCCGTTCTGACGATCAGTGACGCCAAGGACGACGAGGTGTGGTCCTCCGGGGACTGCGCGCGCCCGGCCACCGGCGTCCTGCTCCGGGTCCCCGCCCGCGCCACGGTCACCCACACCGTGGAGTGGGACCGCGTCCGCAGCGCCCCGGGCTGCGCGACGGCCCCGGCGGGCCCGGTGGGACCGGGGACGTATCTGGTGGAGGCGGCGATGCCGGGCGTGAAGGTGCTGCCCGCGTCGTTCACGCTGGCGAAGGACTGACGGCTCCGTACGCCGAGCCGGAGGCGGGCCGCCGGTGAGCCGGTCCCGCCGCCGTGCGGCGTCGTCCTACACGTACCGCTCGAGGATCGAGGACTCGGCGAGCCGGGACAGGCCCTCGCGGACGCTCCGCGCCCGGGCCTCGCCGACGCCGTCCACGGCCTGGAGGTCGTCGACGCTCGCGGCCAGCAGCTTCTGCAGCCCGCCGAAGTGCTCGACGAGCCGCTCGATGATCGCGCCCGGCAGCCGCGGGACCTTGGCGAGGAGCCGGTAGCCGCGCGGGGAGACCGCGGAGTCCAGGGTCTCGGGGGAGCCGCTGTAGCCCAGGGCCCTCGCCACTATGGGAAGTTCCAGCAGCTCGGCGTGGGTGAGCGCGTCCAGCTCGGTGAGCGCCTCGGAGACCGTACGGGACCGCTTGGCCGTCGGCTCGGGTACGTAGTCCCGGATGACGAGCTCGCGCTCGGGCTCGACGCCCGCGATCAGCTCGTCGAGCTGGAGCGAGAGCAGCCGGCCGTCGGTGCCGAGCTCGACGACGTACTCGGCGATCTCCGTGGCGATCCGGCGCACCATCTCGAGGCGCTGGGCGACCGCGGTCACGTCGCGGACGGTCACCAGGTCCTCGATCTCCAGGGCGGAGAGCGTGCCGGCGACCTCGTCGAGGCGGAGCTTGTACCGCTCCAGGGTCGCGAGCGCCTGGTTGGCACGGGAGAGGATCGCGGCCGACTCCTCCAGCACCCGGCGCTCGCCGTCGACGTACAGCGCGATCAGGCGCATCGACTGGGAGACCGAGACGACCGGGAAGCCGCACTGCTTGGAGACACGGTCCGCGGTCCGGTGGCGGGTGCCGGTCTCCTCGGTGTGGATGGACGCGTCCGGGACGAGCTGCACCCCGGCCCGCAGGATCTTGGTGATGTCCTTGTCGAGGATGAGCGCGCCGTCGAGCTTGCACAGCTCGCGCAGGCGCGTCGCGGTGAACTCCACGTCCAGCACGAAGCCGCCCGTGCACATCGACTCGACCGTCTTGTCCATGCCGAGGACGAGGAGACCACCGGTGTTGCCCCGGAGGATGCGCTCCAGACCGTCGCGCAGGGCGGTGCCGGGGGCGACGGCGCTGAGCGAGGCGCGCATGAGCGCTTCGACGCCGGAGCCCGCGCCGGACTTTCCGGGAGCTGCTGCCCCGTCCTTGGCTGCCACTGCACTCCTCCGGCTCGTACGGATGGGCGAGACCAGGGCAAAGTCTAGCGACACGACCCGAGGCCCCTCTGCCGCGCGCCGCGCGACCCCGTGCGGGGCCTGCCCCGCCGACCGGTGCGCTACACCGCCGGACGGGCCCCGTGGCCAGGTCGTGTCCCGCGTCTCCGCCCGGCCCGGCCCGCGATCGGGACCTGCGGCGATGCCCGGAAAGTCCCCCTTCCGTGGCCCCGGCCGCCGTCTTCCGGCGCCGCACCCGCTCCCTTCCTGGGGGCCGCCGGCTCCGGGAGCGCCGTCCCGGGGCTCCCGGCTCTCGCCCTCGGCGACCCCCAGGCCGTTCCCGCCCTCGCCGTCTGCGAGGCTCCGGGGAGCCTTCTCCGGAACGACTCCTAGCCCTCCTCCGCCTTCGCGCCCTTCGCGGCGGACGGGCGGCGGGTCCGGGGCAGGACCTGGAGCGCGTCGCCCATGTCCGCCACTTCGGTCACCTTCATGCCGGCCGGGACCCGGCCCGGGTCCGTCGGGACCAGGGCGTGGGTGAAGCCGAGGCGGTGCGCCTCGGCCAGGCGGCGCTGGACGCCCGTGACCCGCCGGACCTCGCCCGCCAGACCGACCTCGCCGATGGCGACCAGGTTCTTCGGCAGCGGGGTGTCGCTGGCGGCCGAGGCGAGGGCGAGGGCGATCGCCAGGTCGGCGGCCGGTTCGGAGAGCTTCACCCCGCCGACCGTCGCCGAATAGATGTCCCGTTTGCCCAGCGCGGTGATCCGGCCGCGCTGTTCGAGCACGGCCAGCATCATCGAGACCCGGGAGGTCTCCAGACCGGAGGTGGTGCGCCGGGGCGAGGGGATCTGCGAGTCCACGGTCAGCGCCTGGACCTCGGCGACGAGCGGCCGGCGGCCCTCCAGGGTCACCGTCAGGCAGGTCCCCGGCACGGCCACGTCGCGACGGGTGAGGAAGAGGCCGGAGGGGTCGGCCAGCCCCGTGATCCCCTCGTCGTGCAGCTCGAAGCAGCCGACCTCGTCCGTCGCCCCGTAGCGGTTCTTCACGCCCCGGACCAGCCGCAGGCGCGCGTGGCGGTCGCCCTCGAAGGAGAGCACGACGTCGACGAGGTGCTCCAGGAGCCGCGGACCGGCGATGGCTCCGTCCTTCGTCACATGACCGACGAGGAGCGTGGACATGCCCCGCTCCTTGGAGGCCCGGATGAGGGCCCCGGCGACCTCGCGGACCTGCGCCATGCCGCCCGGCGCCCCGTCGATCTCCGGCGAGGCCACGGTCTGCACTGAGTCCATGATCAGCAGCGACGGCTTGACGGCGTCGAGGTGCCCGAGGACGGCCGACAGGTCGGTCTCGGCCGCCAGGTACAGATGGTCGCTGAGCGCGTTGATCCGGTCCGCGCGCAGCCGCACCTGGCTCGCGGACTCCTCGCCCGTCACGTACAGCGTGCGGTGCTCGTCGCTCGCGGCCTTCGCGGCGACGTCGAGCAGCAGCGTGGACTTGCCGACGCCCGGCTCCCCCGCGAGCAGCACGACCGCTCCGGGCACCAGCCCTCCGCCCAGGACCCGGTCCAGCTCGTCCACGCCGGTGGAGCGGGCGGTGGCCTGCCGGCCGTCGACCTGGCCGATGGGGAGCGCGGCCGTCGAGACGCGGCCCGCGGCGGTGGTGCGGACGGCGGGCGCGCCGTACTCCTCGACCGTCCCCCAGGCCTGGCATTCGGGGCAACGGCCGAGCCATTTGGCGGTCGTCCAGCCGCACTCCGTGCAGCGGTAGGACGGCCTGTCCTTGGCGGATTTCGTACGGGCAGCCATGGACCGAACCGTAGCGGGCCGCACTGACAGCCCGTTCCCGGCGGGGCGCCGTCGCCGACTCACCCCACGGAATAAACGATTCCTGTCCCCTTTCGAGGGATACCTTCACCCGTACGGATTAAAAGTGTTCAAGGGGTGCGAAGAGGTCGCTCCGCCTTGCCTACGGTCGCCCAGTGACGAGCAGCAGGCTGGAACCCCCTACCCACACCACCGGCGCACACCGGGCGCACCGCCGCGCACCGTCCCACGCCGCCGGGAACGCCCCGTCCGGCGCCCCGTCCGGCGCGAAGGCGGGTCCCCCGACGAGCAGCAGGACCGACGCCCGTACCGGAGCCGAGGCCGGCGCGCACGGCGACGTCCGCGCCGGCTCCCGGGCGTCCGGCGGCCGGCCGCCGGCCCGTTACGAGCCGTATCTGGACGGCCTGTTCACCTACTGCCTGTCCGTGCTCTGCGAACACGACTCCGCGACCGCCGTCCTCGGCGACGTCCTGGCCATCGCCGAACGCCACCACGGCCGCTGTCCCTCCGACGAGGACGGGCGCAGGGCGTGGCTGTACGCGCTCGCCCGATGGGCCTGCCTGCGGACGCTCGGCGAGCAGCGCCGCGGGCGCCAGGGCGCGCACAGCGGCCGCCCCGCCGCCGGGACACGGCCGCCCCGGGGCGCCGAGCGGGCCGCCCCCGCGGACGGTTCCGCCGAGGACTCCGCCCGCCGCCGGGCCGAGCTGGCGTCGCTCGCCTGGCCGGAGGCCGCCGGGACGACCCCCGAGCAGCGCGAGGCCCTGGAGCTCGCCGTCCGCCACGGCCTCGGGCACCGCGGGGTCGCCGCCGTGCTCTCCCTCGATCCGCTCGCCGCGCGCGAGCTGCTCTCCTCCGCCGCCTGCGAGGTGGAGCGGACCCGGGCCGCGCTCGCGGTCGTCGAGACCGGCGGCTGCCCCGCCGTCGCCCGGCTCACCGGCGACCACCAGGTGCTGCTCTCCGCCGCCCTGCGCGCCGAGCTGGTCCGCCATGTCGACGACTGCCCCCGCTGCCGCCGCGCCGCCGAACGCGCGGGCGCGGGCGGCCCGTGGCCCGGCGCGACCGCGGCCTCCCAGGCGAGGCTCCCGCTGGTCGAGGCGCCCCGCGCCGCCGCGCTCCCGGCGGCGACGCACCTCTCCCGCGCGCGTGCCGGCGCCCCGCGCTTCGGCCCCACCGGCTTCCCCTTGGATCCCAAGGACCACGCCGCCCGACGGGACCGGATGCGGGCCCGCGCGGTCACGACCACGGTCGTCGCCGCCGTGGTCGCCGCACCGGTCCTCGCCCTGTGGGCCTCGTACCGCGGCGCCCCGGCGACGGGGGAGGACCGGGCCGGAGCGCCCGTCTCCGCACGCGAGTCGGACGAGTCGGACCCGGACGGCGCACCGAACGGCCGATACGAGAACACGGGCAACGCACGCACCACCCCCGACCCGCGCTTCACCCAGGGCAGCCGGGCCCCCGACGTCTCCGTCGAGGTCATCAGCCCGGGCGGCCCGGTCGGCCCGACCCTCCCCGGCCGGCCGGGCCCCGGCCGGATCACGGTCGCCGCCCAGGGCCACGGCGACACCACGACCCTCACGCTCACCAATTCCGGGGGCTCACCGGTCGAGTGGTCCCTGTGGACGGACGGCCCGTGGCTGTACGTCTCTCAGGCATCCGGCACCCTGCGGCCCGGGGAGTCGGTGACGGTCCGCGTCTTCGTGGACCACGCGCACGAACCCGCGGGCGCCTGGTCGGCCCGTGTCGGAGTGAACCCCTCCGGTGCGGTGGTCAGGATCGGCGGCCGCGGCGCCACCACGCCGCCGCCGGCCACCGAGGAACCCCCGCCGACCACGGACCCGACGACCCCGCCGCCCACCACGGACCCGACCACGCCGCCGCCGGCCACCGAGGAGCCGCCGCCGACGACGGATCCCACGGACCCGACGAGCCCACCACCCACCACGGAGGAGCCGCCCCCGACGACCGGGGAGCCGGCCCCGTCCACCGAACCGGGGACCCCGAGCGGCCCGGAGACCCCGCCACCGTCCTCATGAGGTCGGTGGCGAGGGCCGCGCCGGTCGGGTGGGCTCCGGTCGGGGGCGCTCACGTCGCCGGCTCCCGGGTCGCGGGCCTGGCTCCGGGGTCGGCGCCCTCAAGGCGGGCTCCGGGGTCGGCGCCCTCAGGCCTGGCTTCCGGGTCGGCGCCCTCAGGGCGGGCGCTCACGCGGGCCGGAGGCGCTCAGGCCGGAGTCACCGGGTCCGCCGGGTGCGGGGCCACCAGCGGAAGCTGCGACGACAGCCGGGCCTCGCACAGCCCCGCGAGCACGTCGTACGCCGCCTTGCCCATCAGCTCCGTCAGTTCGGGCCGGTACGTCACGTAGACCGGCTCCCCGGCCCCGTGCGCCGAGGTCGCCGAGGTGCACCACCAGTGCAGGTCGTGCCCGCCCGGGCCCCAGCCCCGGCGGTCGTACTCGCCGATGGACACCTGAAGCACCCGGGTGTCGTCGGGCCGGTCGATCCAGTCGTACGTACGCCGCACCGGCAGCTGCCAGCACACGTCCGGCTTGGTCTCCAGCGGCTCCTTGCCCTCCCTGAGAGCCAGGATGTGGAGCGAGCAGCCGGCCCCCCCGGCGAAGCCCGGGCGGTTCTGGAAGATGCAGGACCCCTCCCAGCGGCGGGTCTGCCGGTCGCCGTCCTCGTCGAGCTGCGTCCAGCCCGTCGCTGTCCCGACGTCGTGGAACTGCCACAGCTCGGGCGTGAGCCGGGCCACGTGCGAAGCGACCCGCTTCTCGTCGTCCTCGTCGGAGAAGTGGGCGCCCAGGGTGCAGCAGCCGTCGTCGGCGCGGCCGGCCTGGATGCCCTGGCAGCCACTGCCGAAGACACAGCTCCAGCGCGAGGTGAGCCAGGTCAGGTCACAGCGGAAGACCTGCTCGTCGTCGGCCGGGTCCGGGAACTCCACCCACGCGCGCGCGAAGTCCAGGCCCTTCTCGTCGGGTTCGGGCGAGGAGCCCTGCTTCTTGGGGATCGCGGGCTCCTTGGAGGCCTTGCGAGGCTTGAGCGGGGTGGTGGCGCTGTCGCCGCCACTGGCTTTGTCCGGCTTCGCCTTTTTCGTCTTGGGCACACCCCCAGCGTATGCGCGCGGGCGCAGTAGCGTTCCGCCCATGAGACTCGGAGTCCTCGACGTCGGTTCGAACACGGTGCACCTCCTGGTGGTCGACGCCCACCATGGGGCGCGGCCCCTGCCCGCTCACTCCCACAAGGCGGAGCTGCGCCTCGCCGAGCTGCTCGACGAGCACGGCGCCATAGCGCCCGACGGGGTCGAGCGACTCATCGCCACGGTCGTGGACGCGCTCCAGGCCGCGGAGGACAAGGGCTGCGAGGAGGTGCTGCCGTTCGCGACCTCGGCCGTGCGCGAGGCGACGAACGCCGACGCGGTCCTCGCCCGGATCAAGGAGGTGACCGGCGTCGACCTCCAGGTCCTCACCGGTGAGGAGGAGGCACGACTCACCTTCCTCGCCGCCCGGCGCTGGTTCGGCTGGTCCTCCGGAAAGCTGCTCCTGCTCGACATCGGCGGCGGTTCCCTGGAGATCGCCTACGGCATGGACGAGGAGCCGGACGCGGCCGTGTCGCTTCCGCTGGGCGCGGGGCGGCTCACGGCCGGCTGGCTCCCCGGCGACCCGGCGGACGCCGCGGACGTGAAGGCCCTGCGCCGCCACGTCCGCGCCCAGATCGCCCGTACCGTCGGCGAGTTCACCCGCTTCGGCAAGCCGGACCACGTGGTGGCCACCTCCAAGACCTTCAAGCAGCTGGCGAGGATCGCCGGGGCGCCCGGCTCCGGCGAGGGGCTCTACGTCCAGCGTGACCTCAGCCGCCGGTCCCTGGAGGAGTGGGTCCCCAAGCTCTCCGTGATGACCGTCCAGGAGCGCGCGAGCCTCCCCGGCGTCTCGGAAGGCCGCGCCTCCCAGCTCCTGGCGGGCGCGCTGGTCGCGGAGGGCGCGATGGACCTCTTCGGCGTGGACGACCTCGAGATCTGCCCCTGGGCGCTCCGCGAGGGCGTGATCCTCCGGCGCCTGGACCATCTCCCGGAGGGTTAGCCGGACGAGGACCGGGGCCCGCCCCGCATCCCCTCGAATCCGGCGCCGCACACCGGCGCCCCGCCCCGCATTCCCTCGAATCCGGCGCCTGGACCATCTCCCGGAGGGCTAGCCGGACGAGGACCGGGGCGCCCGCCCCGCACCCTCTCCACTCCGCCGCCGCACACCGGCGCCCCGCCCCGGCGCGGTCCGCACCCGGGCACCCCGACCTGGCGCATCCCGCACCCCACTGCCCCCGCCCCCCGGTCGACCGGACCGCCCGCGCCTACCGCGCCCCGGCAGACGCTCCCCGCACGCCCCCTCCGCGCCCCCCGCACGCCGCCCCACCCACCCGCCCGGGTGTGTGGCGTCCCCCACGCGCGCGGGCACCCGTCCGTCCCAGGTGGACGCCCGGGACACCCGCCACGCGCGCGTGCCCGGCGCTGCGGAGGGCCGCCGCCGGGCGCCCCACGTGACCGGAACCACCTCCCCGGGGCCCCGGCCCGCCCCGTACCCTGTCCTTCGTGGCAGAACCAGTGGTGCGCGTCCCGGATGCGAAGGTCGCCCTGTCGACGGCCTCGGTCTATCCGGAGTCGACGGCGACGGCCTTCGAGATCGCCGCACGCCTCGGCTACGACGGCGTGGAGGTCATGGTCTGGACCGACCCGGTCAGCCAGGACATCGAGGCCCTGCGCCGGCTCTCGGACTACCACCAGGTCCCGATCCTCGCCGTCCACGCCCCCTGTCTCCTCATCACCCAGCGCGTCTGGTCCACCGACCCCTGGGTCAAGCTCCAGCGCGCCCGGGCCGCCGCCGAGAAGCTCGGCGCCTCCACCGTCGTCGTCCACCCCCCGTTCCGCTGGCAACGCCAGTACGCCCGCGACTTCGTCACCGGCATCTGGCGGATGGCCGGCGAGACCGACGTCCGGTTCGCCGTCGAGAACATGTACCCGTGGCGCTACAAGGACCGCGAGATGCTCGCGTACGCCCCCGAGTGGGACGTCACCAAGGACGACTACCGCCACTTCACCGTCGACCTCTCCCACACCGCGACCGCCCGCACCGACGCGCTCGCCATGGTCGACCGCATGGGCGACCGCCTCGGCCACGTCCACCTCGCCGACGGCAGGGGCTCCGCCAAGGACGAGCACCTGGTCCCCGGCCGCGGCACCCAGCCCTGCGCCGAGGTCCTGGAGCGCCTCGCCCTCACCGGCTTCGACGGGCACGTCGTCATCGAGGTCAACACCCGCCGCGCGATGTCCGCGGCCGAACGCGAGGCCGACCTCGCCGAGGCCCTGGCCTTCACCCGCCTCCACCTCGCCTCGGCGACCGCGAAGCCGACCCGGGTCCCCCGCTCATGACCGCACCGGCCCCGCGCCGGCGCGGCCGCCCCTCCCGGTCCGCCGAGGACGGCGGACCGGGAGCCCGGCAGCGGATCATGGAGGCGGCCCGTGAGCAGTTCGCCGAACGCGGCTACGACAAGACGTCCGTGCGCGGGATCGCCAAGGCCGCCGGAGTGGACCCGGCTCTGGTGCATCACTACTTCGGCACGAAGGACGAGCTGTTCGCGGCCGCCGTCGAGGTCTCCTTCGAGCCCGCCCTCGTCGTCCCCGCGGTCCTCGGGGGCCCGCTCGACGGCATCGGCGAGCGCCTCGCCCGCTATTTCATCGGCGTCTGGGAGAACCCCACGACCCGCGCCCCCCTGCTGGCGATCATCCGCTCCGCCCTCACCCACGAAGCGGCGGCGAAGGTGCTCCGGGGCTTCGTGCTGCGCCGGCTCCTGGAGCGCGTGGCCGCCGACCTCCAGGTGCCGGACCCCCGGTTCCGCGCGGAGCTGGCCGCCTCGCACATGATCGGCATCGCGATCCTTCGGTACGTCATCCAGGTCGAGCCCCTGGCCTCCGCCGACCCGGAGCAGATCGTGGCCCAGGTGGCTCCGACCCTTCAGCGGTACCTGACCGAAAGCTGAACAGCCGGTCCGGAATGCGGACACCGTGTCCAGATCTTGGAGTGTCGGCGTACGCTCGAAAGCAAGCACACCCATCACGAGGAGCGAGCGACGATGCCCGAGCTGAGGTCCCGCACTGTCACCCACGGCCGCAACATGGCGGGCGCACGCGCCCTTATGCGCGCCTCCGGTGTACCCGGCGCGGACATCGGCCGGAAGCCGATCATCGCGGTGGCCAACTCCTTCACGGAGTTCGTCCCGGGCCACACCCACCTCCAGCCGGTCGGCCGGATCGTCTCCGAGG
Source organism: Streptomyces sp. NPDC053755 (assembly GCF_040677675.1). Classification (NCBI taxonomy): domain Bacteria; kingdom Bacillati; phylum Actinomycetota; class Actinomycetes; order Kitasatosporales; family Streptomycetaceae; genus Streptomyces; species Streptomyces sp. NPDC053755. The sequence continues at coordinate 8,490 of NZ_JBFASK010000001.1, read as the reverse complement.
CCATCACGGCCGCCGGGGCCATCCCGCGCGAGTTCAACACGATCGCCGTCGACGACGGCATCGCGATGGGCCACGGCGGCATGCTGTACTCGCTGCCCTCCCGCGACCTGATCGCGGACAGCGTGGAGTACATGGTCGAGGCGCACTGCGCCGACGCCCTGATCTGCATCTCGAACTGCGACAAGATCACCCCGGGCATGCTGATGGCAGCCCTGCGGCTGAACATCCCGACGGTCTTCGTCTCCGGCGGCCCGATGGAGTCCGGCAAGGCGACGCTGGTCGACGGCACGGTCCGTACGCTCGACCTGGTCGACGCGATCTCCGACGCCGTGAACGACAAGATCTCGGACGAGGACATCCTCCGCATCGAGGAGAACGCCTGTCCGACCTGCGGGTCCTGTTCCGGCATGTTCACCGCCAACTCGATGAACTGCCTGACCGAGGCCATCGGCCTCTCCCTGCCCGGCAACGGCTCGGTCCTCGCCACCCACACGGCCCGCAAGGCGCTGTACGAGAACGCGGCGCGCACGGTCGTCGACATCACCCGTCGGTACTACGACGAGGACGACGACTCGGTCCTGCCGCGCTCCGTCGCCACCCGCGCGGCCTTCGAGAACGCCATGGCGCTCGACATCGCCATGGGCGGCTCGACCAACACGATCCTGCACCTGCTCGCCGCCGCCCAGGAGGCCGAGCTGGACTACGGCCTGTCCGACATGGACGAGGTCTCCCGCCGCGTCCCGTGCCTGGCCAAGGTCGCGCCGAACGTGGCGCCCGGCGGCACGTACTACATGGAGGACGTGCACCGCGCCGGCGGCATCCCCGCCATCCTGGGCGAGCTGTACCGCGCCGGACTCCTCAACGAGGACGTCCACACCGTCCACTCCCGCTCCGTGAAGGAGTGGCTGGAGACCTGGGACGTGCGTGGCGGCTCCCCGTCCGAGGAGGCCGTCGAGCTGTGGCACGCGGCGCCCGGCTGCGTCCGCTCCGCCACCGCCTTCTCGCAGTCGGAGCGCTGGGACTCCCTCGACACGGACGCCGCCGGCGGCTGCATCCGCGACGCCGCCCACGCGTACTCCAAGGACGGCGGCCTGGCCGTCCTGCGCGGCAACCTCGCCGTCGACGGCTGCGTGGTGAAGACGGCCGGCGTCGACGAGTCGATCTGGACCTTCGAGGGCCCGGCGGTCGTCTGCGAGTCGCAGGACGAGGCCGTCGAGAAGATCCTCAACAAGCAGGTGAAGGACGGCGACGTGGTCGTCATCCGCTACGAAGGCCCGCGCGGCGGCCCGGGCATGCAGGAGATGCTGTACCCGACCTCGTTCCTCAAGGGGCGCGGCCTTGGCAAGACCTGCGCGCTCGTCACGGACGGCCGCTTCTCGGGCGGTACGTCGGGTCTGTCGATCGGCCACGCTTCGCCCGAGGCGGCGTCCGGCGGCACGATCGCCCTGGTGGAGGACGGTGACCGGATCCGTATCGACATCCCCACCCGCGCGATCGAACTCCTCGTCGACGAGGACACGCTGGCGGCCCGGCGCGAGGCGCTGGGCGGGGTCTACGCCCCGAAGAACCGGGAGCGCAAGGTCTCGGCGGCGCTGCGCGCCTACGCGGCGATGGCGACGAGCGCCGACAAGGGCGCCGTGCGGGACGTGACCCGCCTGGGCTGAGGCCGGGGCGAAGGACGGCGTACGACCGGCGCGGGGAGTGAGCGAGACGGCTCGCTCCCCGCGTTCGTACGTCGGCGAGCGTACGCGGCCCCCGACGAACCGATCCTGCGCGGGCCCCCGCGGGGGCCCGCACGCCGCTCGCGGCTCCGCCCCGGCTCATCCCCGGAACAGGCACCCGGGGCACCCTTCGGCCTTACCCGGTCCGCCCGCCGAGCGGCCCCCTCACCACGCGCCCGGGTCCCGCCCGTCCACGGCGAAGACCGAGCCGTCGGGCGCGGTCGCGAACACCCGGCCCCCGGCCACGACCGGCGCGGGCACGGCCATGGCGTAGGCGAGCCTGCCGTCGCGGAGGCGCGGTTCCGTCTGGCCGAGCAGCGCGCCGCGCACCGTGTCGACGGCGAGGAGCCTCCCGTCGGACGCGGACAGGTACAGCCGGTCGCCGTCGGCGGCGACGACGGGCGCGGAGACGTTCCCGGCGGCGGTCTCCAGCTCCCACAGCACGCGCCCGCCCGGGGCGGCCGTGTCCAGGGCGGTCAGCTGACCGTTCCGGGTCAGCAGATAGACGGTGTCGCCGCGGACCGCGATCGTCGGCTCGTCCAGCCGGAACGGCAACGCCACCCGGCGGACCGCCCCCGGCCCCCTCTCCGCCCCCGTCCCGCCGGTCCCGGGGTCGTAGCGGACGATGGCGTCGATCTGCGAGTCGCTGTTCGCCGAGCGCAGGAACACCGCACCGCCCGCGCCCGTTCCCACCGGCACCAGGTCGCCGTCCAGCCGCTTCTGCCAGACCAGCTCGCCGGTGCGCGGCCGCAGCGCCCCGACCCGCGTCTGCGTCCCGCCGTCCGTCGTCTCGAAGACCGGCAGGAGCCCGGTCGCGCTGTCGTACGGGCCGAAGCGCGGAGCGGCGAAGCCCTGGAGGCCGTGCCGCCAGCGCTGCTCGCCGGTCTCGCCGTCGACCGCCCTGACGGCGCCGGTCGAGGTGAGGAAGAGGAAGGTGCCGCCCGCGGGAGTGGCCCCTTCCTGGCGGGCGGCGCCGCCGGTGTCCCATCGCGCGGTCCCGCCCTCGCGCTCGTACGTGCGGAGCGTGCCGTCGGCGGCGACGACACCGAGCAGGCCGCCGGCCGGCATGGGCCCCGCCACCGGATCGCCGACGCCGGTCGGGTGCGACCAGGCGACTTGGCCGGTCAGCGGGTCGAGCCGCGCCAGGCCGATGCCCCGCGCGGAGCAGAACAGCGCGCCGTCGACGTGCGCGCAGGCGGGGGCGGTGGGCTCGCCCGCCTTCTGCAGCACGGTCTGCCAGCCGCCGAAGGCGGTGGCCACCGCGGTCTCGCGCGGCGGGGCCACGGGGGAGTCGTCGCCCGCCCCGAAGGCCACGAAGAGGCCGCCCGCGGCGAGGACGGCCAGCGCGGTGACGGCGAGGGACCGGCGGGACAGCCGGGCCAGGCCGGACGGACGACGCGGCCGGCCCGGCGCGGTGACCCGTACGGGCGTGTCGGCGTCCCAGGAGGCGGCGGGACCGGCCGCCGGTTCGGGCAGGACGAGCGGCCGGCGCTGCGCCGGTATGAACGCCGCCGCCTCGTAGGAGGGCGGGAGCAGCGCCGCCATGATCTCGGCGGGAGTCGGACGCTCCGCGGGCTCCTTGGCGAGGCACCGGGCGACCAGCGGCGCGAGCTCGGCCGGCACCCCCGACAGGTCGGGCTCGTCGTGCACGACCTGGTACGCCACGATGTAGGGGCTGTCGGAGTCGAACGGACCGTGCCCGGTCGCCGCGTGCACCAGGACCGCGCCGAGGGCGAAAACGTCCGCCGCCGGCCCGACCTCGCGGGGCCGCTGGAACTGCTCGGGTGCCATGAACGGCGGCGAACCGATCAGCTTGCCGGTCTCCGTGTGCAGATCGCTGTCCACCGGCCGGGAGATGCCGAAGTCGATGACCTTCGGCCCGGTGTCGGTGAGCAGGACGTTGCTCGGCTTGAGATCCCGGTGGACGACCCCCGCCCGGTGGATGTCGCGCAGCGCCTCCGCGAGCCCCGCCGTCAGCCTGCGCAGCTCCGCGGGGGAGAGGGGCCCGTTCCGTCTCACCTGGTCGGCGAGGGTGGGGCCGGGGACGTAGAGCGTCGCCATCCAGGGGCGTACGGCATCGGGGTCGGCGTCCACGACGGGCGCGGTGAAGGCCCCGCTCACCCGCCGGGCGGCGGCCACCTCCTGCCGGAACCGGGCCCTGAACTCCGGGTCCTCCGCGTACTGCCCGTGCACGACCTTGACCGCGAGCCGCAGCCCGGAGGCCGAGGTGGCCAGATGCACCACGCCCATCCCACCCGCGCCCAGACTGGCCTGGAGGCGGTAGGCACCGGCGTATTCAGGCTCTTCCGCTTCCCGGTCCGCGCCGGTGCTGCGCAACGGCGGCATAGCCCACCCCCGTGTGGTTCCCCGTCGTGTTTCGCGCGCGTGCGCGACGCACGGAGCCTAGTCGATGGCATCCGTACGACCGAGGGGGCTTGCTAGCCTGCGCGCGTCGCGGAACGTGACGGTCAGCGGAGCGCTTCGTGCGCCGAACGGGGGAGGACGCCATGGGCGTGGACGAGAAGGACCGGATGAACGAGAGGATCCGGACGGACGAGGACGGCCGGGGGGACGGGGGCCACGCGGCGACGGCCGTGGCGGAACCGGCGGTCGCCGCCCTCGACGCCGCCGCGGCGGAGGTCGCGGCACTCGACGGGGTGACCACCATGAGCGTCGCCCGCTACCCGGTCGCCCCCGGCTACCGGGTCAACGTCCGCTCGGGCCCGGGCACGCAGTACCGGATCGTGCGGACCCTGGCCCTGGACGTACGGGTGGCGATCTACTGCCAGACGCCGGGCGAGTGGATCTCCGGCCCCTACGGCACCACGAACATCTGGGACAACATCGCCACGGGCGAGTTCATCTCCGACGCCTACGTGCAGACGGGCACCGACGGCTACGTCGCCCGCCGCTGCGGCTGAGGCCCGGCCCGGGCCTCAGGTCGTGCTCGCGGTCCCCTCGGCCGTGCCGCCGAGGGGACCGGCCGGGGATAATCGGTCCCGTGAGCGACGACGACCGCACCGACCGGCCCGAGAACCCCCGCACCACCGCCGCGGAGGGTGCCGCCGACGGCACTCCCGCCGGGCCGCGGCCCGAGGAGATCCGTTTCTTCGGCACGACCTGGGTCGACCACACCGGCCACTACGGCCTGCGCCGCGCCGGCCTCGCGGTCGGCGCGCTCGTCGCGGCGGCGGCCGGATGCCTCGTGCTGCGCTTCGGCTACCAGGGCCTGGAGATCGCCGACGTCGGCGGCTTCGTCAACATCCTGGTGATCGTCATGTTCGCGATCTGCAGCGCCATCGCCTTCCGCAGGACATGGGAGGGATTCGGCCGGCGCCCCGCCGACCCGGCGCGCGAGGACTCCCTGCGCAGCCTCAAGGCGATCGGTTTCATCGGCTCCCTCCTCGCCTACGCCTTCCGCTGCCTCGTCGAGGCGCCGGGCGAGAAGCTGCGGCGCACCGAGTACGAGACGGCCCGCGCGCGGTACGAGAAGCGGCGCGGGACCCGCACGGGCAACCCGGCGGCCCGCAAGAAGCCGAAGCGGAAGTAGCCCACCACGGCCGGGGCCCGCCCGCGCGCCTGTCGGCACCGGCGGGCCCGAGAGCCCGCTCGCGTCCTCCCGGAGTCCGCCACCGGCCCACGCACTCCGGCGCGCGCCCGCGCCTTCGCCCGAACCCTTGACGCCCTCCACCCCCGCGCGCAATATTCATCGCATGGTGAATTACCCCGAGCGTGTCCCGGACCAGCTCGCGGAACCGGCCGCGGAACAGGCCCCGGCCGCGGCGATCGTCGCCCGCGGCCTCACCGTCCACCGAGGCGACCGCACCGTCCTGCGCGACCTCGACTTCGACGTACGGCCCGGCCGGATCACCGGCCTCCTCGGCCCCTCCGGATGCGGCAAGTCCACCCTGATGCGCGCCGTCGTCGGCACCCAGGCCAAGGTCACCGGAACCCTCGACGTCCTCGGCCGCCCCGCAGGCGACGCAGCCCTGCGCTCCCGCATCGGCTACGTCACCCAGGCACCGTCCGTCTACGACGACCTCACCGTCGCCCAGAACCTCGACTACTTCGCGGCCGTCCTCCTCCCCGGCCGCGCCCACCGCGAAGAACGCCGCACCGCCGTGACCCGGGCCATCGACGACGTCGACCTCGCCTCGCACGCCGGCTCCCTCGCCGGCCGGCTCTCCGGTGGCCAGCGCAGCCGCGTCTCCCTCGCCGTCGCCCTCCTCGGCACCCCGGAACTCCTCGTCCTGGACGAACCCACCGTCGGCCTCGACCCGGTCCTCCGCCGCGACCTGTGGGAGCTCTTCCACCGCATCGCCGACCGCCGGGGCGCCACGATCCTGGTCTCCTCCCACGTCATGGACGAGGCCGAACGCTGCCACCGGCTGCTCCTCATGCGGGAGGGCGAGATCCTCGCCGACGACACCCCCGAAGCCCTCAGACGACGCAACGACACCGCCACCGTCGAGGAAGCCTTCCTCCGACTGGTCGACGCCGCCGCCGCCCGCGCGGCCACACGCATCGAGGAGCCCCGGCGATGACCGACGGCCCGTCCCCCGCCACCCCCCTGACCCGACCGAGCCGAGCGGCCGCCCTCTCCCGCTCCTGCTCCCGCACCCTCGCCACCGCCGCCCGCGTCCTGCGCCAGCTGCGCCACGACCCGCGCTCGATCGCCCTGATGCTCGTCGTCCCGTGCCTGATGCTCTTCCTGCTCCGGTGGGTCTTCGACCGGAGCCCGGCGACCTTCGACGACATCGGCGCCTCGCTGCTCGGCATCTTCCCGCTGATCACGATGTTCCTCGTGACCTCGATCGCCACCCTGCGCGAACGCACCTCCGGCACCCTGGAGCGGCTGCTCGCCATGCCCCTCGGGAAGGCCGACCTCATCGCCGGCTACGCCCTCGCCTTCGGACTCCTCGCCGTCCTCCAGTCCGCCCTCGCCACCGGCCTCGCCCTGTGGTTCCTCGGCCTCGACGTCGTCGGCTCCCCCTGGCTCCTTCTCCTCGTCGCCCTCCTCGACGCGCTCCTCGGCACGGCCCTCGGCCTCTTCGTCTCCGCCTTCGCGGCATCCGAGTTCCAGGCCGTCCAGTTCATGCCGGCCGTGATCTTCCCCCAGCTGCTGCTCTGCGGACTGTTCACCCCGCGCGACCGAATGCAGCCCGCACTGGAGGCGATCTCCGACGCCCTGCCCATGTCGTACGCCGTCGACGGCATGAACGAGGTCCTCCGCCACCCCGAGGTCACCGACGCCTTCCTCCGCGACGCCCTCGTCGTCGCCGGCTGCGCCCTCCTCGTACTCGTCCTCGGCGCGGCCACCCTGCGCCGCCGCACCGGGTGACCGCCCCTCGGACACCCGAAGCCGCGGCGCCCCTCGCGGTGCGAGGATGGCGGCACGTACCCCCTCCGGCGAGGTGAACAGAGCCATGACCCAGACCGTCGCAGTCCTCGGCACCGGCAAGATCGGTGAAGCGCTCCTCAGCGGCATGATCCGGGCCGGCTGGCGTCCCGCCGACCTCCTGGTCACCGCCCGCCGCACGGAACGCGCCGAAGAACTGCGCGCACGCTACGGCGTCGAGCCGGTCACCAACGCCGAGGCGGCCAAGCGCGCCGACACCCTCATTCTCGCCGTGAAGCCCCAGGACATGGGGCGCCTCCTCGACGAACTCGCGCCGCACGTCGCCGCCGACCGCCTGGTCGTCAGCGCCGCCGCCGGAATCCCCACCTCGTTCATCGAGGAGAGGCTCGCCGCCGGCACCCCCGTCATCCGGGTCATGCCCAACACGCCCGTCCTCGTCGACGAGGGCATGTCCGTGATCTCGGCCGGCAGTCACGCCACCCCCGAGCACCTCGCGCACACCGAGGAGATCTTCGGCGGCGTGGGCAAGACCCTGCGCGTCCCCGAGTCCCAGCAGGACGCGGCCACCGCCCTCTCCGGCTCCGGCCCGGCCTACTTCTACTTCCTCGTCGAAGCCATGACCGACGCCGGCATCCTCCTCGGCCTGCCCCGCGCCCAGGCGCACGACCTCATCGTCCAGGCCGCGATCGGCGCCGCCGTGATGCTCCGCGACAGCGGGGAACACCCCGTCAAGCTCCGCGAGGCCGTGACCTCCCCGGCCGGCACCACCATCAGCGCCATCCGCGAACTGGAGAACCACGGCGTCCGCGCGGCCCTGATCGCCGCCCTGGAAGCAGCCCGCGACCGCAGCCGGGAACTCGCCTCCGGCAACGGCTGACCCTCCTCGCCACGCCGCCAGGCGGCCATCACGCCCGGGCGCGCGCACACGTCGTCATGCGACGGGGCGCGCCCCCAGGGCCGGGGTTGACACGGGATTGACCGGTCCGTAGTGTTCTCCGAGTTGTCCGACGTGAGCACCGACTCCGGTCGGCCCCGGACAGCCATTCCGCAAGAACCACTCAAGCCGACGGCGCTTCATCGTGCCGTTCTTCTTTCCGTGCGTTTTTGCGAAATGAGGAATCCACGTTCGAAGGTTTGAGCGTGCGCCGCCCGATTAGCGTCGGGGGCAGGGAATCCGCTAAAGTCTCACTCGTCGGAACGGCCCAACAGCCGCGAGGACAACCCCCTCTGACTGGGAATCAGGCCCGAAAGGATCTGATAGAGTCGGAACCGCCGGAAAGGGAAACGCGAAAGCGAAGAACGGCCCGGCAGCCCGCTCCAGCGGGTGGCGGAAACGGAAATCGGATCTGCTAAGCTGGAAACACGAAAGACCGAAGGGAAAAAGCCCGGAGGAAAGCCCGAGAGGGTGAG